>JADJOM010000003.1:600000-885000 GCA_016713785.1 Gemmatimonadota bacterium | reverse complement strand
CCACGACGTGGGATGCACGACGCGAGGGTGAAGCGGCCTGGAAAGGCCCGCTAGAAAAGGTGACAGCCCTGTAACCGGTTGCGTACGGCCCCTAGTGGTATCCCGAGTAGCGCGGCGCACGTGGAATGTTGCGCGAATCAGGGGGGACCACCCTCCAAGCCTAAATACTCCTCGATGACCGATAGTGCACTAGTACCGTGAGGGAAAGGTGAAAAGTACGCCAGGTGGCGAGTGAAACAGAACCTGAAACCGTGTGCTGACAAGCTGTAGGAGGGGTCCTTCGGGGCCCTGACTGCGTGCCTTTTGCATTATGATCCGGCGAGTTGCTCCTCACGTGCATGGTTAAGGCCTTCAGGGCCGGAGCCGTAGCGAAAGCGAGTCTGAATAGGGCGACTTCGTACGTGGGGGCAGACCCGAAGCCGTGGCGATCTACCCTTGAGCAGGTTGAAGCCGCCGTAACAGGCGGTGGAGGACCGAACTGATGTGGGTTGAAAACCGCTCGGATGACTTGAGGGTAGGGGTGAAAGGCCAATCAAGCTCGGGGATAGCTGGTTCTCCGCGAAATATATTTTGGTATAGCCTCGGGAAATGAGTTCCTGGGAGGTAGAGCACTGGATGGGTCCGGGACGTGAATAACGTTACCTCCCCCAACCAAACTCCGAATGCCCATGGAATGCTGCCCGGGAGGCAGTCGCTGTGCGCTAATGTACAGCGGCGAGAGGGAAAGAACCCAGAACGACGGCTAAGGCCCCGGAGTGGGGGCTCAGTGTAGCAAAGGATGTGATCTTGCTGTGACAGCTGGGAGGTTGGCTTAGAAGCAGCCATTCCTTTAAAGAGTGCGTAATAGCTCACCAGTCAAGCGAGGTTGCGCCGATAATGGTCGGGACTTTAAGCCCCCCGCCGAAGCCTCGTCTTCTGCACTCAGTGCAGAGGGGTAGCGGAGCGTTCTGAGAGCGATGAAGCCGGGGCGGAAGCCTTCCGGTGGAGCGATCAGAAGTGAGGATGCCGGATTAAGTACGCGAGAAACCATGTGAAAACCATGGTCACCGTAAGCCTAAGGGTTCCTGAGCCATGGCAATCAGCTCAGGGTCAGTCGGTACCCTAAGTCGAGGCCGAGAGGCGTAGACGATGGGAAACGGGTCAACATTCCCGTACCAACAGTTGGCCGTTACGAGTTCGAGGAGGGACGCAGGAGCAAGACCGCCGGCGGGTGGGTGGATTATCCGCTGTAAGCCAGGTAGACGTTGCCCCGTAGGCAAATCCGCGGGGTTAGTCGAGTGGCGATGCCGAAGGGACCGCAAGGTTCCGCAAAGGGCGATCGACGCACGCTGCCAAGAAAAGCTTCGCGAACCAGGACAATTGTTGACCGTACCGTAATCCGACACAGGTAGGCGAGGCGAGCAGCCTAAGGTGCTCGAGTGATTTACGGAGAAGGAACTCGGCAAAATGACCCCGTAACTTCGGGACAAGGGGTGCCCACGCAAGTGGGCCGCAGAGAATCGTGTCAAGCGACTGTTTAACAAAAACACAGGTGTCTGCTAAGCCATTTTCCAAGGCGACGTATAGACACTGACGCCTGCCCGGTGCCGGAAGGTTAAGGCAAGTCGTCAGCCGCAAGGCGAAGCGACGAACCGAAGCCCCGGTAAACGGCGGCCGTAACTATAACGGTCCTAAGGTAGCGAAATTCCTTGTCGGGTAAGTTCCGACCTGCACGAATGGCGTAACGACTTGACAGCTGTCTCCTCCGTAAGCTCGGCGAAATAGCAGTATCGGTGAGGATTCCGATTTCCCGCGACAGGACAAAAAGACCCCATGCACCTTTACTACAACCTGTCATTGATCGTCGGTATCAGCTGCGTAGCATAGGTGGGAGCCGTTGATCTCCAGGTTTCGGCCTGGAGGGAGGCATCAGTGAAATACCACCCTTCTTTTACTAACGATCTCACTCAGGCGGCAACACCGCCGAGGACCGTGACTGGTGGGTAGTTTGACTGGGGCGGTCGCCTCCCAAAATGTACCGGAGGCGCGCGATGGTGCCCTCAGTGCGGTCGGTAATCGCACGTTGAGTGTATAAGCAAAAGGGCGCCTGACTGCGAGCGCGACAGCGCAAGCAGGGACGAAAGTCGGCTTAAGTGATCCGGTGATCCCGTGTGGACGGGTCATCGCTCATCGGATAAAAGGTACGCTGGGGATAACAGGCTTATCGCGCCCGAGAGTTCATATCGACGGCGCGGTTTGGCACCTCGATGTCGGCTTGTCACATCCTGGGGCTGGAGAAGGTCCCAAGGGTCCGGCTGTTCGCCGGTTAAAGTGGCACATGAGCTGGGTTCAGAACGTCGTGAGACAGTTCGGTCTGTATCCGTCGTGGGCGTGGGAGTGTTGAGGGACCTCGTCTCTAGTACGAGAGGACCGAGACGAAGCGACCGCTCGTGTACGGGCTGTTCCGCCAGGAGCAGCGCCCGGTAGCGATGTCGCGCGAAGATAACCGCTGAATGCATCTAAGTGGGAAACTTTTCCCAAGATGAACACTCCTGGAGCTTAAGCTCCCTGAAGGGCCCTGGAAGACTACCAGGTACATAGGCGGCAGGTGCACGGGGAGTGATCCCTTCAGCCGAGCCGTACTAATCGCCCGTGAAGTTTGATCTCTCCCAAATTCCCTTGCGTCATCCAGCCTCCAGTTGCCACTCAGTGGGCACCGTCCTGCACGGCGCCCAACCGAATGGCTGACGACTAGCGCGCAGGGGCCACACCCGGTCCCATTCCGAACCCGGCAGTTAAGCCCTGTAGCGCCGATGGTACTACGCCTGAGAGGGCGTGGGAGAGTAGGCCGTCGCCAGCCACCCCCGTGAGCCCGGATCCCCCTGGATCCGGGCTCGCTTTTTTGCCGCCCCCTCCCGCTACGTTTCCCCATGCCCAGAACCGGTCACGTCGCCCTCGCCGGACGCCCCAATGCCGGCAAGTCCTCCCTCCTCAACCGCCTCGTCGGCGCCCACCTGGCCATCGTCAGCCCCAAGGCCCAGTCCACCCGACTGCCCGTGGTGGGCCTCCACAGCACCCCCGACAGCCAGCTGATCCTCCACGACCTCCCCGGCCTGCTCGACCCGGAATACGCCCTCCACGAGCGCATGCGGTGGCTCGCCCAGGAGGAGCTCGGACGGGTGGACCTCATCCTCCACCTGCACCCCGCCCCCGACGGGCCCGCGCCCCCCTTCTGGCCCCTCACCGGGCTCCCCAGCCCGGGCGCCACGCCGGTCCTGACCGTGTATACCAAGGGCGACCTCGCCCCCGGGGCGGCGCCGGCGGGGGCCATCGTGGTGTCGGCGGAGACGGGCGAGGGCATCCCCGAACTGGTCGCCGCCGTCACGCCCTACCTGCCGGAGGGACCGTTTGCCTACCCGGCGGACGACCTTGGCACCCAGCCGCTCCGGTTCTTCGCCACCGAGTTCCTCCGGGAAGCCGCCTTCCAGCTGCTGGAAGACGAGGTCCCCTATGCCGTGGCCGCCCAGGTCGAGGAGTTCCGCGAGCACACGAAGCCAGTGTACATTCGTGTCTCGCTCCTGGTGGAGCGGGAATCCCAGAAAGGCATCGTGATCGGGGCAGGCGGCCGGACCCTCAAGGCGATCGGCCAGCACGCCCGTGCGCGCCTCGAGGACCTGCTCGGTGAGCAGGTGTACCTCGACTGCTGGGTCAAGGTGGCCCGCGACTGGCGCCGCAAGGCCCATCTCCTCACCGAGCTCGGCTTTCCCGAGCCCCGAGGGTGACCCCATGACGCTCGCGCCCGAATTGCTCGAGATCCTGGTCTGCCCCAAGTGCAAGGGCGACCTCGAGTACCGCGCCACCGCCCCCGAGGCGCTCCTCTGCCACGCCTGCCGCCTCGTCTACGCGGTCGAGGACGGCATCCCCATCATGCTGATCGACGAGGCGAAGCCGCTTTGAGCGACTTTCTTGCCGCGGCCCGTACCGAGGCCGCCCGGCTGCAACACGACTACGTCGGCACCGAGCACCTCCTCCTCGCCCTGGTCCAGGGGGCGGAACCGGCCCTGCTGACCGTCCTCGGCACCTTTGCCGCCACCCCGGACCAGCTTCGGGAACGGATCGAGAAGCGCTGTCCCCAGGGCAAGGGCACGCCCGCGGACCCGGAGGCCATCAGCCTCCGCTCCGGCGCACGGCGCGCCCTCGAGCAGGCGCGGGGTGCCGCCGGAGGCGGCGAACCCACCGCGCAGCAGCTGCTCGGGGCGCTCCTGACCGATGGCCGCGGGGTGGTGGCCGCGAGCCTTGGGGACCTGGGCGTGCCCGTGGCCAAGGTGCGGGAGGCACTGGGCTTCGAGGCGCCCGCGGCCGCGCCGGTTGCCGAGACCGCCGCTCCGGCGTCCCGTCCGGAGAAGGCCCCCAAGCGGCAGGAGAAGCAGGAACGGGCGGAGAAGGCCGAACGGACCGAGAAGCCGGAACGTCCGCCCCGCCCGGAGAAGGCACCGAAGGCCGAGCGGCCACCGCGTCCGGAGCGCGCCGAGGGCAGGGCGGAGCGGGCGGAGACACCGCGGCGTGGGGAGCGCCGGGAGGAGTCCGGCCCGGTCCGCGAGGAGCCGCGCCTCAGCCGCAACGAGGGCCCCCCGCGGATCGCCCCGGTGCACGAACCCTTCCTGACCTGGCGGAAGCTGCCGTTGCTGGCCGTCCCGGCCAGTCTCTACCTGGGGTTTGCCGGGGGGTTCCCTCCGCTGCTCGTCTTCGGGATGGCCTGCGTGGCCGTCCTCCCCCTCGCCGGTTACATGGGCGAGGCCACGGAACACCTGGCCGCCCGGACCGGGCCGGCACTGGGCGGCCTGCTCAACGCCACCTTCGGCAACGCAGCCGAGCTCATCATTGCCATCGTGGCGCTGCAGGCCGGCAAGATCGAGCTGGTCAAGGCCTCGATCACGGGCAGCATCCTTGGCAACCTGCTGCTGATCCTCGGCCTTTCCCTCATTGCGGGCGGGCTCGGCAAGTCGATCATCCGTTTCAATCGCACCACCGCGGGGATGAGCGCCGGCATGATGGCGCTCGCCGTCACGGGGCTGATCTTCCCGACCCTCTTCCACAGCACGCACCAGGGCGACGCGGCGATCCTCACCGAACTGCACCTGTCCGAGGCCGTGGCCGTGGTGCTGGCGCTGACCTACGCCTTCTCGCTGCTGTTCTCCCTCAAGACCCACAAACGCATCCTGAGCGGCGACCCCCACCCGACCTCCGGGCCGCTGTGGAGCGTGCCGGCGGCGATCGGGGTGCTGGCACTCGCCACCGTCGGCGTGGCGGTCGAGTCAGAGATCCTGGTGCACGCGGTCGAGGGCGTGACCGCCGGCACGACCTGGCTCTCCGAGACCTTCCTTGGCCTGATCATCATCCCGATCATCGGCAATGCCGCGGAGCACGCGACCGCGATCGTCGTGGCCCGAAAGGGCAAGATCGACCTCGCCCTGCAGATCGCCATGGGATCGAGCGCCCAGGTGGCGCTGCTGGTGGCGCCAGTGCTGGTCTTCGCCGGGGCGGTCTTCGGGCCGACCGTGGGCGGCGAGTACATGAACCTGGTGTTCAGCCCCCTCGAGGTGGTGGCGATGGGTCTGTCCACCCTGCTGGCGGCCATCGTGACCCTCGACGGGGAGTCGCACTGGTTCGAGGGGGTCCAGCTGCTGGCCCTGTACGCGATGGTCGCGATTGCCGTCTTCTTCCTCTAGGATGGGGGCGTGACGCGCGCACTTGCCCGGCCCCGGGGAGCGGCGTAGTGTGCGGGTGAGGGGCGCGGCAGTTGACGGCCGCCGGTGCCGCCCGTAAGTTCCGATCAATTCACCCTTTACGTCTCGTTTCGGAGCCCAAGGCTGCGCACCCGACCGACGGTTCTCTACCATGCACCGGCGGCCGACACCGTGCCCGAGCTGGTTCGGCACTGGGCGGAGAGTCGTGACTTTCCGCTGCTCGTGCTCCCCGACCCGGCCGATGTGCACGCGATCATCCTGCGCGGGTTCCCGTGCTTCCTGTTCGTGGATGCCGATCGCGCCGGTGCCGGTGGGGCCACGCTGGTCCGGACGCTCAAGAGCGACGCCTTCACCGCGATCGTCCCGGTGGTGATGCTGTCCGCCCGGCACGACCCGGCCCAGGTCGAGGGGTGGTTCGCCGCCGGGAGCGACGAGGTGGTGACCAGCTTCTTCTCGCCGGCGGAGCAGCGGGCCCGGATCGATGCCATCCTGACCCGCACGGAGCGGGACGTCAGCGTGCACCCGTCCACGCGCCTCCCGGGGACCACCGAGATCGAACGTGAGATCCGGCGGCAGCTCGAGGGAGGCGGGGAGTTCGCGGTCTGCTACGCGGACCTGGACCACTTCAAGGAATTCAACGACCGGTACAGCTACTACGACGGCGACCGGGTGATCTACCTGCTGTCCCGCCTGCTGCACGACGTGGTCAAGGGGATGCTGGGCACGCGGGGCTTCGTGGGACACATCGGGGGCGACGACTTCATCTTCGTGGTGCCGCTCAACGAGGTGAACCCGATCTGCACCGAGATCCTGTCGGTATTCGACACCCTGGTCCCGCTGCAGTACAACGACCAGGACCGGCGGGCGGGGTACTTCTTCGGGAAGGACCGGCGGGGCCAGCTGCACCGGGTGCCGCTGATGACGCTGTCGATCGGAATCGTGACCAACCGGAGCCGCAAGTTCACCCATCCGGCCCAGGTGAGCGAGCTGGCGACCGAAATGAAGAGCTACGCGAAGACGCTGCCAGGCTCAGTATTCGTGGTGGATCGGCGTCAGCAGTCGGACTCGGACGACCCCGGTGACCGGCGTCCGGGCGCAGCCCGCTAGGGGGAGGCATGAACGTCACCTGTCCTTCCTGCATGACGATCTACCGCGTCGACCCGGCCAAGGTGCCGGCGGCGGGGGTTCGCGCACGCTGCAAGGTCTGCGCGGCAGTCTTCCCGGTCACCCGCGCCGCCCAGGCTGAGCCGGCTCCGCCGGTCATGCCAGCGCCGCCGATGCCGGGGCTCGCGACCACCGAGGACGTGACCATGCGCCGGCCGGGGATCGAGTTCCCGCCCGCGCCGTCCACGCCGGTGGACGTGACCACCCGCCGTCCGGCCGTGCCGGAGGCGCCACCGCTGCCGCCGCCGCCCAGCGACGTCACGATGAAGCGGCCCTCGCTGCCGGAGCCGGCCGCCGCGCCCCCGGGCGACACAACGACCAAGCACCCCGCGATCAGCGGGCCGCATGCCGTGGCCGCCCCACCGGCCGAGGAGGTCACCGCGCCGCGTCCGGCGGTGCCGGTGCCGCCGGAGGTGGCGCCACCCTCCGCGGCGCCACCGGTCTTGCCGCCGCCGCACCGGCCGACCGTGGCTCCGCCCGCCGTGCCCTCGGCGCCGCGTCCAACGGCGCCACGGCAGTTCCCCCCGGCGACCGGGATGCCGCGCCCGCCTGTGATGCCTCCGCCGGCCGTCCGGCCCACCGTGGCCAATCCGCCGGCGCTGCCGGCGCGCCCCGCCGCTCCCCCACCGGCCCCGGCGCCGCCTCCGGTGGTCGCACCGCCGCCAGCAGCCACGCCGGTCGCGGCGGCCCCCGTGGCACCGGTCCGGCCCGCCGGGAGGCCGGTCAACCCGTTCCTCTCCCAGGATCCCTCGCAGAAGGCGCGGCGCCTGGCTCGGGCGCTGATCTCCGACCTCGCGGTCTATTACCCGGACCGGCGCAAGGAAGGGGTGGCCAATGGGACGCTGAAGGAGCTCTTCCAGGAGGAGATCCAGAAGAGCTGGGAGGAGTACACCGACCAGGTCGGGAAGGAACTCGCCGAGTCCACCACGTACTTTACAGACGCCCTGAACGAGATCCTGGCCGGCGGGCAGCGGATCTTCTAGCGCCGCCCGCCGCCCGTTCATCGCGGCCCGTCCACGCCGCCGGGGGAATCCCGGCGGCGTTGGCTTTTGGGGCCGCGTTCCCCGGCCGGGGCGCCGCCGTGAAGTTGCCGGGAAATCGCTTATCTTAGGCCACTTACCACTCCCGTACCGGACCAGACTGGCCACTATGCGCGACCTCATCGAACGGCTCGACAATCTCGACCAGCGGACCTCCCAGATCCGAGGGTTTCTTTGACCTGCCCGCCAAGGAAAAGCGGTTGCTCGAACTGGAGGCCCGCCAGGCGGACCCGGCGTTCTGGTCGCGCGGGGACGAGGCCCGGCAGGTGGTGCAGGAGGTCAAGGGGCTGAAGGCGTGGCTCCTGCCGGAGGCTGACATCGGCCGGCGGCTGGGTGATGCCCGCGCGATGGTGGAGCTGCTCGAGGCCGAGCCCGATCCCGACCTCTCGGCAGAGCTCGCCACCGAGGTGGAGCGGCTGGAGCGCTCGGTCGAGAACTTCGAGCTGCAGGCCATGCTGCAGGGCCCCGACGACGCCGGCAACGCCATCCTGACGATCCATCCCGGGGCGGGCGGCACCGAGTCCCAGGACTGGGCGGAGATGCTGCTGCGCATGTACGTGCGCTGGGCCGAGCGGCACGACTTCGAGGTCACCATCCTCGACCGGGTCGACGGCGAGGAGGCGGGGATCAAGTCGGCCTCGATCGAGATCAAGGGGCAGTACGCCTACGGGTTCATCAAGGCGGAGAAGGGGGTCCACCGGCTGGTGCGGATCTCGCCCTTCGACTCGCAGGCCCGGCGGCACACGTCGTTCGCGTCGGTCTTCGTCTACCCCGACATCGACGACACCATCGAGGTGGACCTCCGCGAGGAGGACATCAAGATGGACGTGTACCGCGCTTCCGGGGCGGGGGGCCAGCACGTGAACAAGACCAGCTCGGCGGTGCGCCTGACGCACATCCCGACCGGCCTGGTCGTGGCCTGCCAGCAGGAGCGGAGCCAGGGCAAGAACAAGGCGACGGCCATGAAGATGCTCCGCGCCGCGATCTACCAGAAGAAGCTCGAGGAGCAGGAGGTCGAGCGGGCCAAGCTCGAGGCCACCAAGACCGACAACTCCTGGGGCAACCAGATCCGCTCCTACGTGTTCCAGCCCTACACCATGGTCAACGACCACCGCACCGAGCTCAAGGTGGGCGACGTGCAGCGGGTGATGGACGGCGACCTCGATGCCTTCATCGAGGCGTTCCTGAAGCAGTTCGGGGGCAAGGCGGCGTGACCGACGACCTGAGCCAGCCGGAGCGGCACCGGCGCGAGAAGCGCGCCGCCCTCGAGGCCCTCGGGGTGCGGCCGTTCGCCTACCGCTTTGCCCGAAGCCACGCCACCCGCGCGGCGCTGGCGCTCTACGATGACGCCATGGGCGAGGACGGCCCCGAGGTGACGATTGCCGGGCGCATCCAGGCCTGGCGGCCCAAGGGCAAGGTGGTCTTCGGGCACGTGGAGGATGAGTCGGGGCGCCTGCAGGTGTACCTCCGGGGCGACGAGCTCGGTCCCGACGCCTGGGCGATGGTCCAGCTGCTCGATCTCGACGACCACGTCGGGGTGCGCGGCCGCCTGATGAAGACCCGCTCGGGCGAGGTCACCGTGCGCGCGGCGTCGGTGGCACTGCTCAGCAAGTCGCTCAAGCCGCTGCCGCGCCCGAAGGTCGAGGTGCTGGAGGACGGCACCGCGCGCACCCACGGGGGCGTGGCCGACCCGGAGGTCCGCTACCGGCAGCGCTACGCGGACCTCGCGGTGCACCCCGAAGTGCGCGAGGTCTTCCGGCTCCGCTCCCGGATCATCTCCCGGGTGCGCGCCTTCCTCGACGCCCGCGGCTTCCTCGAGGTCGAGACCCCGATCCTGCAGCCGCTCTACGGCGGCGCCGCGGCGCGCCCGTTCATCACGCACCACAACGCGCTCGACATGCCGCTCTACCTCCGCATCGCGGACGAGCTCTACCTCAAGCGGCTGCTGGTGGGAGGGCTCGAGCGGGTGTACGAGATCGGGCACGACTTCCGGAACGAAGGGATGGACCGGACCCACAACCCCGAATTCACCATGCTGGAGCTCTACCAGGCCTACGCCGACTACGGCGACATGATGGACTTGGCCGAGGGGCTGCTCCGGGAGCTGGTGGGGGAGGTGAGCGGGGGCGGCACGAGCCTCGTGCGCGACGGGGTCCCCCTCGAGTTCGGCCCGCCGTTCCGCCGGGTGGGTTTCGTGGATGGCATCCGGGCGCACAGCGGCGTGGACGTGCTGACCGCGACGGAGGAGGTCATGCGGGCGCGCCTGGTCGCGGCCGGCCGCCCGCGCGACGAGGTCAACGTCTTCACCGGGGGCAAGCTGCTCGACGAGATGTTTGCCGCCTTTCTCGAGCCGCAGCTCACCCAGCCCACCTTCGTGATCGACTACCCGAAGCCGCTCTCACCGCTGGCCAAGGCGCACCGCTCCCTGCCCGGCCTGACGGAGCGGTTCGAGCTGTTCATCCAGTGCCGGGAGATCGCGAACGCGTTCAGCGAGCTCAACGACCCCGACGACCAGCGCACCCGGTTCGAGGACCAGGTGCGGCAGCGTGCCGCGGGCAACGATGAGGCGCAACCGTACGACGCGGACTACGTCCGCGCGCTCGAGTACGGCATGCCGCCGACCGGCGGGATGGGCATCGGCATCGACCGGGTGGTGATGCTGCTGACCGGCCAGCCCTCGATCCGCGACGTGATCCTGTTCCCCGCCATGCGGCCGGAAGACTGAGCATGGCCGGCGCCCGCGGGGTCCGGCTGCGCGAGCTGTTCCGGTGGCCCTCGCCGCTGGAGCGGGACATCGCCCGGCGCTACCTGCGCAGTCGGCGGTCCTCGGGGCGGGTCTCGCTGATCACGGCCATCGCCACGGGCGGCGTGGCCGTCGGGGTCTGCGCGCTGATCGTGGTGCTCGGGGTGATGAACGGGCTGCGCAACGACCTGCGGGAGCGGATCCTGGTAGCCAACCCCCACCTGCGGGTGCTCACCTACGGGAACGGGCTCAGGATGGACGATTGGCGCCATGTCGTGGACGTGGTCCGCGCCGAGCCCGGGGTCCTCGCCGCCGCGCCGGAGGTCCTCACCCAATCGGTCCTCAGCGCGGGCGCCGATTACGCCGAGGGGGTGAACGTCCTCGGGATGGAGGGGGACACCGGCAGCCAGGCGGTGACCACCCTGCCGCAGGCCATCACCCGGGGCGACCTGACCTTCCGGGCCACCCGGCCCGAGGTGGATGGCGGCATCGTGCTGGGCAGCCGGCTGGCCGAGCGGATGACCGTCTATCCCGGCGACGTGGTCACCCTGGTGCCCGCCAAGCCGCCGGAGGTGAATCGTGCGCTCGGCATCGGGGTACCACGCTACTGGAAGTTCGAGGTCACGGGCACCTTCGAGACCGGGATGTTCCTCTACGACAACCAGTTCGTGCTGATCGCCCGGGAAACGGCCCAGCGCTTCACCGGCCTCGGCGACGCGGTGAGCGGCGTGCAGCTCCGGCTCGCGGACCCCTGGCAGGCGCCGGCCATCGGACGCCGGCTCGAGGAGAAGCTCGGCTACCCCTACCGGGCGCTCGACTGGCAGACCCAGAACTCGACCCTCTTCAGCGCGCTCAAGCTGGAAAAGCTCGCGATGGGGCTGGTGATCTTCTTCATTATGGTGGTCGCGGGCTTCAATATCGTGGGCACCCTGACGATGGTGGTGGCGGAGAAGACGCGCGAGATCGGGATCCTGCGGGCCATGGGCCTGCCGGCCGGCGCGGTGGGGCGCATCTTCCTGGCCCAGGGGGCGATCGTGGGGCTGGTGGGCGTCGGACTCGGGCTGGTGAGCGGCCTGGGCATCGCGCTGCTGGTGGACCGCGGCAACCTCATCCGGATCGACCCCTCGGTCTACTTCGTGGACCACATCCCGGTGCACGTGGAAGCCCTCGACGTGGTGCTGATCGTGGTGGCGAGCCTGGTGCTGGCGATCGTGGCCACCGTGCCGCCCAGCCGCGGCGCCGCGCGCCTCGAGCCGGTGGAAGCGATCCGGCACGAATGACCGCCGTCCTCTCCGCCCGCGGGGTGCGCCGGGTTTACACCGGCGGCGACGGCCGCCCGCTCGAGATCCTGAGCGGGGTGGACCTCGACGTCGCGCCGGGCGAGTTCATCGCCATCGTGGGCGCCAGCGGCGCGGGGAAGAGCACCCTGCTGCAGCTGCTGGGCGCCCTTGACCGGCCCACGGCGGGGAGCATCGTGCTCGACGGCGTGGATGTCGCCTCCGCCGAGGACGCCACCCTCGAGCGGCTCCGCAACCGGCGGATCGGGTTCGTGTTCCAGTTCCACCACCTGCTGCGCGACTTCACCGCGGTGGAGAACGTCATGCTGCCGCAGCGCATTGCCGGCGCGACCGAGGCGGCGGCGCGGGCCCGGGCGGAGGCGCTGCTCGCGTCGGTGGGGCTGGCGGAGCGCCTGCTGCACCGGCCCCAGATGCTCTCGGGCGGGGAACAGCAGCGGGTGGCGGTGGCGCGCGCCCTCGCCAACGACCCGCGGGTCGTGCTGGCGGACGAGCCCTCCGGCAACCTCGACCTGGCCCAGGCGGAGCGGCTGCATGAGCTGCTGGCCACGCTCGCCCGGGATTTCGAGACCGCGCTGGTGGTGGTGACCCACAACCGGCAGCTGGCCGCCCGGGCTGACCGGGTGCTCGCGGTGGAAGAGGGACGTCTGGTGCCGGTGGACCGGGTGGAGGTGGAGCGGTAATGCGCTGCGACCAATGCCACGAACGGGATGCGGTGGTGCATCTCACCCAGATCGCGCAGGAGCAGGTGGTCACGCTCCACCTCTGTGAGCGGTGCGCGGCGGAGAAGGGGGTGGAGAGCACCGCCAGCCTGGCCAAGACGCCGGTCGGGACCTTCCTCGCGTCGATGGGCAAGGAACTCGAGGCCCAGGTGGCGCTGCCGGGCATCACCCCGACCGGGGCCTGCCCGACCTGCGGTGCAACGCTGGCCGACTTCCGCGAATCTGGACGGCTGGGGTGCGCAGACTGCTATCGCACCTTCGAGGGCCCCCTCCGGGACCTGCTGCGCCGCCTGCACGGCTCCAGCCGCCACCTGGGAGAGCGTTACGCGGTCCGGGGCGGGGAGCCGACGCCCGCGGAGCCTCCTGCGGCCCAGCTGCGGCAACAGCTGCAGCTGGCCATCGACACCGAGAACTTCGAGCTGGCCGCCGAGCTGCGCGACCGGCTGCGCAGCCAGGGGGGCGAGGCGTGATCGACCTGAGCCTGCTCCCCGACGGCGGGATGGCGTGGCTGGACGGGAGCGGCCCGGCCAGTCACCTGGTCCTGTCGACCCGGATCCGCCTGGCCCGCAACCTCGAGACCTACCCCTTCGGCACCCGGAGCTCGGTGACGCAGCGGGAAGCGGTGCTGCAGGACGTGCTCGGGGCGGCCCGCGAGACCGTCTCCCTGCGGGATGCGCTGCTGTTCCGGCTGGACCGGCTGGCGGAGCCGGACCGCCAGATGCTCCACGAGCGGCACCTCGTGAGCCGCGAGCTGGCCGGGTCGGGGGAGGGGCGGGGGGTCCGTCCCGGGTCGGCGGTGCTGGTCCAGGCCCGGGCCGGGGTGATGCTGAACGAGGAGGACCACCTGCGATTGCAGGGTCTGCGGTCGGGCTTCGATCTGGAGGCCGCGTACCAGGATGTCGACCGCGTGGACACCGAACTGGGACAACGACTTCCTTTCGCTTTTCACCCTGAGTTTGGTTACCTTACCTCGTGTCCGACCAATGTCGGCACGGGGCTCCGGGCCTCGGTGCTTATCCACTTGCCGGGCTTGGTCTTGACCAAGGAAATCACCAAGGTCCTGCAGGGTCTGGCGCAGGTCGGGCTGACCTTTCGGGGCTTGTACGGCGAGGGCAGCGAGGTCGTCGGGAATTTCTTCCAGTTGTCCAACCAGACCACGCTCGGCAAGACGGAGCGCGAACTGCTGGATCACCTGGCCAAGATGGTCCGGCAGGTGATGGAGTACGAGGAGCAGGCCCGCGAGGTGCTGGTGCGGGACGTGCCGACGATCATCGAGGACAAGGTCTGGCGGGCGTACGCGCTCCTGCGGTATGCGCGGACCCTCTCCTTCGACGAGACCATGAACCTGCTCTCGGGCGTGCGGCTCGGGGTGGGGCTGGGGCTGGTCGACCGCTGCGGGTTGTACACGCTGAACAAGCTGCTCATCCACACCCAGCCGGCACACCTCGCCGCGCAGGCGGGGGTGGGCGTCGAGGATCCGGACCTGAATGAGCGCCGCGCGCGCTACGTTCGCGGCATGCTGGAAGACGACGCAGGACGCCGAGGGCAGTCGCCATGAACGGATACAACTTCACCGACCGGGTTCGGAAGGTGCTGCAGATGGCGCGCGAGGAAGCGGCGCGGCTGCACCACGAATACGTGGGCACCGAGCACATCCTCCTCGGTCTCATCCGTGAGGGTGAGGGCGTGGCGGCGGCCGTGCTGCAGAACCTGAATGTCGACCTCGAGGAGATCCAGCAGAAGATCGAGGAGACGGTCAAGAAGGGGAAGGCGGCGGCCGCGACCGGCCCCGATCTTCCCTACACCTCGCGCGCCAAGAAGGTGCTCGAGCTGGCAATGACGGAGGCCCGGGAGCTCAACCACAGCTACGTGGGCACCGAGCACCTGCTGTTGGGTCTGCTGCGCGAGGAGAAGGGCATCGCGGCCCAGGTGCTGACCGACGCCGGGGTGAACCTGGAGCAGAGCCGGGCGGAGACGCTGCGCCTGCTCGGCAGCGACATGCCCCAGCCGCCGGCGCAGGGCGGGGCCTCGCCCCAGCCGGCCGCGGCGCCCAAGTCCGAGAAGAAGTCGAAGACCCCGGCCCTCGACCACTTCTGCCGGGACCTGACCCAGCTCGCCGCCGAGGGCCAGCTCGACCCGACCATCGGGCGCGCCAAGGAGATCGAGCGGGTGATGGAGATCCTGGCCCGGCGCAAGAAGAACAACCCGGTCCTGATCGGCGAGCCGGGGGTGGGCAAGACGGCCATCGTCGAGGGCCTGGCCCTGATGATCGCCAACGGCCTGTGCCCCGACGTGCTCAAGGACCACCGGGTGCTGTCGCTCGACATGGCGGCGGTGATCGCGGGGACCAAGTATCGCGGGCAGTTCGAGGAGCGGCTCAAGGCCGTGATGAACGAGATCGCGCAGAACAAGCAGATCATCCTGTTCATCGACGAGCTGCACACGCTGGTGGGCGCCGGAGCCGCCGAGGGCGCCATCGACGCATCCAACATGCTCAAGCCCGCGCTGGCGCGGGGCGAGCTGCAGTGCGTCGGCGCCTCGACCCTCAACGAGTACCGCAAGTACATCGAGAAGGACGGGGCGCTGGAGCGGCGCTTCCAGACCGTCATGGTCGATCCGCCCTCCATCGACGAGACCATCGAGATCCTCAAGGGGCTGCGCAAGAAGTACGAGGACCATCACCGGGTGGTGATCCCCGACGAGACCCTGGCCGACGCCGCGAAGCTCTCCGAGCGGTACATCACCGACCGGTTCCTGCCGGACAAGGCCATCGACGTGATCGACGAGGCCGGCGCGCGCGCGCGGCTGGCCTCGCAGGTGCCGCCGGCCGAGGTGGCCAACCTCAAGGCCGACCTCGAGAAGGTGAACCTCGAGAAGGAAGACGCGGTCCGCGACCAGAACTTCGAGCGGGCGGCTGCGCTGCGCGACAAGGAGCGGGACCTCCAGACCCAGATCCGCCTCAAGCAGGAGGAGTGGGAGAAGGAGCGCCAGACCCGCCGGCCGGTGATCAGCGAGGAGGACATCGCCTTCATCGTCTCGCGCTGGACCGGGATCCCGGTCACCCGGCTGCAGGAGCACGAGACCGCCCGGCTGCTCCGCATGGAAGACGAGCTGCACGAGAGCGTGGTGGGCCAGGACGAGGCCATCAAGGCCATCTCGCGGGCCATCCGGCGCTCGCGCGCCGGGCTCAAGGACCCGAAGCACCCGATCGGCTCGTTCATCTTCTGCGGCCCCACCGGGGTCGGGAAGACCGAGCTGGCGCGGGCCCTGGCCAAGTTCCTGTTCGCCGACGCCGCCGCCCTGATCCGGGTGGACATGTCGGAGTACATGGAGAAGTTCTCGGTGAGCCGCCTGATCGGCGCGCCCCCGGGCTACGTGGGCTACGAGGACAGCGGGACGCTCACCAAGGCGATCCGGCGCAAGCCCTACTCGGTGGTGCTGCTCGACGAGATCGAGAAGGCGCATCCCGACGTGTTCAACATCCTGCTGCAGGTGCTCGATGAAGGCCACCTGACCGACAACTACGGCCGGGTGATCGACTTCAAGAACACCGTCGTGATCATGACCTCGAACGTCGGGGCGCGCGACATCATGCAGGGGAAGACGCTGGGCTTCCACGGCCAGGACTTCAAGACCTCGTTCGACAAGATGCAGGAGAAGATCAAGGACGAGATCCAGAAGGTCTTCAACCCCGAGTTCATCAACCGGATCGACGACCTCATCGTCTTCCACCCGCTCGACAAGGAGCACATCGCCCGGATCGTCGCGATCCTGGTGCGCGAGGTGCAGCGCCGGGTCGGCGAGGAGACCCTCCGGCTGACCCCGGCGGCCACCGAGTTCCTGGTGGAGCACGGGTACGACCAGAACTACGGGGCCCGCCCGCTCAAGCGGGCCATCCAGAAGTACATCGAGGACCCGCTCAGCGAGAAGCTGCTGCTCGGCGAGTTCACGAAGACCGACGAGATCGAGGTGGATGTCGCCCCTGACGGCGAACGCCTCGCCTTCCGCGCCTTGAGCGGCACCAAGGCCTGACGCCTCCACGCGCCGGCGCCCCCCACCCGGGGGGCGCCGGTGCCCGTTCCCTCCGCATGATCCTCTCACGCGCGTTCCTGACGCTCTCCCTGCTCGCCGTCCTGTCCGGGCCGCTGACCGCCCAGGACGCCGGTCCGCCCACCCCCGTGCTCGACAGCGTGGCGGTGGAGGGCAATGTCCGGCTGACGGCCCAGCAGATCATCGGTACCGCGGGCCTGCTCATCGGCCAGCCCACCAACTACCGCGACATCCAGCGGGCGCTGACCGCGCTGTTCCGGTCGGGCCAGTTCGATGACGTGGCGGTGCGCCAGGGCGAGGACACGCTGGGCACCGTGATCCTGGTCATCCGCGTCACCGAGCGCCCGCTGCTCACCCGCTGGACGGTGAAGGGCGTGGAGCGGCTGTCGGAGCGCAGCGTCAAGGAGCGGGTGCGGCTGGCGGAGGGGCGGCCGATCGACCGCGCGGCGGTGCAGCGCGGCGTCGGGGCCATCGATTCGCTCTACCACGCCCAGGGATACTACGCGGCGCGGGTCCGCGTGATCGAGACGGCGCCCGCCCCCGGCCAGGTGGGGATCGTCTTCGACGTGGACGAGGGGAACCGGGTGGCGATCAGTCAGGTCCAGGTCGAGGGCAACACCCGCTACAGTGACAAGGCGCTGGTCAAGCGCATGAGCACCCGTCCCGAGGGCTTCTTCTGGTGGCAGAAGGGCCAGTACGACGACGACAAGCTGCAGCAGGACGTCCGGGAGCGGCTCCCCGGCTGGTACGGCAGCCATGGGTACATCGACTTCCAGGTGACCCACGACTCCGTCGCGGTGGACAGCGGCAACGGCAAGGCGGTGCTTCACCTGGCGGTGGAGGAGGGGCCGGCCTACACCATCGGGACCTTCCAGATCGCGGGCAACCGGCGCTTCAGCACCGAAGACCTGATGGCCATCTACCCCTTCGGCCCGGACGGCGGCGCGGGGCAGGCCTTCAACAGCGAGCAGTGGGCCAGCGCCACCAGCGAGGTGGGCGACCTCTACAGCAACAACGGCTACATCTACGCGCGGGTGGAGCCCGAGGAGAGCCGGCGCACCGGCCCGGGCGGCGAGCCGCTGATCGACCTCAAGTGGACCATCCGCGAGGGCGAGCCGGCGACGATCAACAAGATCAACATCGTCGGCAACGACGTCACCCACGAGCGCGTGGTCCGCGAGGCGATCGTGCTGATCCCGGGGGAGCTGTTCAACCGGGACCGGCTGATCCGCAGCTACCAGAACGTCTCCAACCTCGGGTTCTTCCAGCAGCCCATGGCCCCGCCGGACGTGCGCCCCACCGAGAACGGGGTGGACGTCGACATCACCTTCCGGGTGGAAGAGCGGCGCACCGGCAACATCAACTTCGGCGCCTCGCTCGGGCAGGGCACCGGCCTGGGCGGGTTCCTGGGGCTCGAGGAGCCGAACCTCTTCGGCCGGGGCAAGCGCGGACGGCTGATGTGGCAGTTCGGCCGCAACATCAACGACTTCACCCTGAGCTATACCGATCCCGCCATCCGCGAGACCCGGACGTCCGGCACGATCACGCTGTTCAACTCGCGCCAGCGCTTCACGGTGGGCGACCTGGGCCGGCGCCGGCAGGTCGGCGGCAACCTGCAGCTGGGCTTCCCCTTCTTCGGCTCGCGCTTCACCCGGATTTTCGCCTCGTACGGCCTGCAGCAGATCCGCTACACCGGCGGATCCGCCGACCTGCGGCAGCAGTTCCGCTGCGAACGCTGCACCCGCTCCACGGTGGGCGGCAGCATCGTGCGCGATACCCGGGTCGGCCTGCCGTTCGCCACGGGCGGCGCGCTCACGAATGCCACCGTGGAGCTCAATGGCGGGGTGCTCGGCGGCACCGGCAACTATCGCAAGCTCGATTTCGAGAGCCGCTATTACGCGCCGCTCGGCTCCGCCGGCGGCAACGCGGCGATGGGCAGCGGGGTGCAGTTCGTGCTGGGCCTGACGGCCAAGAGCGGCTTCATCTTCGGCGACGCCGGGCCGTTCTACACCGAGCTCTACTCCCTCGGCGGCACCCAGTTCGGCATCCCGCTGCGCGGCTACGACGAGTTCTCCATCACCCCGAACGGATTCGATCCGAGCGCCGGCGGCAGCGCCGCCGCCAGCGTCAACTCCTTCGGCAAGGCGTACGCGGCCTTCACCGTCGAGGCCGGCGCGCGGGTGAGCCAGTCGTTGTACTTCAGCAGCTTCCTCGACGCCGGCAACGTCTACCGGTCCACCCGCCAGTACGACCCCAGCCGCCTCTTCCGCGGCGCCGGCTTCGGCGTGGCCGTGCTCTCGCCCCTGGGGCCGATCGGCATCGACCTCGGCTACGGGTTCGACAAGGTCAACCGGCGCGGCGACCCGCGACCGGGGTGGCAGCTGCACTTCAAGCTCGGCAACTTCTTCTAGGCCGGGCGCCCACATTCTCGTGAGGAGTGGCTCGATGGTCCGTGGTGCCCTTGTCCGCTGGTCGGTGCTCGCGCTGGCGCTGCTCGTCGCTCCCACCACCCTTGCCGCGCAGCAGGGCGGCTCGAAGATCGGCTACATCAATGCCCGCGCCGTCCTGCTGGCGGTGCCCGGCTACGCCCAGGCGGAGTCGACCTACAACCGCGAGCTGTCCAGCTTCCGCGAGGAAGTGGACCGGATGCAGACCGCCCTCGACTCCGCCGCCTCGGACTTCGAGCAGAAGTCGGTGATGCTCTCGGCCACCGCCAAGACGGCCAAGCGCCGGGAGCTGGAGCAGCAGCGCGACCGGATGGAGCAGCGCGCCAACGAGCTGCGCGACAAGGCGGCCCAGCGCGAACAGGAGCTGCTCGCCCCCATCCACGGCCGGGTCAACACCGCCATCGAGGCGGTGCGGACCGAGGGGGGCTTCGCCATCATCTTCGACGTGAGCGCCAACGAGGGGCTCATCGTGGCGGTGGACAAGTCCCTGGAGCTGAGCCAGAAGGTCATCGACAAGGTCAAGGCGACGCCCTGACGCCCCCCGCCGTCCCCGGCCGCCTGACGGCCCGGGCGGTCGCCGATCTGGTCGGCGGCCGCCTGGAGGGCGACGGGAGCCTCCCGCTCCACCAGCTGGCCCCGCTCGACCGGGCGGGGCCCGACGCCCTGAGTTTCCTCCTCACATCGCGTTACCTCGGGGCCTTCCGGCGGAGCCGCGCGGGCGCGGTCCTGCTGGCCGCGACATTCGCCGGCGAGGCTGAAGGGCCCGCCACCCGGATCGTCGTGGACGACCTCCCGGCGGCGCTGACCCGGGTCGCGGGGGCGTTGGCGCCCGGTCCGAGCGTAGCGGAAGGGGTGCACCCCAACGCGGTCGTCGCGCCCGATGCGCGCCTCGGGGTCGGCACCTCAGTCGGGCCCGGGGCGGTGCTGGAGTCGGGTGTGGTTCTGGGTGTCGGGTGCACCATCGGCGCCGGTGCGTTCCTGGGTGCGGGGGTGGTGGTCGGCGACCACGCCGAGATCGGCCCCAACGCCGTCTGCTACGCCGGGGCGCGCCTGGGACACCGGGTGGTGCTCAAGGCCGGCGCGGTGGTCGGGGGCCCGGGCTTCGGCTACCTGCGGGGCCCCGCGGGGCACCAGCGGATCCCCCACCTCGGCGGCTGTATCCTGGAAGACGAGGTGGAGATCGGCTCCGGCAGCTGTGTGGACCGGGGTAACTTCGAGGACACGGTGATCGGCCGGGGCACCAAGCTCGACAACCTGGTGCAGGTCGGGCACAACGTCCGGATCGGCGCCCGGTGCCTGATCATGGCCACCACCGGGATCGCAGGCAGCTGCCGGATCGGCGACGACGTGGTAATCGCTGGCGGGGTGGGGGTGGCGGACCACGTGGTCATCGGGGACGGGGCGGTCATCGGCGCCAAGAGCGTCGTCTTCGGCCCCGGCCGGGTGGCCCCCGGTGCCGTGGTGTCCGGGTACCCCGCGCGGCCGCACCGGGCCTTTCTCCGGGCGCAGGCCGCGCTGTACCAGCTGGCCCCCCTCGCGGACCGGCTTGCGGCCCTCGCCGAGGCCCGGGGAGGGGCCAGTGCGCCGGACCATCCAGCGGCCGGCTGAGCTTGCCGGGACGGGGCTCCACACCGGCGCCACCGTGCGGCTTCGGGTGGCGCCGGCCCGGGGCGGGGCAGGCGTCCGCTTCCGGCGGATCGACCTGGACCCGCCAGTAGAGATCGCCGCGACCCTCGACGCCGTGGGCGGCACCGAGCGGCGCACCGTGCTGGCGGCAGGCGACACCCGGATCGAGACCGTGGAGCACCTGCTGGCGGCGGCCGCGGCGGCAGAGATCGACGACCTGCTCGTGCTGGTCGACGGCCCCGAGCTGCCGATCCTGGACGGGTCCTTCGCGCCGTACTGTGCGCTGCTCAGTGCCGGTGGGATCCTCGCCGTGGCGGGACGGCGGCGCGCCCTCGTGGTCGATGCGCCGTTCGAGGTGCGGGAGGGTGACGCCCGGTACCTGGTCGAGCCGGCGGGCGGCTGCCGGCTCGAGGTGACGCTCGAGCATGTGGAGCCGGTGATCGGCCGGCAGCACGCGGTGTTCGCCCCCGGGGACGAGCCGTTCGTCACCGCGATCGCACCGGCCCGCACCTACGGGTTCCTGGCGGAGGTGGAGGCGCTGCGGGCGCGGGGCCTGCTGGCGGGAGCGAGCGCCGACGCGGCCATCGTGCTCAGCGCCACCGCGCCGCTCAACACCACGCTCCGCTGGCCGGAGGAGTTCGCGCGGCATAAGGTGGGAGACCTGCTGGGGGATCTCGCGCTGCTCGGCGGCCCGCTCCGCGCCGCGGTGCGGGCGTGGCGCCCCAGCCATCGCGGCAATATCGCCTGCGCGCGCGCCATCGCGGCCCGCGCCCGACCCGTCGAGGAGGAGTGATGGACGCTGCCCAGATCATGGACCTGCTCCCGCACCGTTACCCGTTCCTGCTGGTGGACCGGATCGTGGAGGTGCAGGGCAAGCAGAAGATCATCGGGCTCAAGAACGTCACGATCAACGAGCCGTTCTTCCAGGGCCACTTTCCCGGCCACCCGATCATGCCGGGGGTGCTGATCGTGGAGGCAATGGCCCAGACCGGCGGCCTGCTCCTGATGGAGCAGATCACCGACCGCGCCAACAAGGTCGTCTACTTCATGGCGCTCGACGAGGTGAAGTTCCGGAAGCCCGTGGTGCCCGGGGACCAGCTGCGGATGGAGGTCGAGATGCTGCAGTTCCGCGGCAAGACCGCCCGGATGAAGGGCATGGCGTACGTGGACGGCCAGGTGGTCACCGAGGCCGTGATGCTCGCGTGCGTGGTCGACAAGTGACCCTGGCGGACGTGCACCCCACCGCCGTGATCGATCCCGGGGCCGAGCTGGGCCGCGGGGTGCAGGTCGGGGCCTACACGGTCATCGGGCCGGGGGTGCTGGTGGGGGACGGATGCCGGATCGGGCCGCACGCGGTACTGGAGCGGAACGTGCGCCTGGCCCCGGAGGTGACCCTCGGGGCGGGCGTGGTGCTGGGCGGCGCGCCCCAGGACGTGAAGTACCGCGACGAGGAGACCTGGGTGGAGGTGGGACCCCGGACCATCATCCGCGAGTACAGCACGGTGCACCGCGCCACCGCCGCGACCGGGACGACGCGGGTGGGGGCAGACTGCTTCCTGATGACGTACGTCCACGTGGCCCACGACTGCCAGGTCGGCGACGGCGTGACCATCGCCAACTCCACTCAGCTGTCGGGGCATATCGTCATCGAGGAGCGGGCCACCGTGAGCGGGCTGTGCGCCCTGCACCAGTTCATCACCATCGGGACCCACGCCTTCGTCGGGGGTTCCTCCCGCCTGCCGCAGGACATCCCGCCGTACGTAACCGCCGTGGGGAACCCGGTGCGCCTGTTCGGGCTCAACACGGTGGGGCTCACCCGCGCGGGATTCCCCGCGGCCACCCTCACGGCCCTCAAGCACGCCTATCGCCTGCTGTTCAACAGCGACCGCCCGCGCCGCGAGGCGATGGCCGAGCTCGCCGACTCGGCGGCACGCGTGCCGGAGGTGGCCCGGCTGCTCGCCTTTGTCGCGGGGACGCGGCGCGGGGTGCCCGCGTGAGGCCGCGGGTGCGGGTCGGCGTGATCGGCGTCGGCGCGCTGGGCTGGCATCATGCCCGGCACCTCGCCGCGATGCCGGACGCGGAGCTGGTGGGCGTCTTCGACATCCGGCCGGACCGGGCCCGCTTCGTGGCGGGGCAGCTGGGCACCCGCGCCTTCGCCACCCGCGAGGAACTGCTGGCCCGCTGTGAGGCGCTGACCGTCGCCGTCCCGACGTCCGTCCATGGCGAGGTGGGACTCGCCGCACTTGCCGCTGGCCGGCCGGTGCTGATGGAAAAGCCCCTGGCCGCCACCCTCCCGGAGGCCGACCGGCTGCTCGCCGCCGCGGCACAGGCCGGGGTGCTGCTCCAGGTGGGGCACATCGAGCGCTTCAACCCGGCCCTGCGCGCGGCGCTGCCCTACCTCGACCGGCCGCTGTTCATCGAGGGGGAGCGCCTGGCGCCCTTCCAGCCCCGCGGGACCGACGTGCCGGTGGTGCTGGACCTCATGATCCACGAGCTCGACCTCATCCTGCACCTCGCCGGCGGGCCGGAGGCGGTCGACGTACGGGCCAACGGTGCCGCCGTACTCTCACCCCTGCTCGACGTGGCCCACGCCCGGGTCGAGTTTGCCACCGGGTTGGTGGCGAGCGTGACCGCCTCCCGCATCGCCGAGCGGCGGGTCCGGAAGCTCCGGATCTACCAGGAGGAGGGGTACCTGGCGCTGGACCTGGCCACGGGTCAGGGGGAGTTTCTCCGGCTGCGGAACGGCTGGATGCCGGGTGGGGCCAGGGCCCTGACCGACGTCGCCGAGCGGATCCCCCTCGAGGCGCCCGCGGCCGACGCCCTTCGGCTGGAGCTCGAGAGCTTCCTGCACGCCGTCCGCGGGGACAGGGAGGCGGTGGTGACGGGCGGGGAGGGCCGGGCCGCGCTGGACCTCGCGCTCCGGGTGGCGGAGGCGATCCGCCTCGCGGCCCCGGCCTCCCAGCTCGAGCCGTGACCGCATCGCCCCGGCGGCTCCTGGTCTCGGCCGGTGAGCCCTCGGGTGACCTCCTGGCGGCCGGGGTGCTGGCCGAACTCCGCGCGCGCCGCCCGGAGCTGGTGGCGGAGGGCATTGGCGGGCCCAGGATGCTCGCCCAGGGGCTCCTCCCCCTGGCGGATGTCACCGACTTGGCCACGATGGGCTTCCGGGACGTCCTGGGGGCCATCCCGCGCCATCTGGGGCTCTACCGGCAGATCGTGGCGGCCGCCCGGGCCGGGCGGTTCGCGGCCGCCCTGCTGGTGGACTACCCCGGGTTTCACCTGCGCCTGGGGCGCGCCCTCCGGCGGGCCGGGGTACCCGTCATCCAGTACGTCGCGCCGCAGCTCTGGGCGTGGCGCCCCGGACGCCTCCCACGGCTCCAGGAGGCCGCCGACGAGATCGTGGCGATCCTGCCGTTCGAGGAGGCGTGGTTCCGGGAGCGGGGACTGGCCTGCCACTACGCGGGGCACCCGGTCCTCGACCGGGCCTGGCCGGCGCGTGACGCCGCCCGCCTCGCGCTGGGGATCGACCGGACGGAGGGGGTACTGGGTATCTTTCCCGGAAGCCGGGAGCGGGAGATCGGGTACAATTGGCCGCTCTTCCGGGACGTCGGGCAGCGGATGCTCGCCGCGGGGCACTGCCGCCGGGTGCTCGTGGCCGGGACCACGGCGGGCTACTATCCCGAGTGCGCCCCGTTCCAGGTGCATCGCGGCCGCCCGGAGGAGGTCCTCGCGGCCGCGACGGCGGTGCTGGTGAAGTCGGGCAGCACCACGCTTGAGGCCGCCATGACCGGCACCCCGATGGTGGTGGCCTATCGGACCTCGCGCCTGACGTACCAGATCGCCCGCCGGCTCATGACGGTGGACCGGATCAGCCTGGTCAACCTCGTCGCCGGCGAGGACGTCGTTCCGGAGTTCTGGCACCCGCCGGTGTCCGCCGCGCCAGTCGGCGACGCCGTGCGACCGCTTCTTGACGAATCGAGTGACGCCGCGGTGCGCCAGCGCGCCGCGCTGGCGCGCGTCCGCGCCCGCCTCGGCGGGCCGGGGGCCGCATCGCGGGTCGCCACGGTACTGCTGGACCGCGTCGGGTGCTGAGCCGGCTGGCCGGCCTGGCGGCGCGGCAGTTGGCCCGCAGCTGGCGGATGGAAATTGTCCAGCCGGAGCACCCGGCCGCGGTGGTTGCCACGGGGCGGCCCTTCGTGCTGCTGTGCTGGCATGAGTGCCTCCTGCCGGTGATGTGGCAGCACCGGGAGCAGGGGATCGCCGCCGTGATCAGCCAGGCACGGGACGGCGAGTACCTGGCGCGGTTCGCCGACTCGCTCGGCTACCGCCTGATCCGCGGATCGAGCACCCGGGGCGGGCGCCGGGCATTGGCCGGCGCCATCCGGGCACTGCGGGGCGGTACCTCCGTGGGCTTCACCCCCGACGGGCCACGCGGCCCCCGGCGGGTAGCCAAGCCGGGCGCCTTCGTGGCGGCGGTGCGGGGGGCAGCGCTGGTCCTGCCGGTACACGTGGAAGCCCGGCCGGCGTGGCGGGCCGGCTCCTGGGACCGCTTCCTGCTGCCCGGACCGTGGGCCCGGGTGCGCCTGGCGTACGGAAGCCCGGTGGACGCGGCGGTGCATGCCGATCCCGAGGACGTGGCCGTGCGGGTGGTACGCGAACTGGACGACGCGATGAGGCGGGCAGCATGGCACGACGGCGCGGCGATACCCACCGACTGATCCGCTGGCTGTGGACCAGCCGACGGATCGATGCCCGGCTCGCCCGCCTGGCGCTGCTGCCCCTCGCGGGGTTGTGGAGCACCTGGATGCGGGTGCGGCGGGTGGTGTACGCCAGGCAGTGGCTGCCGGTGCACGACCTCCCGCTGCCCTCGGTGGCGGTGGGCAACCTGACGGTCGGTGGGTCGGGCAAGACTCCGATCGCCATGTGGATCGCCCGATACTACACGGGGCGTGGCCTGGTGCCGGGCATCCTGCTCCGCCCCTACGGCGGCGGCGATGAGGCCCGGGTGCATGCGCGGGCGCTCCCCGGCGCGCACGTGGTGGCCGACCCGGACCGCGTGGCCGGGGCGGAGCGGGCCCTGGCGCGCGGCGCGCAGGTGCTGGTGCTCGACGATGCGTACCAGCGGCTCGACATCCGGCGCGACCTCAACGTGCTGGTGATGAGCGCCGAGACCACCCGGGCCGTGGGCTGGCCGCTGCCGGCCGGCCCGTGGCGCGAAGGGTGGCAGGCGCTCGACCGGGCCGATGCCGTCGTGATCACCCGGAAGCGGGCCAGCCGGGAGGCGGCGGAGGCGCTGGCGGCCGACCTGCAGCGGCGGGTGCGGGGCCCGGTGGCCATCGCGCACCTGGGCCTGACGCGGTTCGAGGGATTGCTGACCGGCCGCAGCCTGCCGCCGGAAGCCCTGGCGGGCCGACGGGTGGTGGCGGCCTCCGCGATCGGCGACCCGGAGGCCTTCGTGGCCCAGACCAAGGCCACCGGGGCGGCGGTGCAGGTGGCAACCTGGAAGGATCATCACGAGTATCGCCAGGAGGATGTCTCCTGGCTGGCCCACGCGGCGCGGCGGGCCGACCATCTGGTCATCACGGAGAAGGACGCGGTGAAGCTCCGGGACTGCTGGCCGGCCGACGCCCCTGAACCGCTGGTGGCCCTGCTGGACCTCACGTGGGAAAGTGGCGGCGAGGCGTTCGCCGTGGCCCTCGATGCCGTCGTGCTGCCGGCCGAGCGCCTGTAACACTCATTGGAGATGCTATGACGTCGACCAGTCCGCGCCCCAGCCAGAACGTCATCCGGCCCGAGAAGGACCACTTTCTCGCGGCGGAGAACCCGTTCGAGGAGATGATGTCCCGCTTCGACGACGCCGCCAAGCGCCTGGACCTCGAGCCGGGACTGTACCAGATCCTCCGGATGCCCGAGAAGCAGATCATCGTCTCGGTGCCGGTGCTCCGCGATGACGGCACGGTGGAGGTGTACACCGGCTATCGCGTCATCTACAACACCTCCCGGGGCCCGGCCAAGGGCGGCATCCGCTTCGACCTCCAGGTCACCCTGGACGAGGTCAAGGCGCTGGCGGGCTGGATGACCTGGAAGTGCGCCGTGGTGAACCTGCCCTTCGGCGGCGCCAAGGGCGGGGTGATCTGCGACCCCACCACCATGTCCAACGGCGAGATCGAGCGCCTGACCCGCCGCTACACCACGGGCATCATCGAGACCCTGGGCCCCGACTCCGACGTGCCCGCCCCCGACGTGAACACCAATGAGCGCGTGATGGCCTGGGTGATGGACACCTACTCGATGCACAAGCGCCACACTGTCACCGCGGTCGTCACCGGCAAGCCGATCGCGATGGGCGGGAGCCTCGGCCGCCGCGAGGCCACCGGCCGCGGCTGCATGTTCGTGACCCGCGAGGCGCTCAAGAAGCTCAAGATGCCGCTCAAGGGCACCCGGGTGGCGGTGCAGGGCTTCGGCAACGTCGGATCCGTGGCGGCCGACCTCATGGCCAAGGAAGGCATGACCATCGTGGCCGTGAGCGACAAGTCGGGCGGGATCTACAACCCCAAGGGGCTCGACCTCCCCGACGTCTTCAAGCACGTCCAGGGCAAGAAGCTGCTCAACACCTACGCCAAGGCGCAGCAGATCACCAACCAGGAGCTGCTCACCCTGGACTGCGATGTGTTGGTCCCCGCCGCCCTCGAGAACGTGATCACCGACGAGAATGCCGGCCAGATCAAGGCCCGGATCATCTGCGAGGGCGCCAACGGCCCCACCACCGCCGAGGCCGACAAGATCCTCAACCAGAAGGGAATCTTCGTCATCCCGGACATCCTGGCCAACGCCGGGGGCGTCACCGTCAGCTACTTCGAGTGGGTGCAGGACCGTGGCGGCTACTTCTGGGACGAGGAGACCGTCAACAACCGCCTCGAGAAGATCATGGTGCACTCCTTCGAGGAGGTGACGACGATGGCGGAGAAGCACGGGGTCGACAATCGCATCGGCGCCTACATGCTGTCAATCGACCGGGTGGCCGCCGTGCACCGCCTGCGCGGGATGTACGCCTGACGCTGGCCGTCCTGGCCGTCGGCAAGCTGCGCCCCGCCTTCCGCGACGCCGCCGACGACTACCTCCGGCGGCTCGGCCGGTACACGCGGGTGGCCGAGGTGGAGGTCCGGGAGGCGGGGCGGGGCAAGGTCGCGGAGGAGGGGCGCCGGCTCGAGGGCGCCCGCCTCCGCGAACGTGCATCCGGGGGCGCGGAGCTCGTGGCCCTCGATCGGACCGGGGCGCCCTGGACCAGTGAGGAGCTGGCCCGGCGCCTGGGCCGGTGGCGGGACGACGCCCGGCCGGTCGCCTTCCTGATCGGCGGCTCGGAGGGGCTCGACCCGGGCCTGGTGGCCGACTGCCGCCACCGCTGGAGCCTCGGAGCCCTCACGCTCCCGCACGAACTCGCCCGCGTGGTGGTACTGGAACAACTCTATCGCGGGTTTACCATTCTTCGCGGCGAACCCTACCACAAGTAGGCGGGCGCCTTCCGTCCCTTGCCCCGGGCCCGACCCGCGCGGCCAGCGGCAGCGTTCACCCCTCCGCCGGGGCCCCATGGCCGAGTGGTTCGAGGAGTGGTTTGGCGAGGAGTACCTGCACCTGTACCCGCACCGCAACGAGGCGGACGCGGGCCGCCTGATCGCGCTGCTCACCCGCGAGCTGCCGTGGCGGGTGGGCTGGCGGGTGCTCGACGTCGCCTGCGGCGCGGGGCGGCACCTGGCCGCCCTGGAACGCGCCGGCGCCGTGGCCTTCGGCTTCGACCTTTCTCTCCCGCTGCTCCGCCGGGCCCGCGAGGCCACCGCGCGGCCGCTGGTGCGGGCCGACATGCGAGCCCTGCCATACCGCGCCCGGTCCATGGATCTCACCGTGAACCTCTTCACCAGCTTCGGGTACTTCGCCGCGGATGAGGAGCATACCGATGCGCTCGGCCAGATGCTCTCGACCGTGCGGCCCGGTGGCTGGTTCGTCATCGACTTCCTGAACGCCGAGCAGGTGCGCGCCTCGCTGGTGCCCGTCGAGGAGACCCGCTACGGCGAGACGCTGGTGCGGATCACCCGGGGGCTCACGGCCGATGGCCGCTTCGTCCGCAAGACCATTGCCCTGGCCGACGGGCGCCGGTTCGAGGAGCGGGTCCGGCTGCTGGGGCCGGAGGTGCTCGAGGGCATGCTCGTGGCCCACGGGGCCATCGTCCGCGCCCGGTTCGGCGATTACGATGGCGCGGTGCTCGGGACCGGCAACCGGACCATCCTCGTCGCTCAGGTGGCCGCATGACGTTTCGCCTGCTGACCACGCCGCTCGCCGCCCCCGTGGCGTGGCCCACCCCCCGGAACGGCGGGATCGCCCCGGCACTCCTGGACGCCTTCGTGGCCGCCCCCGGCGCACGGGCCAGCCTCGATCGGCTGCGGGATCCGCGGGCCCTGGTGGTCACCACGGGGCAGCAGCCGGGACTCCTGACCGGACCACTCTACACCATCCACAAGGCCCTCTCGGCGGTGGCGCTCGCGCGGCAGTGTGAGCACCGCTGGAACCGGCCGGTGGTCCCGGTCTTCTGGGCGGCGGGTGGCGACCACGACTTTGCGGAGGGGAACCACGCCGCGTGGACCGCCGCCGACGGCTCCACTATCACGGCCACCCTGCGGGAACGCCCGGCGGATGCCCCGCTGACGCCGTTGTACCGGGAGCCGGTGGGGCCCGAGATCGGGCCCGTGCTCGAGCGCCTGGCGGCGGACCTCGCCGGCTCGCCGCATGGGGCGGAGGTCCTGGCGCTCTTCCGCCGATGGTACCGGCCCGAGTCCAACCTCGCCGACGCCTGCGCCCAGACCATCGCCGAGCTGCTGGCGCCGTACGGCATCGTGGTGTTCGACGCGGTCCATCCCGCCGTCAAGCGGGCCCAGGTGCCCTACCTGGTGCGGGCCCTGGAACAGGCCGCGGTCCTGGAGCAGGCGCTGGTGGGGCGTCAGGCCGCCCTCGCGGCGCAGGGGCACGACGCGGGGGTCACGGTGGGAGACGGCGCGACCCTCGTCATGTTCGAGGGCACGCAGGGCAGGGACCGCCTGGCCTTCCGCGCGCCCGGCTTCATGACCCGGCGGAGTCACGAACAGCTCTCCCTGGCCGACGTGGAGCAGCTGTCCGCCACCGACCCTGGGCGCTTCTCACCCAATGTGCTGCTCCGGCCCGCGATCGAGAGCGCCATCCTCCCGACGGTCGCGTACATGGGCGGCCCCGGCGAGCTGCGCTACTGGGCCCTGGCCGAGGCGATCTACGCGCCACTGGGGGTCGCCCCGCAGCGTCCGCTGCCGCGCTGGTCCGGCCTGATCGTCGATGCCCGCACCGACCGGGTGCTGGAGAAGTTCGGTGCCACGCTGGACGAGCTGCTGGCGCCGGGGCTCCAGCTGGAGGGGAGGGTGATCCGGGAGCAGCTTCCCGCCGACGCGCGCGACGCGCTGGCCTCCCTCCGGGCCGCGATCGAGCGGGACTATGCGGTGCTGACCCGGGCGGCCGTGGCCATCGATCCCACGATCGAGAAGACCCTGCAGAACCTCCGCAACCAGGCCTTCGCCGGAACCCAGGAGGCGGAGAAGCGGCTGGTCAACCACCTCAAGAAGCGCCAGGTTACCGAGACCCAGCAGATTGCGCGGGCCCGCGAGCTGGTGCTCCCGCTGGGCCGGCCGCAGGAACGGGTCCTGACGCTGGCGCCCCTGCTGGCCCGGCACGGGCCGGCGCTGCTCGATGCCCTCGCGGCCCACGTCGAGGCCTGGTACGCCGCCGCCCTTGAAGCGGCTCCGGCACCCCGGTAGACTCGTCCCATGGCCTTTCTCGGTTTGATCCTCCTCGTGGCCCTCATGATCCCGATCATGGGCATCGTGATCGATTCCCCGATCGGGAAGGCGCTGGCGCGGCGGCTCGAGGGTCCCGACCAGGTGCCGCCGCCGCTCGCCGACCTGGCCCGCAAGGTCGAGGTGCTCGAGTCCGAGATGGAGGACCTGCAGCGGACCATGACCGCATTGCAGGAGGAGAACCAGTTCCTGCAGCGGCTGCTCGAGGACCACCCCGGCCGCTCCAGCCTGCCGCCGCCCACGTCGCCCTGACGCCGGCCCCGTCCCCCGTGGCCGAGCCACGCACCGCCCGCCCGACCTCCCACGCCACGCTGGTGGCGGCGGGCATCTTCCTCAGCCGCATCTTCGGCCTGGTCCGGCAGCGGGCCCTGGCGCACTATCTCGGCCTGGGCGACGGCAGCGACGCCTTCACCGCGGCCTTCCGCATTCCCAACCTGCTGCAGAACCTGCTGGGGGAAGGGGTGCTGTCGGCATCGTTCATCCCGGTGTACGCCCGCCTCCGCGCGGAGGGGAAGGACGCCGACGCGGAGCACGTCGCCGGCGCGGTGCTTGGCCTGGTCGGCGTGGCCACCGCGCTGGTCGTCCTCGCCGGCGTGGCCCTGGCCGGCCCGCTGACCGATGTCATCGCCCCTGGGTGGTCCGGCCCCAAGCGCGACCTCACCGTCTCCCTCGTGCGCGTGCTCTTTCCCGGGGCAGGGCTCCTGGTGGCGTCCGCCTGGTGCCTGGGGGTCCTCAACAGCCACCGCCGGTTCCTGCTGTCGTACACGGCGCCGGTGCTGTGGAACCTCGCCATCATCGTGAGCCTGCTGCTGGCCGCCGCCGGCCAGTCCGAGGCGCGGGTGGCCACGCTGGCGGCACTGGGGTCGGTGGCCGGCAGCGCGCTGCAGTTCCTCGTCCAGCTGCCCACCGTCCTCCGGCTCGTCCCGGGCCTGCGCCCGCGCCTCGCGACGCGTGGGGACGCCGTGCGCACGGTGTTGCGCAACTTCTGGCCGGTGTTCCTCGGGCGCGGCGTGGTCCAGCTCAGCGCGTTCGTGGATACCATTATCGCGAGCCTGCTCGGGCGGGGGGCGGTGGCCGGGCTCACCACCGCCCAGGTGCTGTACACCCTGCCGGTGAGCCTGTTCGGGATGTCGGTCTCCGCCGCGGAACTTCCCGCCATGGCGAGCGCGACCGGCAGCGACACCGAGATCGCGGCCGCCCTCCGTCAACGGCTCCAGGCGGGGCTGCGCCGCATCGCCTATTTCGTGGTGCCGTCCGCCGCGGCATTCCTCGGCCTGGGGTCGGTGCTCGCGGCGGCGCTGTTCCAGACCGGGCAGTTCTCGGCCGAGGACAGCCGCTACGTCTGGGGCATCCTCGCCGGAAGCGCCGTGGGGCTGCTCGCGGCCACGATGGGACGCCTCTACAGTTCGGCCTACTACGCGCTCCGTGACACCCGCACCCCGCTGCGCTTCGCGGTGCTCCGCGTGCTCCTCACCACCCTCCTCGGCTACCTCGCCGCCGTCCCGCTGCCGCCGCTCCTCGGCCTCGAGCCCAGGTGGGGCGCGGCGGGGCTCACCGCCACCGCCGGGATCGCCGGCTGGGTCGAGTTCTTCCTGCTGCAGCGCGGCATGAATGCCCGGATCGGCGCCACCGGGCTCTCCGCCGGGGAACTGGCGCGGCTCTGGGCGCCGGCGCTCCTCGGCGCGGCGATCGGCTACGGCGTCCAGTCCCTCCTCCCCGGGATCCACCCGGTGCTCCGCGCGGCCGCGGCGCTGGTCCCGTTCGGCCTGGTGTATCTCGGGGGCACCGTGGCGCTCCGCGTCCCCGAGGGACGGGCGCTCCTCGCGCGGCTCCGCCCCCGCTGAGCCCCGCCGCCGGACACTATCTTTCCGGGCGATGACCGCGACTCCCGAACCCCTGCAGCGCAAGCTCGACACGCTCCCCGACCAGCCCGGCGTCTACCTCTGGAAGGACGCCGCCGGGCTCGTGCTCTACGTCGGGAAGGCCAAGCGGCTCCGCAGCCGGGTGCGCAGCTACTTCACCGCCGACCACGCCACCAGCCTCAAGACCCAGTACCTGGTGCGGCAGATCGCGGACGTCGAGACCATCGTGGTGGCGAACGAGGCGCAATCGCTGCTCCTCGAGAACAACCTGATCAAGGAGTACCAGCCGCGCTTCAACGTCCGGCTCAAGGACGACAAGAGCTATCCGTCCATCGCCGTCACCACCGGCGAGCCGTTTCCCCGGGTGCTCGTCACCCGCCGGCTGGACCTGCCCGGCGCCCGCTATTTCGGGCCCTACACCGACGTGACCCAGCTGCGGCGGGCCCTGGTGATCATCCGGCGGCTGTACACCGTGCGGAGCTGCGCCGACGACCTGCCCCGGGAGCAGCGCGAACGGCCCTGCCTCGACTATCACATCGGTCGCTGCCGGGCACCCTGCGTCGGCTGGCAGACCCAGACGGAGTACCGGGGCATGATCGACGAGGTGCTCGACTTCCTCGCCGGCCGCACCGTGGACGTGCGCTCCCGCGTCCGGGACGCCATGCTCACCGCGAGCGAGCGGCAGGACTACGAGCGCGCCGGCCGGCTTCGCGACCAGCTCAAGTGGCTGGAGCAGGTCGATGCGCCCGCCAGCGTGGAGGTCATCGGCACCGGCGATGCCGACATCGTGGGCTTCGCCCGTGACGGCGACGACGCCGTCGGGGCCCTCCTCCGGGTGCGCGAGGGCCGGGTCGTCGCGCGCGAGCACACCTTTCTCGAGAACCTGGGCGAGGAGACCGACGAGCAGATCCTCAACTTCCTGCTGGTGCGATCCTACGTGCCCATGCCCGGACGGGTACGGCGGCTGATCCTGCCGTTCCCGCCCGCCGAGATCGAGCTGCTGCAGGAGCTGATGCCCGAGACCGAGTGGCATGTGCCCCAGCGAGGCATCGCCCACCGCTGGCTCGACCTCGCCGACCAGAACGCCCGGCACCTGCTCGAGAGCCTGCGGATCGAGAGCTTCGAGACCGACGAGCGCGCCGGCGACCCGGTCTACGCCCTCGGCCGCGACCTGGGCCTCAACGTGGTGCCCCGCAGCATGATCTGCATCGACATCTCGACCAACCAGGGCAAGGACACCGTGGGATCGCTGGTCTGGTTCGAGGCCGGCCGTCCGCGGAAGGCCGAGTATCGCAAGTTCAAGATCAAGGGTGAGGCCCAGCAGGACGACTACGCCGCCATCCACGAAGTGCTCACCCGGTACCTCACCCGGCGCCAGGAGGAGCGGCTGCCCCTGCCGGACCTCATCGTCATCGACGGCGGCAAGGGGCAGCTCTCCGCGGCGGCCGACGCCGCCGCCGCGCGCGGCGTGGGGCACATCCCCATGATCAGCCTGGCCAAGAAGGAGGAGGAGATCTTCTTCCCGGGGCGGCCGGAGAGCCTGCGGCTGTCGCGCCGGGCTCCCTCCCTGCGCCTGCTGCAGCGCATCCGTGATGAAACCCATCGCTTCGGCGTGGCCTACAACCGGAAGCGCCGGACCCAACGGACCATCACGTCGGCATTGCTCGACATCCCGGGTGTGGGCCCCACCCGGCGCCGCGTGCTGCTCGAACGCTTCGGCAGCCTGGCTGGCGTGCGCTCGGCCACGGCGGCGGAGATCGCCAGCCTTCCCGGGTTCTCCGCGACGCTGGCCGAGCGGATCCTGGCCGCGGTCAGGGCCTGAGCCGGCCGTCCCCTTATCATTCAGCCATGTCACGCGCCTTTGTCCGGGAAGACCGGGACGAACCGCCCGCCCGCTATGAGCTCCCTCCCCGCGAGGACCCGGGGTACGACCAGGCGGCGGCGTGGGCCCTGATCGAGGGCGCCAACCGCGGTGATTCGCTGGGGGCCGAGGCCGCCACCGGGTATCGCTGGGGCGAGGCGAGCCTCCGGCCCCACGTCGAACAGATCCTGCTTCACGCCCGGCGCCGGCGGGACGACCGGCTCGAACAGCTCGCCGAACGCTTCCTCAACGCCCCATGACCATGGACTGGCACCTCGAATGCTCCGGATGCGGGGCCACCTGCGCGCCCGACGGCTTCCCCTCGGTCTGTCCCGGCTGTGGCCAGCCGTGGCTGGTGCGATATCCCGACCGCCCCCCCCCATCAGTGACTGCGCGCGCCGAGGTGCGGCGAGGGCAGGGGATGTGGCGCTACCGTCCCTTCCTGCCGCTCCTGTCGGGTGAGCAACCGGTGACCCTCGGCGAGGGCGACACCCCGCTCCTCGAGGCCGGCCGGATCGGCCGGCGCCTCGGGCTGGCCGACCTCTGGATCAAGGACGAAGGCGCCAACCCGACGGGCTCCTTCAAGGCGCGCGGCCTGAGCGCGGCCATCACCCGCGCTGTGCGCGCCGGGGCACGCCAGTTCGTCATCCCCACGGCAGGAAACGCGGGCGTGGCGGCCGCCGCCTACGCCAGCCGCGCCGGTGTCTCGGCCCGGGTGTACGCGCCCCGCACCACGCCCCGGCCCATCCTCGACCAGATCCGGGTCTTCGGCGGGGAACTGGTGTTGCTCGAGGGGCACATCGGGGATTGCGGGCGTGCCGCGCGGACGTGGGCGGCGGAGTCGGGCGCGGTGGACCTGTCGACCCTCCGCGAGCCGTACCGGATCGAGGGCAAGAAGACCCTGGGCCTCGAGCTCGCCATGCAGTTCAACTGGACCCTTCCGGCGGCCATCATCTACCCCACGGGCGGCGGCACCGGGCTGATCGGGATGTGGAAGGCGTTCGCCGAGCTGCGCGAGGCAGGGTGGGTGACCGACCCACCGCCGCGGATGTTTTCGGTGCAGTCCACCGGTTGCGCCCCCGTGGTGCGCGCCTTTGAGGCTGGCGCCGACCGGGCCACGCCGTGGGAGGAGCCGTGGACCATCGCGAGCGGGCTTCGGGTGCCTGGGCCGCTCGGCGACCGCCTGATGCTCCGGGCACTGCGCGAAAGCCAGGGCGGCGCGATCGCCGTGACCGACGACGACCTCGCGGCGGAGGCGCGCCGCGGATCGCGGGAGGAGGGGATCGACCTCTCTCCGGAGGGTGGTGCGGCGCTCGCCGCCGCGCGACGGCTGCGGGAGGAGGGTGTGCTTGGCGCGGAGGCGCGCGTCGTCGTCTTCAACACCGGCGCCGGCTGGCTCTACCGCGGCTCGCCCGATTTGCCCTGACCCCGAAGTCCGGGTGATATTGGACCCCTCATGACTGCCCCGCGCTGCGCCATCCTCGACCCGGCCGCCGGCATCAGCGGCGACATGCTGCTGGGTGCACTCCTCGACGCGGGAGCCCCGGCGGCGTGGCTCGCCGGCCTGCCGGCCCGGCTCGGATTTCCCGAGGTCGGCATCGAGGTCGTCCGGACGCTCCGGTGCGGCATCGCCTGCACCAAGGTCACCGTCCGGCTCCCCGACGGCGCCAGCGAGGAACCCAGTTCCGCCTATGGGGAGCCTGCCGCCCCCCACGCCCACGCGGGCACCGGCGACCCGCACCACCACGCGCATCACGGGCATGGCAAGCACCGCCATCTGGCCGACCTGCTGGCCGTGGTGGAACGGGCTCCGCTCAGCGAGTGGGTCCGCGTCCGCGCGGTCCGCGCCTTCACGCTCCTCTGCGAGGAAGAAGGCCGGGTGCACGGCGTGCCAGCCAGCGAGGTCGCGCTCCACGAGGTCGGCGCCGTTGACGCGTTGGTTGACATCGTCGGCGGGATCGAGGGCTTCGAGCAGCTGGGCATCACCGAGGTGTACCACCGGCCCGTCGCAGTCGGGGCCGGCTGGGTCCGCGCCGCCCACGGCGTGATGCCCGTTCCGGCGCCGGTCACGGCGCGCCTGCTCGAGGGCATCACGATCGCCCCGAACGGGCCGGTGGTCGGGGAGGCGACCACCCCGACCGGCGCCGTCCTGCTCCGCGTCCTCGGCTCCGGGCCGATCCCGAGCCGGTGGCAGGCGTCCGGCACGGGCTGGGGAGCCGGCGGCCGCAATCCCGAGGAGTATCCCAACGCGCTCCGGCTTACGATCGCCGAGGCCGCCGAAGTGTCCGCGGACGTGGTCACACTGTCCGCGGACGTGGACGATCTGAGCCCCGAGTACGTCGAGCCCCTCCGGGAGGCGCTGGCCTCTGCGGGGGCCCTGGATGCCCAGGTTTGGGGCACTTTGATGAAGAAAGGTCGGCCCGGTTACCGCATCGAGGTGATCTGCGACACCGATCGCGTCGCGGCGGTCACCGAGGCATTCTTTCTGCACAGTACCACCGCGGGACTGCGTCGGACGCACGCCGAACGGGTGACGCTCCCCCGACGGATGATCGCCGTCCCCCTGTCTGGCGCGGGTCCGGTGGCCGTGAAGGTCCTCGAGACCCCGGCCGGGCCTCGTGTAAAGGCGGAGTTCGAGGATGTGCGTCGCGCCGCCCGGGAACTCGGGCGGCCGGCCCTGGAAGTGGCGCGCGAGGTCGAGACCGCCGCGCGCGCGCTGGTCACACCATCACCGAGGGGAAGGGCATGAAGAGGACGATCGTCCGTCTGGGGCTGGTGCTGTTCGCGGCGGTGCCGCTCAGCGCACAACAGCCTGCCATCGCCACCCGCGTCGCCGGCCAGCTGGGCGGCAAGTTCACCGACGCCCAGTGTCCGATCAAGGAAGGCCACTTCCTGGTCAGCAGCGCCAAGACCAAGCTGAGCACCTATGCCGGGGTCTCCGACCCGGTCATCGGCGCCCGCCTGGTCAAGGAGGCCGTCGGGGTCATCACGGATGCGGTGACCACCAAGGACCAGGGGAAAAACCCCGGCGCCTGGTACTGGCTGGGCCGTGCCTACCTGCTGCAGGGCGAGCTCGGCGGGGCGGACTCCGCCTTCACCCGGGCCGAGGCGCTCGCGCCCACCTGCAAGGCCGACATCCAGGGCTACCGGACCCGGGCCTGGGCCGCGATGGTCCTCGCCGCGCAGGGCGCCACCGAGGCCAAGCAGCCCGACTCGGCCGACTACTTCTTCCGGGCCGCCATCAAGATCGACCGGCAGGCCCCGCACGCCTTCAACGGGCTGGCGGGCCTCATGCTCGACCGGCAGCAAACCGACAGCGCCATCACGTACTTCGGCCTGGCAGCCGCCACTACGCCGAGCGACCCGAACTACGTGAAGGTGCGCAACCGGGCCGCCTACAACCACGCGGTCCTCCTGCTCAACGCCAAGCGCGCCCCCGAGGCCGTCGCGGCCTTCCGCCGCTACGTCGGGTACGAGCCCACCGATGACGCCGGCAAGAAGGGGCTGGCGCAGGCGTTCCGGGCCGCCGGGATGGCGGACAGCGCCCAGGTCATCGAGCGCGAACTGCTCGCCAGCGCCGACGCTGGCGGAGCCGCGGGCGGCGCCGACGAGGGGCTCTCGGACGCGGAGCTGTTCGAGCTCGCGACCCGGCAGTACAACGACAAGAACTATGCGGATGCGGCGGTGGCCTACGCCCGCCTCCTCAAGCGGAGCCCCTATCATCGCGACGCGCTCTTCGCGCAGGCCAACTGCTACCTGGCGACCCAGAACGGGCAGGGGCTGATCGCCGCGGCCGGGAAGCTGGTGGAGATCGACCCGCTGGGCGACTACAACTACCAGCTGCTCGCGCAGGGCTACAAGTTCGAGAAGCAGCAGGACAAGCTCGCCGAGATCATCATCGCCGAGTACGCCCTGCCGGTGGACCTCCAGTACGAGGGCTTTGCCGCCAACGCCAGCGAGGTCACGTTCACCGCCAAGGCCGTGGGGCGCGAGGCCCGGGACGAGAACAACAAGCTGCTCCCGCCCAAGGCCATGACGGTCGTCTTCGAGGCCCTGGCCAAGGACGGCACCGTCCTGGGCACCCAGGAAGTCAGTCTCCCAGCCCTCAAGGTCGGGGAGAGCGTCCCGGTCTCCGTGAAGGCCGCCGCCGCCGGCGCCCGCGCCTGGAGGTACCGGATCAAGTAGGGCACGGGACCTCGGGGCGGGCCGAATGGCCCGACCCGAATTGTCTCCGATTCCGGACACTCCCAGGCCAGAGTGTCCACGCCGCAGGACGGTTGGCGCCGCGCCATTGACAAGGCCCGACTGGATTGGACACCTTTCGGGCTCTACTGCGGGCGTAATTCAGTTGGTAGAATGCCAGCTTCCCAAGCTGGACGTCGCCGGTTCGAGTCCGGTCGCCCGCTCTGGCTCACCGCCCACCCAGCTCTCCGGGTGGGCCTGTCTTTTGCTCAAGGGGCTCGGGAGCCCTCCTGAACCGGCTCCCGGTCTGGCTGGCGCAGGCGTGGCCGGTCACTGGCGTCAGGACCCTACACTCTGGAGAACGGCATGAAGAAGATCCTCCGTGCGGCGATCGCCCTCGGTGTGCTCAACCTGGTGGGCTCGGTGCCCGCCGCCGCCCAGGCGATCCCGCAGGGCGCGACCAAGGAGATGGTCGCCAAGGGCAACGAGATCTACCACAAGCAGGGCCTCTGCTACGCCTGCCACGGCCAGGATGCCAAGGGCCTGGTCGGCCCGAACCTGACCGATGCCGTGTGGCTGCACAGCAAGGGCACCTACGAGGAGATCATCAAGCAGATCACGGTCGGCGTCACCAAGGAGCAGTCCAAGAGCGGCGTCCCGATGCCCGCCAAGGGCGGCTCCACCATCAGCGAGGACGACGTCAAGGCCGTCGCGGCCTACGTGTACTCGCTCAGCCACAAGTAGTCCGGCCCCGCGTCGCCGGCGGGCCCACCTGAAACGCCGACCCGTGCCGGGTCGGCGTTTCGTTCTCGCAGGACGCCGACCTTCCCACGGCTCCCGGGGACGGGCCGCCCTCGAGCCAGTGCCGTAACGCCTTGTGTCACAGCGACTTGGCGATTGTCGATGGAAGTGGCATACCGGTTGCCATTCAGTTGGACGGCATCCGCCGGGCCCCCTTGGCCCAGCCGCCGACCGACTGGAGTGGCCATGTCAAACAAGGGCTTCACCCTCATCGAACTGCTGATCGTGGTGGTGATCATCGGCATTCTGGCCGCCATCGCCATTCCCAAGTTCGCCAACTCAAAGGAGAAGGCGATCCTGACCAGCATGAAGACCGACCTGCGCAACCTGGTGACGGCGCAGGAGGCGTTCTATTTCGACAACAGCGACTACGCCGGAAGCGCCACCGCGGGTGCCCAGGTGAACGCGCTGGGCGGTGCCGGGAAGATCACCTTCCTGCCCTCCACCGGGAACGTGCTGGCACTGACCTATGTCTCGAACACCGGCTACAAGGCCGTCATGTCCAATCCGGTGCTCGTGGCGGGGCTCCTCAACTGCGGGGTGTACGTGGGAGCCGCGGGGAACGCGCCGAACGCCGCCGTCACCCAGGAGGGCGCCCCCGCCTGCTGGTAGCGGTCGGGCGCACCGTACTTCGGGGCAGGGTCGGCCAGGAGCCGATCCTGCCCCGCGCCGTTCCCCCGCCTCGGGCGGCAGCCTATCTTCCCCCCCGCCATGCTCAAGGTCACTCGCGTCGCACCGGACTCCCTGGGAGCCGAACTCGGGCTGCAGGCCGGCACCGAGCTCCTCACGGTCAATGGCCGTGAGCTGGAGGACTTCCTCGACTGGGAGTTCCTCACGGCGGATGAGGCCTTCCTGCTGCACGCCCGCCTGCCCGACGGCGAGGAGATCGAGTACGACGTGGAGCGCCCCGAGGGGCTCCCGATGGGCGTCGGAGTCGAGCCGCCCCGGATCCGGCGCTGCGCCAATCGCTGCGACTTCTGCTTCGTGGACGGACTGCCCGAGGGGCTGCGCGAAAACCTCTACATCCGGGACGACGACTACCGGCTGTCCTTCAAGTACGGGAATTTCGCCACCCTCACCAACCTCAAGCCGCGGGACGTCGAGCGCATCATCGAATACCGGCTCTCGCCGCTGTACGTCTCGGTGCACGCCACCGACCCGGTGGTCCGGCGCTGGCTGCTCCGCAACCCGCTGGCGCCGGACATCGTGGAGCAGCTGCGGGGCTTCGCCCGCCATGGGCTCCAGTTCCACACCCAGGTCGTGATGTCCCCCGGGGTGAATGACGGCCCGGTGCTGGAGCGCACCCTGGCCGACCTGTGGGCCTTCGGCGGGTGCGTCCTCAGTGTCTCGGTGGTCCCGGTGGGATTGACCACCTTCAGCAAGCACCACCTGGTCCGGGAGCCCACCCGGGATGAATGCCGGGCGGCGCTCGGCCTCCTGGAGGCCGCGGCCCGACGGGCACGCACCGAACGGGGGATCAGCTGGGCCCTCGGGGCTGACGAGCTCTACCTGCGCGCCGACCTCCCGCTCCCCCCGGCGGAGTGGTACGACGACTTCGAGCAGGTCGAGAACGGGGTGGGCTCGGTGCGGTTCCTCCAGCAGCGCATCCACGACGCGCGGGGCGACCTGGCCGATTGGCGCGGGCGCCGGATCGGCGTCTGCACCGGCGCCTCCATGGCGCCGCTGATGCCCCAGGTGCTCGCCCCGCTCGCGGCGCTGACCGGGGCGCGCTTCGAGCTCCTGCCGCTGGCCAACAGCCTGTTCGGCGAGACGGTCACCTGCGCGGGGCTGCTGCCCGGACGCGCCTTCCGGGAAGCCCTCGCCGCACGGCCCGACCTCGACCTCGCCCTGATCCCGGGCGAGGCACTGAACGACGACCACCTGTTCGTGGACGACCTCGCGCTGGCCGATCTGGCTGCCGCCGTGCCGGTGGAAGTCCGGGCCTCCTACTGTTTCACCGACGCACTCGATACCCCCCCAGGCCCGTGAGCAAACCCACCGTAGCCATCGTCGGACGGCCGAATGTCGGCAAGTCCACCCTGTTCAACCGGCTGCTCGGCGGGCGCGACGCCATCGTCTCCGAGCACGCGGGCACCACCCGCGACCGTCACTTCGGCGATGGCGAGTGGGCGGGACGCCACTTCTGGCTGGTCGATACCGGCGGGCTGATGCCGGGCTCGTCCGACTCGATGGACATCGCGGTGCGGGAGCAGGTGGAGCTCGCCGTGACCGAGGCCGACCTGATCCTCATGGTGGTCGATGGCAAGGAGGGGCTCAACCCGGTGGACCGGGAGATCGCCTCCCAGCTGCGCCGCGCCGGGCGGCCGGTGCTCCTGGCCGTCAACAAGCTCGACGACCTCCCGAATACCACGGCGCAGTTCGGTTTCTACGAGCTGGGCCTGGGTGAGCCGGTGGGCCTCTCCGCCGCGGTCGGGAAAGCGAGCGGCGACCTCCTCGACGCCATCGTGGGGGCGCTGCCGCCCAAGGGGGCAGGGGAGGAGGAGGGTGCCATCAACGTGGCGGTCGTCGGCCGCCCCAACGCCGGCAAGTCGTCGCTCATCAACAAGCTCCTCGGGGAACCCCGGCTGGTGGTCTCCGCCCAGCCGGGCACGACCCGGGATGCGATCGACACCCCCTTGCGGTATCACGAGAAGACGCTCAACTTCATAGATACAGCGGGCTTACGGCGCAGAGCTAAAGTAGAAGATGACATCGAGTTCTACTCCACCCTCCGCACCCACCGCGCCATCGAGCGGGCGGACGTCTGCGTACTCGTGGTCGATGCGGATCTCGGGCTGCACGCCCAGGATCTCCGGATTGCCACCGAGGCCTGGGATGAGGGGAAGGGACTCATCGTCGCCGTCAACAAGTGGGACCTGATCCCGGAGAAGGACCCTAACACGGCCAAGCGGGGCCAGGACCAGTTGGAGGAGAAGGCCCCGTTCCTCCGCTACGTCCCGTTCCTGTATATCTCGGCCCGCTCCGGGCAGCGGGTGAGCCGGTTGCCGGACCTGATCCTCGAAGTGGCCGCCGAGCGCGACCGGCGGATTGCCACCTCGGAGCTCAACCGGGCGTTGCAGGAACTGCTGCAGCGGAACGCGCCCCCGCAGGCCCCGGGCGAGGAAGTGAAGCTGCTCTACGTGTCGCAGATCGCCGAGCGGCCGCCGACCTTCGTGATCGTGTGCAACCGGCCCGACGACGTGCCGGAGTCGTATCAGCGGTTCGTGCACAACGGCTTCCGGGCGGCGTTCGGCTTCCTGGGCGCACCCCTCCGGATCCGGTACACCGGGCGCGGCGCCAGCAAGCACGATCGCAAGGACGACGGACGCCGGGTCCGCGGCGGCTAGGAGCCGACCGGCCCGACCGACCACAGAAAGGGCGTCATGACCGCAGCGCTGCTCTGGCTGGGAGCGTCGTACCTGCTGGGCGCCCTCCCGACGAGCTACCTGGCTGGCCGCTGGTTCCGGGGGATCGACTTGCGGGAGCACGGCAGCCGGAACCTCGGCGCCACCAACCTGTATCGGGTCATGGGCTGGAAGTTCGCGGTGCCGGTGGGACTGATCGACGTCGCCAAGGGCGCGCTGCCGGTGATCCTCTTCGGACCGCGGGCGACCGCGCTCCCGGAGTTTCCCACACTCTGCGGCATCGCCGCGATGGTGGGGCATACCCTCTCGCCGTTCGTCGCCTTCAAGGGCGGAAAGGGGGTGGCCACGGCGGCCGGGATGCTGCTGGCCCTGGCACCGGCGGCCGTCGGGATCGCCGCCACGGTGTGGGGGGTGCTGGTCTGGATGACCGGCTACGTCTCCGTCGGATCGATCGCCAGCGCCGCGGTGTTTCCGCTCGCCGATGCGCTGCTCTACCCGGCGCGGCGCACGCTCCCGGGCCTGGGACTCGATGCGCTGGTGGCGGCGTTCATCATCTGGAAGCACCGCGCGAACATCCAGCGGCTGCTCGCTGGCACCGAGAACCGGTTCGGCAGGCGGGCCGGACCCCGGCCGACGACCCCCGCCGCATGACGTGCGTCGCGGTCCTGGGCGCGGGCAGCTGGGGAACCACCCTCGCCGACCTCCTGGCGCGGAAGGGGCACGAGGTCCGGCTGTGGGCTCATGAGGCCGAGGTGGTCGAGGCGGTGAACCTGCGGCACGAGAATCCGGTGTTCCTGCCGGGGTGTGCGCTGGCACCGGAGCTCCGGGCCCTGCCCGACGCGGCGGAGGCAGTGCGGGGCGCGGCGGTGGTGGTGGCGGTGGCTCCGAGTCATGTGCTGCGCATGGTGCTGGAGCGGTGCCGTGCGGGCCTCGAGACGGGGGCGATCGTGACAACGGCCACCAAGGGTATCGAACCGGGAACGCTGGCCCTCATGTCCGAAGTGGTGGTCGCCGCCCTGCCGGGGCACCCCGTGGCGGCGCTGTCCGGGCCGAGCTTCGCGCTGGAGGTGTTCCAGGGCCAGCCGACGGCCGTCGTGGCGGCGGCGCATGAGCCGGAGGCGGCACGGATCACCCAGGAGCTGTTCGCCACGCCCCGCTTCCGGGTGTATTCGCATGACGACGTCGTGGGGGTGGAGCTGGCCGGCGCGCTCAAGAACGTGATCGCGATCGCCGCCGGCATCCTGGAGGGCCTCGGGCTCGGCAACAACCCGCGGGCGGCCCTGATCACCCGCGGCCTGGCGGAGATCACCCGGCTCGGGGTGGCGATGGGCGCGGACCCGCTCACCTTCGCCGGGCTGGCGGGCATGGGTGACCTCATCCTGACCACGACCGGCTCGCTCAGCCGGAACCGGGCGCTCGGGATCGCGCTGGCGGAGGGCCAGAGCCTGGCGGGGTACTCCGCGACCCACCGCAGCGTCGCGGAGGGAGCGACGACGGCCCGCGGGGCCCTCGCGCTCGGGGCCCGGCACGGCGTGGAGTTGCCGATCTGTGGCCAGGTGGCGGCGATCCTGTTCGACGACAAGCCGCCCCGGCAGGCGGTGGCGGACCTGATGGAACGAACCCTCAAGTCGGAGCAGTGGCGGTGACCATGGCGCGTCCGGTCCAGGAGTTCTTCAGCATCGGTGAGGTCTGTGCCCTCACCGACCTGAAGCCGCACGTGCTGCGGTATTGGGAGAGCCAGTTCCGCTTCCTCAATCCCGCCAAGAACCGCTCCGGCAACCGGGTGTACAAGAGCCGCGAGGTCGAGCTGATCATGCTCGTCAAGCACCTGCTCTACACCGAGAAGTACACCATCGAGGGCGCCCGGCAGCGGATCGAGCACTACCGGCGGACCGGCGAGCTGCGCGGCGCGGCCCGGGCCGCCACCGAGCGCGAGACCCTGCGCGAGCTGCGGGAGGCGGTCGAGGAGATCGTGGACATCCTCGATGGCAAGGTCCCCCCCCCACGGCGGGAGCCCCTGGAGGAATAAGCGGGCGGGCACCGCTATCTTCCTGATCCCATGCACATCCTGGTTTCCAATGACGACGGGATCCTGGCCCCCGGGCTGGCCCTGCTGGCCGACGTCTGCCAGTCGGTGGGGCAGGTCACCGTCGTGGCGCCGGACCGCGAGCAGAGCGGCACCTCCCACAGCCTCACCATGCACCGGCCGCTCCGGCCGGCGCGCCGCCCCGACGGCTCCTTCCAGGTGGACGGCACCCCGACCGACTGCGTGCTGCTCGCCCTGGGCGAGCTGCTGGCCGAACGGCCGAGCTTCGTCTTCAGCGGGGTCAACCATGGGCCCAACATGGGCGAGGACGTGCTGTACAGCGGCACCGTGGCCGCGGCCATGGAGGGCGTGACCCTGGGCGTGCCGAGCGTGGCCATCTCGTTTGCCGGGCCGGCCAGCGACCTGACGACCCTTCTGAGCTACCGCGACCTGCTGACCGACCTGGTCCGCCGGATCACGCGGGTGGAGGCGTTCCCCGCGGCCGCGCTCCTCAACATCAACCTGCCGCCCTGCGGGGCGGCGGCCGTGAAGGGCGTCAAGGTCACCAGCCTCGGCAGCCGCTACTTCAAGGAATCCCTGACCCGCATGAAGGACCCGTGGGGCCGGGAGATCTTCTGGATCGGCGGGGGGTCGATCCACTGGACCGGAGGCGCCGAGTCGGACCACCATGCGGTGGCCCACGACTACATCAGCATCACGCCGCTGCACATGGACCTCACCAACTACGACCTCCTGGAAACGGTGCGGGGATGGTCGCTCGAGGGGTAGGGGAGGGGGACGGCTACGGCGGCTACCGCGCCCAGCTGGTGGCGGAGCTGTCGGCCAAGGGGATCAAGGACCTGGCCGTGCTGCGCGCGGTGTCCCTGGTACCCCGGCACCTCTTCGTGCCCGAGAGTGTCCGTCACCGCGCCTATGAGGACTCGGCGCTACCGATCGGCGGCGGGCAGACCATCTCGCAACCGTGGGTCCAGGCGCGCTCGCTGGAGCTGGCGCGCCTCACCGGACGCGAACGGGTCCTGGAGGTGGGCACTGGCTCGGGGTACCAGACGGCGCTGCTGGCCCACTGCGCGGAGCAGGTCTTTTCGATCGAGCGCCTGGTCCCGCTGGCGCAGCGCGCCAAGGCGGCGCTCGCCGCCGCCGGCGTGACGAACATCTCGGTGATGGTCGGCGACGGCACCCTCGGCTGGCGCCCCTACGCCCCCTACGATGCCATCATCGTGTCGGCCGGCTCGCCGGAGGTCCCGCAGCCGCTGGTCGAGCAGCTGGCCCCGGGCGGCCGGCTGATCCTGCCCATCGGGGACCGCGACGCCCAGGCGCTGACCCTCTGCACCCGGGCACCAGACGGGCACGTGGCTTGCCAGACGGTGAGCGACGTGCGATTCGTGCCCCTGATCGGGCAGTTCGGCTTTGCAGGGGATATCCACTGACCGGAGCGGCCATGGAGCTGTTGAAGGATTTCATCGACCTGTTTCTTCATCTCGACACCCACCTCAGCGAGCTGATCGCCACGTACGGCACGTGGACTTACGCGATCCTCTTCCTGATCATCTTCTGCGAGACGGGGCTGGTCGTCACCCCGTTCCTGCCCGGGGATTCCCTCCTCTTCGCCGCCGGCACGTTCGCGGGAATGGGCGACCTCCATCCCGGAATCCTGTTCCTGCTCCTCTTCTCCGCCTCCGTCCTCGGGGACTCCACGAACTACTGGATCGGCCGCTACATCGGTCCCCGGGCCTTCAGCGGCAACATCCGGTTCCTCAAGCGGCAGTACCTGGACAAGACCCACGCGTTCTATGACCGCCACGGCCGGAAGACGGTGATCCTGGCGCGGTTCCTCCCCATCATCCGGACCTTCGCCCCCTTCGTGGCCGGGGTCGGGGAGATGCCCTATGGCCGGTTCGTGTCCATGAGTCTGGCCGGGAGCGCTGCCTGGGTGGGCCTGTTCGTCGGAGCGGGGTACTTCTTCGGGAACCTCCAGGTGGTCCGGGAGAACTTCAGCCTGGTGGTGATGGGAATCATCGGGATCTCGCTCCTGCCGATCGCGTTCGAATGGGCCAAGGCGGTCCTCCGCAGGCCCCCCGCCGCGTGACCCGCGGCTGGCTGGTCGCCGGCCGGGTGCAGGGGGTGGGCTTCCGGTACTTCGTCCAGCGGACCGCCACCCGGCTCGCCCTGACCGGCTGGGTCAGGAACCTGCCGGACGGACGGGTGGAGGTGCTGGGGCAGGGCTCCGCGGAGGCGCTGGCCGAGCTCGCCAGGGCGCTTGCCAGCGGTCCGCCGCACGCCGCCGTTGCCGGGGTGACTGAATGGCAGATTTCGGATGAGATTGAAGACCATAAAGCATTTGATATCAGGTAGTTGCTTGCCGCACGCAAACCAAAACCGCGACCGATACCCATGGCCAACCTGACCGACCTCCTGCGCCAGCACCTGCGCGCCATCCCAGACTATCCCAAGCCGGGAATCGTGTTCCAGGACATCACGCCCGTGCTCCAGAGCGGGCTGCTCTTCCGGCAGGTACGCGAGGCCTTGGCCGAGCCCTTCCGGGCCTCCGGGATCACCCATGTCGTCGGGATCGAGGCCCGGGGGTTCATCCTGGCGGCCCCCGTGGCGGTGACGCTGGGCGCCGGGTTCATCCCGCTCCGGAAGCCCGGCAAGCTGCCCTGGAAGACCATCCGGCACGAGTACCAGCTGGAGTACGGGATCGACTCCCTCGAGGCCCACCAGGACGCCTGCCCGCCCGGGGCACGGGTTCTGGTGGTCGATGACGTCCTTGCCACGGGGGGGACGGCGGAGGCGGCGGGGGAACTGGTCCGGCGCCTGGGCGGGACGGTGGTGGGCTGGTCGTTCATGCTGGCCATCGGTGGCCTCAAGGGAGAGGCCCGGCTGCGCGGGGCACCCATCCATGTGGTGCATCCGGTCTGACCGCTCGTTGACGGAGCACGGGCAAGACGGCTATTATCAAAGGCTTGGCCCCCGTAGCTCAGCTGGATAGAGCAGCGGTTTCCTAAACCGTTGGTCGGACGTTCGAATCGTCTCGGGGGCACCTCACTGGGGCACGCCATGCAGATGGGTGCCCCGCGTTCCTGACCGCGCACGGAAGAACGATGGCCGCCACCGCCGAAGTCACCGCCAAGTCCACGCCGGCCCCCAAGGCCGCGCCGTCCGCCTCGGCCCGCTGGTTCGATCAGCCCGTCAATCGCTACCTCGCGATCGGCGGGGCCGTGGTGGCCATCGCCATCCTCGCCTGGTTCATCGTGCTGAGCGGCCGGCGCAAGGAGGACTTTGCGAGTCGGGCGCTGGAGCAGGCCCGGGGCATTGCCGAGTCGGGGAACCTCCCGCTGGCCGCCAGCGAGCTGCAGAAGGTGATCACCACCTACGGCGGCACACGGGCCGGGCAGGAGGCGGTGATGAGCCTCAACCAGGTCCGCCTGGTGAACGGCCAGTACGAACTGGCGGCGGTGGCGCTGGAGGAGTTCCTCAAGGGCAATCCCTCGAGCGAGTTCCGGGCGCCGGCCTACGGGCTGCTGGGCCGCGCCCTGGAGAACGCCAAGCGCCCGCAGGAGGCGGCCCAGGCATACACCACCGGGTCGGCTGCCGCGGTGGTTCCGTACCTCAGGACCGAGCTCCTGCTGGACGCCGGGCGGGCCTGGGTGAGCGCCAACGACACGGCCAAGGCGCTGGCCGCCTACCGGCAGATCATCAAGGACTTCCCGGACTCGCCCTCGCAGACCGAGGCCACCGTCCGCCTCTCCGAGCTCACCGCCGGCCAGCCATAGCCCGTCGCCGCACCGGGCCCGGACCCGGGCCCTCCGTGAGTTCCGCCAGCCGCCGCCACGCCGCCCTCGGGCCCCGTGGCGGCGGTTTGGTGTGCGGGAGCCGCTGGCCCCGCGGAAGGGCCGCCACGGCCCGGACCGCGGCCCCCAGGGCGCGCCATCGCCCTCCGGCGGAGGCGCGGCGTGGCGAAGCGCCGCGCTGCAGACCCGTGGCGGTGGCTTGCTCAGTAGGCTCCGGGCCGCTTGGCGCCAGTCCTCGAGCCGGCGGGCGAGAGATTCCTTCTGGGTATCTAAATGTCGTATAATATGTATTATGTTAACTTCATGGGTGGACAACTGGGGATAACTCTGGGTCCCGCGCGGGAGATCTCTGTAAGGGATAGTCCAACAACACGTTACCCGACCGGCCCAGGTGCTATAGCACTCCAGTAAACACCAGGCGCCCTTCGCCGGAAAGCCAGACATCGGTCGCCCGACCAGCAGACAGTGTCGCCGTGATGCTGAGGACCCGGCCGCTCCGGGTAACCAGCTCGACTGGAAACGTCGCCTTCCTGGCCTGCACCAGCGCCACCGCGGCCGCCACCGCTCCGGTGCCGCACGCCAGGGTCTCTCCTTCAACCCCCCGTTCGTAGGTCCGGATGCACCACCGGCCGTCCCGGGAGGCCACGAAGTTGACGTTGGCGCCCGCCGGCCCGATGAGCGAATGGGAGCGCAACACCCGACCCCGGTCCATGAGGTCGGGGCGCTCGAGGTCCGCCACCTCCACGATCAGGTGCGGGACCCCGACCGTGGTCAGGCTGCCAGGGGCCTCCCCGGGGGCCGGCTCGAGTCCCGGCGGGGTGGCCGGGACCGTGAAGTCCGGGAGATTGAGCTCGGCCAGCTCCCCCGCCCCTTCCCGGCATCGCACCGGGAAGGCCCCCGCCCGGGTCACGAGCCGGAATCCGGCCCCCGGGGCCATCTCGAGGTGCGCCGCCAGCCGGGTACTGCAGAGCGCCGCATTGCCACACATGTCCGCGCGGGAGCCGTCACAGTTCCAGAAGTCCATCCGGACCTCGCCGGGCCGCACCGGCGTGAGCAGCACCAGCCCATCGGCCCCGATGCCCAGGCGCCGGTCGCAGAGGGTCCGGACCCGGTCTTCCGTGAGGAACCCCGCGTCCACGTGGCGGCCATCGAGCATGATGAAGTCGTTGCCCGAGCCGGACATCTTGGAGAAGACGATGCCATCCATGGGTCAGATCCTGCCGAGGAGGCCCTGCAGGCGGAGCCACCAGACCATCCAGATGGCTTCGCGGACGATCCGCTTGCTCATCTTGCTCTGGCCCTCTACCCGGTCATGGAAGATGATCGGGATCTCCTTCAGACGGAAACCCTTCTTCCAGGCCCGGAAGCTCATCTCGATCTGGAAGGCGTAGCCGTTGGACTTCACCTTGGAGAAGTCGATCGCCTCCAGCACCTCGCGCCGGAAGCACTTGAAGCCGCCCGTGGAGTCGCTGAGCGGCAGGCCCGTGACCCCGCGGGCATACAGGTTGGCGCCAAGGGAGAGCAGCAGCCGGGAGATCGGCCAGTTGATGACGTTCACCCCGGTGGCGTAGCGCGACCCGAGCACCACATCGGCGTGCTCAATCGCCTCCAGGAAGCGCGGCAGGAAGGCCGGGTCGTGGGAGAAGTCCGCGTCCATCTCGAACATGGCCTGGTAGCCCTGGTCGAGGCCCCACCGGAAGCCGGCCAGATACGCCCGCCCCAGTCCTTCCTTGGCTTGTCGGTGGAGCACGTGCACCCGGGTCTTGGTCTGGGCCATCCGGTCGGCGATGTCGCCGGTGCCGTCCGGGGAGTTGTCATCCACGACCAGGACCTCGAGCCGGGGATCCTGCTTGAGGATCGCCGGCACGATCTGCGGCAGGTTGGAGGCTTCGTTGTAGGTCGGGACGATGACCAGGAGACGCTCAAGCACCAGCCACCCTCCGACGGCTCAGGAGCGGAACGCCCAGCAGCGCCAGCGCCGCCGCCAGGGCCACCAGGGACACCAGCTTGCCGCGGGCGTAGGCCGCGGATGCGAAGTGCAGGTGCACCTCGCGCGCGCCGGCCGGCAGGACGACGCCGATGAGGCTGTGGTCGGCGCGTACCACCTGCCCCGGCTTGCCATCGACCTCGGCGTGCCAGTCGGGGTACCAGTTCTCCGAGACGACCAGGTACGACTCCGCCGGATCCTGCCCGGCGAGCGCGATGCGCATCTCTCCCGGCCGCCACTCCTGCACGGACGCCTGCACCGCCGAGACCGGCAGCGGCTGGGCCAGCGCGGCCGGATGCACCGTCGCGGTGTCCGCGAAGAGCACCACCTGGCTGCCCGGGAACCGGGGATCGGCCACGGTGGGCGCCACCTGGGCATCGGGGACCTTGGCGGCCGCGGCCACGACCCGGGCATAGGCCGGCACGGTGTCCCGTTCGAACAGGACGGCCGTGCCGCCGAACGTGGATGGCACCGGCCCCAGCACCTTCCGGAAGCCCGGGATCGGCTGCTCCTGCTGCAGGATCAGGTAGCGCACGCCGAGGAGGTCAATGAGGCTCGGCGACTGCAGCGTGGACCAGCCCTGGTCCTTGCCACCGAGTTCCTGATAGTAGCGGAGCTCGTTCCCGTGGTACCCCCAGACGCTCGGGATCCGGTACGCCATGAGGGTGGACTGCGGATAGACGCCGGGATCGTTCAGCACCCGGAAGGGCATGGGCTGCCGCTTGAGGTATTCCGTCACCTCGTCGTCGCGGAACAACACCGAGGCACGCGGCGAGAAGGTGTAGAACTGCCGGTCCACCACCCAGAGGTCGGCCGCGGTGAGGCACACCAGCCCCGCCGCGGCGAGCCCGCCGCGCACCCGACCCGCGGCGAGCGCCCATAGCAGCGCCGCGGCGGCCGCCGCGACCGCCAGGAGCCGGAGCCCGCCCATCCGCAGCGCCGGCGCATTGGCCTGCACCGCGGCCATCCGTTCCGGAATGGCGATCCCCGCGGCGATGGCCTGGAGGACTCCGGCGGCGCCCAGCAGCGCGAGAGCCGCGAATCCGCCCAGCACCAGCAGCACTCGCCGCGGCGCCACGGCCCCTGCCAGGATCCGGTCCAGGCCGATCCCGGCGAGCAGGCTCATCGGGAAGGCCACGAGGAAGAAGACCATCCCGACCGCCCGCATCTTCTTGAGCATCGGGACGAACTCGAAGAAGGGCCGGTAGAACGGCGTGTGCCCGGCGAAGGCGATGAACTGGAAGACCACGAGGCCCACCAGGAGCGCCACCACCAGCCGCCGGCGCTCCCGGTCGCCCCAGGCGAAGCAGGCCAGCGCCACGGCCATCAGGCCGAGGTACTCGGTGTGGAACTTGATCGGGTTGCTGCCCCAGTAGTGATCGAGGATGCCGTTGAACTCCGGCAGCAGCCAGGTGAAGACCTCGGACGGCGGCATCGCGTAGCTGTTGACCCATTCCCATCCGGTATTCGGGCCCCCCGCGGCGCGCGGCGAGTACTGGATGTACTCGAGGAATGGGATCACCTGGAGCCCGGTAATCCCGATGCCGATCACCACCGCGAGCGCCGCGAGGGCGAGCGTGGGCCACGGGGAGCGGTCCACCGGGCGCCCGGGGTCCCAGAACAGCAGGTACAGGGTCCACAGGCCGAGGGCCATCATCAGGAAGTAGCACATCTGGTAGTGGCCCAGGATCAGGAGCGCCACGACCAGGCTGAAGGCTCCGAAGGCCCAGCGCCGGCCACCACGGATGGCCACGAGCAGCACCCAGAACGCCAGCGGCGTCAGCGCGGACACGAAGAGCTTGCCGTCGTGGCCCGGGCTCATCTGCGAGGCGACGATCCCGGAGAGTTCGTAGGCCACCCCGGCCGTGATCGCCGCCGTCCAGCTCAGCCCCAGGGCGCGGGCGAAGCCGAAGGTGAGCCAGCCCGCCAGGACGAAGTGGACCGCCATGCCCCAGGTAATGGCCAGGTCCACCGGCATGATCCAGCGCAGCCAGGCGGTGGGGTAGAAGATGTCGCCGTGCATGGCGGCGATGTAGGGCAGCCCGCCGAACAGGTAGGGATTCCACTGCGGAATGGCGCCCGTGGACCGGAACTCCTCTGCCCCGAAGAGGCGGAAGGAGTATCCCGCGATGAACATGTCGGAGCGGCCACCCCCGAACAGGATCTGGCCGGTCAGCAGCGGCCAGAGCAGCGTCAGGGCAGCGGCGGTGCAGACCAGCGCCGCCATGAGGCGGGGCCAGCGCGGTTCCCAGCGGAGCGGATCAGACGGCACGGGGTTTCCCCGGACGAAGAAAGAGGAACGGGACGGCAGCGCCCAGTTCCGTGATGGTCAGCAGAATCCGCGACCCGATGGCCAGCGCGGTGGCCGGGCCCAGCCCGAGCGGCCCCTGGAGCATGGCGACCAGCACGCCCTCGCGCACCACCAGCCCCCCGGGGAAGATGAGCGCGACCAGCCCCGCTACGTAGGAGGCGGCGAACGAAGCAACGGCCAGCGGCATTCCCAGGTTTCCGTCGGGCACCGTGGCCCGGGCCAGGAGCCATAGACTGATGCCGTACCCCAGCCACGCGGTCAGGTTGGCGAGGACGCCGAGCAGCACCGGCGCCACGCCAGGCGTGGCAGCCTCCGCGCGGACGCCCACCAGGCCGAGCAACCGGCGGAGGGGCGCCGGGAAGCAGAGGCCGGCGAGGGCAACCGCGGCCACCGCGGCGCCCGCGACAAAATAGCGCGGCACCCCGGGGTGCGTCGCCTCCATGGCCGCGCCACCGAACCCCATGGCCACGATCGCGCCGGTCCCCACGGCCATCACCTGGAGGATGACCGCAGAAGCCGTGGCGGCCCAGCCGGAGACCCCGGCGTCACGGGCCATGAGCGCCATGCCCGCGATGGCCCACACCTTCCCCGGCACGTACTTCCCGAGGCTCGAGAGGACCCAGATCCGGGCCGCGGTCGGATACGCGAGGTGTTCGCCCCAGCCCGCGAGCATCCGCCGCCACGCCTCGACGAGGAGCGCGTACATGCTCCACACCAGCACCACGGCGCCGAGGGCGGGCAGCGGATGGAACGCCCAGCGGATGGGTTGGGCCCGCAGGGCATCCCAGTTCCGGGCGACGGCCCGGACCACGAAGGCGAGGATCACGATCGCCAACAGCGCCCGGGCGATTCGAATCAGGCGGTCACGCACCCAGCGCCTCCCGGTACCATTCCTCACACACGGCGGCCACCCGCGCCGGGCTCAGGCGATCACGCCACCCTTCCCCCGTAGTGCGAGCCAGGCCCCGCGCGGCCGGATCCGCCAGCAGCTCCCGGGCGGCCTGGGCGATCGCAGTCGGCGTGGGTGCCACGACCCGGCCCGCGCCCACTGCCGGCACCACCGACAGGACGCCGCCTCCGTCGTGGCAGGCGACCACCGGGACCCCCGCCATCAGCGCCTCCACCGCCGCGAGTCCGAAGCCTTCGTTCTCCGCCGGGAAGAGCGCCAGGTCAGCCCGGGAGAGCACCGCGGCGACCCCGGCGGGCGGCATCGCCCCGGTGAACGTGACGCGGCTCCCGAGCCCGAGTCCGGCCGCCAGCGCCTCAAGCGCGCCCCGCTCCGGCCCGTCCCCGACGATCGTGAGCGGCGGGAGGTGCGTCCCGGCCACGGCCATGGCCCGCAGCGCCAGGTCGACCCGCTTCTGCCGCGTGAGCCGGGCCACGCTCACCATGCCGCCCCCGCCGGCCCCTGCCCCACCGAACCGCGCCACGTCCACCGGCATCGGCTGGAGGCAGGATGCCGGGAGGTCCCGGCCCGTCGCCTGGCGCAGCCGGGCGGCGGCGGCGGCAGACACGGCGGTCACCACCCGTGCGCGTCGCAGGACGGGCCGTGCCAGCCACCGCGCCGCCGCCGACCGGCCGAGCAGCTCCGCGTCGGTGCCGTGCAGGGTGACGACCAGCGGAACACCCCGCGGAGCGGCGAGCCCGGCGGGGATCCACCAATGGGCGTGGATCACCTGGGCGCCCCCGGCCACGGCGCGCTGGGCCGCGGCGCGGAGCGCGCGCACCATCCGCCACGCTCGCCACGCGCCCACCGGTGACCGCGCCGCCTCGGCCATGGTGCCCCGGTAGGCGAGCGTCTCGTGGCCCGGCGCGGCGTAGCGCACCCGCTCCACGGGGATGCCGTCGAGCATGGGCTCCCCGGTCTCGCCCCCGTCACTCGGGGCGATCACCCGCAGGTCGTGGCCCCGCGCCACGAGGGCGTGCACCAGCGTGGCCAGAAAGGCGCCGGACACGTCGCCGGCGTGACGCGGGTAGTTGTGGGTCAGGAAGACGATGCGCACGAGGCGTCAGGCGGGCGCGGGCACGGCCCGGGCAGGCGCGCGCGGGCCTGCCTCGAGCGGTCGCCGGCCGGGTTCATCCACCATCAAGGTGACGGCCGCGCCGCGCATGCTCGCGCACTTCCTCCCGCAACCCCGCCACCATCTCCCCGAGGAAGCCGAAGCCGAAGAGGACGATGCCGCTGATCACCATGGTCTCGACCAGGTTGAGCAGGGGCCGGAACCCGATCCCGTAGCCGAAGCGGAGCACCAGGGCCACCAGCCCCGCGAAGAACCCGACGACGAACAGCACGGCACCGGCCACGCCGAAGAAGAGCATCGGCTTGCGTCCGAAGCGGAGCTGGAACCAGACCGACAGCAGGTCGAGCACGCCGACGGGGATCCGCCGCCAGGTGAACTTGGACACGCCGGCGCGCCGGGCATACAGGGGCACCGGGCGGCTGGTGAGGCGGAACCCGTTGGTCACCGCGATGACGACCATGTAGCGATGCCAGTCCGGCCGCAGGGGGAGGCCGTCGACCACCTCCCGACGGTACGCCTTGACCGAGTTGAGGTCGGTGACCTGGACCCCGAAGAGCAGGCGGCAGAGGCCGTTGTAGATCCGGGACACGAACGCCTTCTCGTACTTTCCCTGCTTGGTGCCGGTGACGATGTCGGCCTCATCGTCGAGGATGGGCTGCACCAGGGTGGGGATGTCCTCGGGGAGGTACTGCAGGTCCGCGGGGTAGAAGACCAGCACGTCACCCTGAGCCGCGTCCGCGGCCGAGGTGAGGGCGTCAGCGATGCCGCGCTGGCGCCGGTGGGTGACCACGCGCAGGAAGGGGAACTCGGCCCGCAGCCGCTCCAGCACGGCCGCGGACGCGTCGCGGGAGCCGTCGTTGACGACCACCACCTCGAACGGGAATCCGGCGGGACCGAGCGCGGTGCCGCAGAGGCGGACGAACTCGGGGAGGTTTTCCGCCTCGTCCTTGGCGGGCACGAGGACGGACACGACGGGCCGGTTCATACCCGCTTGCGCATCCGGGCCGGGAGGATGCCGAGCTGGTCGCGGTACTTGGCCACGGTGCGCCGGGCGATCTTGATGCCCTGCTCCTGGAACAGGTGCACGATCTGCTGGTCGGTGAGCGGGTCGCCGGTCTTCTCCTCGGCCACCATCTTCTGCAGCTTGGCCCGGATGGAGCGCGCGCTGGCATCCTCGCCGCTGGCGGTCGAGAGCGCGCTCGAGAAGAAGAACTTGAGGGGGAGCACGCCGCGCGGGGTCTGCACGAACTTCTCGTTGGTGACCCGGCTGACGGTGGACTCGTGCATGTTGATCACCTCGGCCACCTCGCGCAGGGTGAGGGGCTTGAGGTACTCGATCCCCTTCTCGAAGAAGTCCCGCTGCCGGTCGACGATGAAGTTCATCACCTTGAGCATGGTCTGCCGGCGCTGCTCGATGGCCTGGATCAGCCAGTTCGCGCTGTTCATCCGGGAGGCGATGAACTCGCGGTGCTCGGGCGTGAACTTCTTCTTGTCGCGGGCCAGCTCCTGGTAGGAGCGGGAGAGCCGGAGCCGCGGGACGCCGGTGTCGTTGAGGAAGACCCGGTACTGGCCATCGATCTTCTCGACCACCAGGTCGGGGATCACGTACCCGTCGCCGGCGTTGGAGTACTTGAGCCCCGGCTTGGGGTCGAGGCGGGCCAGCAGGTCCGCGGCCGCCTGGACCCGTGCCGGCTCGGTGCCGAAGCGCCGGCCGAGGTCGTTCCAGCGATGGGCGATGAGGTCGGGGAAGGCCTCATTGACCAGCCGGTACGTGAGGCTCTCCAGTTCCTTCCGCTCCTCGAGCTGCAGCAGCAGGCACTCGCGCAGGTCGCGGGCGCAGACCCCCGGCGGGTCGAGCCGCTGCAGGATCTTCAGCATCTCCTCGACTTCGGCCATGCTGAAGTACGGGATCCCGGGACGCGGCACCCAGGGCGCCAGGGGCGCCTGGGGGGGCACGGCGTCCTCCGCGATGATCGTGGCGCCGCCCGCCGGCACGCCGATCATCATCGGGGGGCGCTTCACCGGCTCGGGCTCCGGTTCCTCGACGTCCTCGCCGAACACCTCCGGGAAGGCATCGTCGTCGTCGGCCTCCTCGGGTGCGGCCGGGCGGACCGGGGTCCGGCCCGCGGCCCGGTCGGCGTGCTCCTCGAGGAGCTTGTTCACCTGGGTGAGGATCTCGTCGAGGCCGGCGGCGAGGTACCCGTCGTCCTTGAGGTTCCCCAGGAACTCCTCCACGAGCAGCTTCTGCCGCGGCGTGAGGTCCAGGAGCATGAGCTGCTCGCGCAGGTGGTCCTGGAGGTCGTGGGTCTCGACGGTGACCGGCTCGGTGTACTCCTTCTCCTCGTACTCCTCGCGGGCCCCGCCCTGCACCTCGAAACCGTTGAGGAGGATCTCCTCCCAGTCGGTCTCGTTCTCCTCCTTGATCTTCTCCTTCTCTTCTTCCTTGGTGGGCGTCTGGTCGCCCTGGGTCACGTCCTCTTCCTCCGGCTCCACCAGGTCGAGGAAGGGGTTGGTGAGGAGTTCCTGCTTGAGGTGCTGCTGCAGGTCCATCATCGGCATGTACAGCATGTCCATGGCCTGGTACAGGCGCGGGTTGATCCGCAGGTCCTGCCGCAGGGACGTGTGCTGCGAGAGCCCGGTTCTCACGCGACGTTCTCCAGGCGGGCCCGCAGCCGTGCCGTCAGCGTGGGTCCGAGGTACAGCTGGGCCACCCGGTCATCGAAGACGAGGTCCCGGACGGGGCCGGCCACCTGCACCTTGCCCTCGAACATGATGTAGGCCCGGTCCACGATGTCGAGCGTCTGCTCGACATTGTGGTCGGTGATCAACACCCCGATGCCCCGGTGCCGGAGGCCGGCGACGATCGTCTGGATGTCATGGACGGCGATCGGGTCGACGCCGGCGAAGGGCTCGTCGAGCAGCATGAACTTGGGGCGGGTGACCAGGGCGCGGGTGATCTCGAGCCGGCGCCGTTCGCCGCCCGAGAGGGAGTACGCCTTGCTCTTCCGGAGGTGCTTGATCGACAGCTCGTCGAGCAGCGACTCCAGCCGCTCCTTCCGCTCGGCCCGCGAGAGGTCCAGCGTCTCCAGGATGGCGAGGATGTTCTCCTCCACCGTGAGCTTGCGGAAGACGCTCGGCTCCTGGGCGAGGTAGCCGATGCCACGGCGCGCCCGCTGGTACATCGGCGCGGCGGTGAGGTCGGCGCCATCCAGCGACACGGTGCCCGCATCGGGCCGGATGAGGCCGGTGATGAGGTAGAAGGTGGTGGTCTTGCCGGCGCCGTTGGGGCCGAGCAGCCCGACGATCTCCCCCTGCGCCACGTGGACGCTCACGTCGTCGACCACGCGGCGACGCTTGAACGACTTGCTCAGGCCCGCGCCGTCGAGGACGCTGCCACCCGGGACGGGCCCCCTGTGCACGGTTGTCAGGCTGGCCCGCCGCCGGAGCCCCGCCACGCCGGCGGCCATCAGCCGGGTGCGGGCCGTAGCGCGATCGGCGAGCGCCTCGTCCCACCAGGGGCCCGTGGCCCGGATCTCCCGCCACTCATCGCCCTGCCCCGGGGCGATCCACCCTTCGTCGGCCAGGCGCGGCAGCACCGACCGGGTGAGGTTCTCGTGCACCTCGTCGCTGGAGAGCTCGGGGCCGGACTCGCTCGCCTCGGCCCGGGCGGTGAGCACGGTCTCGCGGTACGAGGCGCCGAGGGTCGGGAGGTCGACCCGGCCGTCGGGGGCCGCATCGCGGACCAGCGCGGCCAGCGCCAGCGGCACCGACGGGTCGCGGTCGGCGGTCCGGGCGATGAGGTCGCTCATCGGGCCTCCGGCCGGGCCGGGGGGAGCGAGTCGCCCGGGGCCGGCGCGACCGGCGCCGCCTCCAGGTTGAGCCCATCCACCCGTCCGCGCAGGTCCACCCGCTCGACCCCGCGCCGGCCCGCCGGCTTCATGTGCACCGTGATCTGGTCTCCCCGCGCATAGTTGATGGACGGCAGTCCGCCCGGTCGCTGCTCGTTGGCCACCCGGTAGAACGACCGCGCCGTGCCGCTGGCCGCCAGGGTGCCGAGGCTGGTCCGCTGGCTCCCCGCGGAGTCCCACTGGATGAACCGCGCCACCACGGTGTCGCCCGCCATCCAGTCGCGTTCCCCGCCGGCGCTGTCCGGGGCCCCGCCCACCCAGGCGGCCCGGAAGGCCCGGACTTCGTGCAGCACCCGGGCCGGCGTGTCGAAGGCCAGCGAGTCGCCGCGGATCTCGTAGTCGCTGGTGAGGCCGCGCGGCCGGAGCCCATGCCCCCACGCCAGCGTCTGGACCAGTTGCTCCGCCTCCAGATCGAGGCCGATGGTGTCGGCCACCAGGTCCAGGTCGGCGCTCACCGCGTGGCCGCTGTCCACCGCCGTGACGTAGGTGATGGCCTGACCGTCGAGCGTCAGCTCGATGCGCCGGCCGGTCAGTTCGAACGAATCGCGGCCGAGCCCATGCATCGAGGGGGTCCCGAGCAGCAACCCGTGGTTTCCTGGTCCGGTGTCGAGGAAGAGCGAGTCGCCCCGGGCGGCGAAGTCGCTGCGATCCACGGTGACCCGGCCCCCGGCCCACAGCCGGTCGTTGCCCTTCATCCGCACCCGGTCCCCGACGACCACGTAGGGCTCGCCTCGCGCGCCGGTGGAATCGGTGGTCACGGAGTGGATCACGGGCCGCCCGATGGCGAACAGCTCCGCGGTATCCCGGACCCCGGCCATGGTGCGGAGGTAGTCCAGTGACGGGCCCCGAAGCGTGGAACCATTCTGCAGGTTCTCGGTCACGACGTTGCCACGGGCTTCCCACCGCTCGCCGTTCTTGTAGTAGGTGCCGAGGTCGGCGTCCTGGGTGATCAGCGAGTCGCGGTACTTCACGCGGCCCACGAACACCACCATCGTGTTGCGCCCCCGGCCGTAGAACGCAACCGAGTCGCTGGCCATGCGGACCGGCGTCCCCGTGCAGCTGATCCGGACGCCGCCGCCGGCGTAGTAGTTGGTGTCGGCGCCGAACACCTGCTGCGTGCCCACCCCGCCCACGTAGTCGAGCGAGAAGCTGCACCCCCCGCTCCGCGGGGCCGGCCGGGCCTGCCCGGCGAGCGGCAGGGCCAGGAGGAGCAGGAGGGGCGCGCCGTGCCGCATGCGGGTCAGTCCTGCCCCGGCAGGCGGATGCCGCCGCCCGCGGGAGCGCCGTCCTGGCCGGGCAGCTGGTGGGCCCGCGGCTGCTGGGCGCGCACGTTGGCAAAGTCGGGATCGCTCACGAAGCCATTGCCCTCCAGGTGCTGCCCCGGGCGGTCGAACACAAATGGCTTGGTGGAGGAGATCTCCCGGCTGCGGGCGTCGTAGCGCAGTTCGTTGCTGGTCAGCCGCTTGCCGTCCGGGGTCTTGCCCACCACATGCTCCCACGCCGTCATCGAACCGTCGCGCATCTGGTACAGGCCGGAATCGGCCGTCACCGTGGACCGCTCCAGGCCGTTGGCATCGAAGAACGTCACCGTGACCTGCTTGAGCCGCGCCAGCTGGGTCGGTTCGTAGATGTAGGCGGTGTCGGCCAGCACGCGGGTGCGCCGCACCCCATCGGTGGTGATGAGGTGCTCCATCCGGGTCAGCACCTGGTCGGCGGTGTCGGCCGCGGTGACGGTGACCGTCGGCTTCACGCCCTCATCGGAGCAGGCCGCCAGGCCCCCCACGCCGAGCAGCAGCCCCAGCCACGCGACCCCATCACGCCTCATGCCTGTTCTCCCCGGTCCTCGAGATAGACCCGCACCGCGTCGTCCCAGCGCCCCTGGGCTCGCAGGAGCAGCTCGATCGCCTCCCGCACCGCGCCGGCGCCGCCGCTGGCACGGGTGGTACAGGCCGCGAGGCGCTTCACTTCATCCACCGCGTTGGCCACCGCCAGCGGCAGTCCGACCCGCCGCAGCACCGGGATATCGGCCAGGTCATCGCCCAGGAACGCCACCTCGTCCCAGCCGATGCCGCGCCGAAGCAGCATCTCCGTCATCGCCGGCACCTTGCGGGCGCCCTTGTCCTGGATCACCTCGTCGACCCGGAGCTCGGTGGCCCGGAGCGTGGTGGCATCGGAATAGCGACCGCTCACCCACGCCACCAGCAGCCCCATCCGGCGGGCCAGGCCCATGGCCAGCCCATCCTGGATGTCGAACTGCTTGAACTCGATCCGCTGGCCCTCCACCAGCCCGAGGTAGATGGCGTTGTTGGTGATCACGCCATCGACGTCCAGGCCGAGCAGCTTGATGCGGCCGGCGACCGCGCCGTCGATCACTCCGGCCCCCGGCGGCCCGAGGCGGTGGCGCCCCGCCCCACCCGGGCGGCGTGCCACACGTCGAGGGCGCGTTCCACCAGCGGCTCCAGCTGGTCCAGCGGCCACTGGGTGGCCCCATCGCTCGGCGCGCGATCCGGGGCCGGATGCGTCTCGAGGAAGAACCCATCCGCGCCGGCCGCGGCGGCGGCCAGCAGCAGGGCGGGAATGTGCTCGCGCTGTCCGCCGGTGGCCCCACCCGCGCCCTGCCCCGGCTGCTGCACGGCGTGGGTGGCGTCGAAGAGGACCGGCGCCAGGCAGGCCTCGCGCAACCGGGCGAAGCTCCGCATGTCCACCACGAGGTCCCCGTACCCGAAACTGGTCCCCCGTTCAGTCACGGCGAGGTCCATCCCCCCGGCCGCGCGCACCTTCTCGGCCGCCCCGGCCATCGCCTCGGGGGCCATCCACTGCCCCTTCTTGATGTTCACCGGCCGCCCTGTGCGACCCGCGGCCACGAGCAGGTCGGTCTGGCGGCAGAGAAAGGCCGGGACCTGCAGGGCGTCGGCCACCTCGGCGGCGAGGGCCGCCTGGCCCGGCTCGTGAATATCGGTCAGGACCGGCAACCCGCTTTCCCGCCGGACCCGCTCGAGCAACCGTAAGCCCGCCTCGAACCCCGGCCCGCGGGGCGCGTCGCCCCGGGCGCGGTTGGCCTTGTCCACGCTGGCCTTGAAGCAGACCGGGATGCCGAGCCGGACGCCGAGCCCCGCCAGCCGTTCCGCCACGCGGGGCATGATGTCGCCCGGCTCGACCACGCAGGGGCCGGCCACCAGCAACGGCGCCCCGCGAAAGGTCCAGGGCATCTCAGCGGCTGGCCGCGGCCACGGCGGGCCGCGCCGCGGCGGGAGGTCGCTGGCGCCGCTCCAGCGCGGCCGCGATGAAGGCCGCGAAGAGCGGATGCGGGCGGGTGGGCCGGGACTTGAGCTCGGGGTGGAACTGGCAGCCCAGGAACCAGGGGTGGTCGGGCAGCTCGATGATCTCGACCAGCCCCCCGTCGGGCGACTGCCCCGACAGCCGCAGGCCATGCTCGGCCAGCACGTCGCGGTAGGCGTTGTTCACCTCCCAGCGGTGCCGGTGCCGCTCGCTGATCTGCAGCGTGCCGTAGGCCTGGGCGGCGCGGGACTTGTCCCGCAGCTTGGCGGCGTAGGCGCCGAGCCGCATGGTGCCGCCCATGTCCTTCACCTCGCGCTGGTTGGCCATAAGGGCGATCACCGGCGCCTCGCACTCGGGCTCGAACTCGGTGCTGGTGGTGTTGGGCATGTCGCAGACGTGGCGGGCGAACTCGATGATGGCGACCTGCAGCCCGAGGCAGATGCCGAAGAACGGCAGCTGGTGTTCCCGGGCCCAGCGGATCGCCTCGATCATCCCCTCGATGCCCCGGATGCCGAAGCCGCCGGGCACGAGGAGGCCGTCGTACTGCTCCAGCAGGCGGCCGGCCGCCTCCTGGCTGGTGAACTGGTCACTGGAGAGCCAGTCGATGGCCACCCCGGCATCGCTGGCGATGCCCCCGTGGATGAGCGCCTCCTGGACCGACTTGTACGCGTCGTGCAGGTCGGTGTACTTGCCCACCACCGCGATGCGCACCGCGTGCCTGGGCCGCAGGATCTTCTCGACCATCGCCTTCCAGCTGGTGAGGTCCGGCTCCCGGGTCTCCAGCCGCAGCCGCTCGCAGACCACGCGGTCGAAGCCCTGCTCCCGGAAACGCACCGGGATCTCGTAGATGGACTTGACGTCGGGGCTCTCGATCACGCACTCGAAGTCGACGTTGCAGAACCCGGCGATCTTCCGCTTGATCTCGGGACTGATCGGCTGCTCGCTGCGGCAGATGAGGATGTCGGGCTGGATCCCGATCTGCATGAGGTCGCGCACCGAGTGCTGGGTGGGCTTGGTCTTGAGCTCCCCCGCCGCGGCGATGTAGGGCACCAGGGTCAGGTGCAGGAACAGCGCGTTGTCCCGCCCGACCTCCTGCCGGAACTGGCGGATGGCCTCGAGGAACGGCAGGGACTCGATGTCGCCGACCGTGCCGCCGATCTCGGTGATCACCACGTCGTGCCCCGGCGCGGGGCGGCGGATGGCGTTCTTGATCTCGTCGGTGATGTGGGGGATGACCTGCACGGTGGAGCCGAGATACTCGCCGCGGCGTTCCTTGCCGATGACGTTCTGGTAGATGCGGCCGGTGGTAATGTTGTTCTGCTGGGAGAGCGAGCGGTCGATGTAGCGCTCGTAGTGGCCGAGGTCGAGGTCGGTCTCGGCGCCGTCGTCGGTGACGTAGACCTCGCCGTGCTGGAACGGCGACATCGTACCCGGATCGACGTTGATGTACGGGTCGAACTTCTGCATGGTGACGGTCAGCCCGCGCTCCACCAGGAGCCGCCCGAGCGAGGCCGCCGCGATGCCCTTGCCGAGGGAGGAGACCACCCCGCCGGTCACGAAGATGTACTTGGTGCTGGTGGTGCCGTTGGTCATTGGTCCTCCTCCTGAGCGAGCCAGTATGCCTCCGCGCGGCGCAGGTCCTCGGGGGTGTCGACCCCCGGCCGCGCGGGCTGTTCGAGCCGTGCCACTCCGACCGTCATCCCATGGTGCAGCGCCCGGAGCTGCTCCAGCCGCTCCGCCAGCTCCGCCTGGGCCGGCGGCAACCCCACCCACCGCGCCAGCGCGGCCCGCCGGTAGGCGTAGACCCCGACGTGCTGCCAGTAGAGGTCCCGGCAGGGCCCCCCCGGATCGCGCCGGTATGGGATCGGGGCCCGGGAAAAGTAGAGCGCGCGGCCGCGGTGATCGGTCACCACCTTTACCCGGGCCGCGTCGGCCACGTCTTCCGGCGCCAGCGGGGCCGCGGCCGTCCCGACGTCGTCCCCGTCGACCGTCACCCGTTCCAGGGCCCCCCGCAGCGCCGCCGCGGGCAGGAAGGGCTCATCGCCCTGGATGTTGATCACCACGTCATGGCCGCCGAACTCGGGCCGGGCGGCCACCTCGGCCACCCGATCCGTGCCGCTCTCATGCTCGGGCCGGGTCAGCACCGCGCGGATGCCGGCCAGCTCCACCACCCGCGCCACCATGGTGGAATCCGTGGCCACCACGAGCTCGTCCACCAACCCGAGACGCTGCACACGCTGGATCACGCGGGTCACCAAGGGCTCGCCGGCCAGGGGCTGCAGCGGTTTGTGGGGGATGCGGGTCGAGCCGAGCCTGGCCGGGATGACACCGAGGACGCGCATTTCCGAACGTAATAAAGCCGCCCGGTCCTGTCAAAAGTCGTGCCGGGCGGCTCGGGGGGCCAGGTCGTAGTGCCTAGCTGATTATCCGTCAAGTGGTTAGGCGATTGCGGCCACCCGGTCTGTACGCCAGGCGGCGGCCAGCCGCAGGAAGTTGGACAGGAGCTCCCGCCCGGCCTCCGTGGCAATCGACTCCGGGTGGAATTGGACCCCGAACTGGGGGTGGGTCCGGTGCCGGAGCGCCATGACCTCCTGCCCCCGCGGCCGATCCATGGACCACGCCGTCATTTCGAGCTCGGCCGGGAAATCCTCGGCGGCGACGACCAGGGAGTGGTAGCGCATAACCGTCAGGGGATTCGGCAGGCCGCGGAAGAGTCCCTCCCCGAGGTGGGTCACCTGGGTGGTCTTGCCGTGCATGAGCCGCCCGGCACGGACCACCCGACCACCATACGCCTCCCCCATGGCCTGGTGCCCCAGGCAGACGCCGAGGAGGGGCACACGGCCCGCGGCTGCCCGGATCAGGGGGATCGAGATCCCGGCGTCGCGGGGCTCGCCGGGACCGGGCGAGATGATGATCGCCTCGGGGCCTAGCGCGAGGGCCTGGTCCACCGTGAGGGCATCGTTGCGGTAAACGACCGGCTCCGCCCCGAGTTCCCCCACATACTGGACCAGGTTGTAGGTGAAGCTGTCATAGTTGTCGAGTACCAGGAGCATGCCGGCGCCTCGGTCAGGGTCGCGGAGGGGGCGGCGGGGCTTCAACGCTGACCCGGGGCACCGCGGGCGCCCCCGTGCCGGTGGCTGCGGCGCCCTGCCCCTCGACCTGGAGCCGCGCCTGCTGCAGCTGCCGGGCGACCTCACCCAGCACCGAGTCCGCGATCCGCCGACCCATCCGGGCCAGCGAATCCACCTGCTCCGGGGAGAACTCGCCCATGCGCTCGACCGCCCCCAACCGTGCCTCATCCGCCTTCATCCGGTCGATCATGGCCCGCATGGCAGTCCGCGCGGAGTCGGCCTGGCGCTCCACAACCCGCCGCTGCGCGGCGCCGAGGCGGGCGGAGGAGTCCTCGAGCTCGTCGGCGCGGGAGCGCAGGTCATCCACCGAGTCGGACCGGGCCTCGATCCGATCGCCCAGGGCCTCCCGCAGGGAATCGGCCTTGGCCTCCATGGCCGCGTGGACGGGGTCGGGGATACTGTTCACGTGCAGGCCGTTGTGGTCCAGCCGGATCTCGGTGCGCCGCAGGTCGGCGACCACCTTGGTGGGCAGGAAGAGCGGGAAGCTGTCCGGCATCCCCTGCACCCGAACCGTGCCGAACTCCTCGGCCCCGGCCGGTATCCCGCCGATCGGGGCACACCGGAACGTCGTCCGGTCATTGATCCGCTCGACGTCATCGACCACCAGCACGCACTCGCGGAGCCGGTCCGGTCCGACGGAATCGGCCAGCTTCACGAGGACGCGCACGCCGGAGAGGTGTTCCGGATCGTGCCGGAGGAACTCCACCCGGCTGAGGCTGCCGAGCTTCGCGTCGTCGAGCCGGAACGGCAACAGCCCGACCAGCGGGATGGGGATCGGGTCGGTGCTGTTGAAGGTGGTGGTGACCTTGGACTTCATCGCCCGGAAGCCGGTGATGAGCGCCATGCCGATGGCGAAGATGCCCACGGCGCCGGCGAGGATCCTGATCCAGTAGTTTCGCATATCCTGCTCCCCGGGTCCCGACCCCGAGCGGGTTGGGTGTTTCATCTAGAGACGCGCGAGCCCGAGTGTTGGTTTCAGCGGAATCGGGCGGGAGACCGGCAGTGATCGACGTCCAAGACCTCACGAAGGTGTATGGGGCCCTCACGGCGGTGCAAGGGCTCTCCTTTCACGTCCCGGCCGGGGAGATCCTCGGCCTGGTGGGTCCCAATGGCGCCGGGAAGACCACCACCCTCCGCAGCCTGGCAGGGATCATCCCGCCGACCCAGGGCCAGATCCGGATCGCCGGCCACAACCTCGCGCACGCCCCGGTCGCCGCCAAGGCGGCACTCGCCTTCATCCCCGATGAGCCCCAGCTGTTCGACTACCTGACCGTCCTGGAGCACCTGGGCTTCGTGGCGCGGCTGTACCGCCAGCCCGAGGCGGTGGGGCGTGCCCCGGAACTGCTGGAGGAACTGGAGCTGTCGGACAAGGCCGACAGCCTGGCCAGTGAGTTGTCGCGCGGCATGCGCCAGAAGCTGGCGATCGCGTGCGGGCTGATCCACCAGCCGCGGGTGCTGATCCTCGACGAACCGCTGACCGGGCTCGATCCGGTGGGCATCCGGCGGATGAAGCGCACGATCGCGGCCCGGGCGGAGTCGGGGGCGGCGGTCATCCTGAGCTCGCACCTGCTCCCGCTGGTCGAGGAGCTCTGCACCCGGGTGCTGATCATCCAGAACGGGCAGCGCGTGGCCATGGGCACCGTGGCGGAGATTGCCGCGGGGCGCCCGGAGTTCAGCGGGCGTGGCCTGGAAGACCTCTTCCTTTCCCTCACCGGGCACGGGGAGCCGCCGTCGGCGTGACGGATGCCGCGCTCTACCTGCTGCGCTGCACCGCCTGGAACCGCGGCCGCCGGCTGCTGCGCCAGCTCCGCAGCCCCCGCTACGCGCTCGCGGTGCTGGTGGGCGTGGCCTACCTGGGCCTGGTGCTCTTCGGCCAGCGGGCGGGGCCCGGGGGCGGGCTGGCCACCCGCGCCGTGGCGGGCGGGGGGACGCTGTTCCTGCTGGTACTGGTGGCCAAGTGGTGGCTGCTCGGCGCCGACCGGAGCGCCCTGGCCTTCGCGCCCGCGGAGGTCCAGTTCCTCTTCCCCGCCCCGCTGTCCCGCGCGGCGCTCCTGGCCTACAAGCTGGGACGCAACCAGGTGCTCGTCCTCTTCAACGTGCTGCTCTGGACCATGCTGTTCTGGCGCCGGGCCGACGGCGCCCACCCGCTGCTCCACATGGCCGGGCTGTGGATCTTCTTCACTACCCTCTCCCTGCACCGGCTGGGGACGGCCCTCACCCGGGACAGCCTGCTCGTGCATGGCCGCGCGGGGTGGCGGCGGACCTGGCCCACGGTGGTGGTGGCGGGCCTGCTTGTCGGCGTGGGCGTGGTCACCGCACGGCAGCTCGCACCGCCCAACGGGAATCCGCTCGAGTGGCTCCTGACGCTCGCCGGGACGGCCCCGCTCTCGTGGCTGGTGTGGCCCTTCCGGCTGCCGCTCGGGCCGCTCGCGGCGGAATCGGGCTGGGCGTTCGCGCGGGCGCTGCCGGCGGGGCTCCTCGTGGTGGGGTTGCACGTACTATGGATCCTGCGGGCGGACCGCAGCTTCGAGGAAGCGGCCATCGAGGCGAGCGCGCGTCGCGCGGAACTGCTCTCACGCTGGCGGCGGCAAGGGACGGTCGCGCCGCTCCGTCCCGAGGCCCACCGTCGCCGACTGCCGCTGGGCGCCACGGGCTCGCCGGTGCTGGCCATCATGTGGAAGAACCTCACCCGGCTGCTGCGCACCACGAGCCCCGCGTCCCTGCTCACGCTCCTGCTCCTGCTGGTCGGCATCGTCGTGGTGGGCGGTGTGGTCGGCGAGGAGAGCGGCAACATGCTGGGCTTCGTCGGCGTGCTCGCGCTCTCCTGGGCGGGCATGCTGACCCTGCTCGGCCCCCAGTGGGTCCGGGTGGACCTGCGTGGTGAGGTCGAGCACCTCGACCTGATCCGCTCCTGGCCACTCCCCGGCCGGCAGATCATGACGGGGATGATCCTCTCCTCAGCCTCGGTCCTGACCGCGCTCCAGCTGGTCCTGGGCGGCGTCGGCCTGGGGGCGCTGCTGGCGCAGGACCGGCTGCCGCTCCCCGCTTCGCAGTTGGTGCTGCTCACGGTTCCGGCCCTCGCGGTGCTGGCCGGCATCAACATCGTGTCCCTCGGCATCCAGAACGGGGGCGCCCTCCTGTACCCGGCATGGGTGCGCACCGAGATCCGCCCCGGCGGCATCGAGCAGATGGGGCAGCACCTGCTCACCGCGGGGGTCTCCTTCCTGCTGCTCCTGCTGTTCCTCGTCGGGCCCGCTGCGCTCGGGGGCGGGATCGGCTACCTGCTCCACGGGCGCATCGGGCCCTGGGCGGCGCTCCCGGCCGGCGCGGTGGCGGCGGCGGCCCTGCTGCTCGAAGCCTTCCTCCTGGTGGACTGGCTGGGCGACCGCCTCGAGGCGGGAGCCCGTGACGCCGACGACTAGGCCGGCGCGTCGCGCTCAGGTTCCGGGCCGCACGGCCGATACCTCCCGATAGACCAACCCTCAGCAACACCTCCCACTGGCACCCCGGAGCCAGGCGACCCGTGTACCCCAGGACAGCGCACCTTCCTCTACCCCGCGGCCGGCGTCCCCGTCGTGGCGCGGCGCCCGTGTGCCGTCGGTGAACGGCACGACCGGTGCGCGGCTGGCCCGGGCGTTCCTCGGGTACCTGCTGGGCGTGGTGGTGATCGTCACGCTGGTGCCGTTTGACTTCGGCATGCCCGCCTCATTCCACCTCTCCTGGAAGGCGGACCTCGCGGATGCCGTGGCCAATGTGGGGATGTTCATCCCCCTCGGATTCCTGGCCCAGCTGACCCTGACCGTGGAAGACCCGCTCGCCCGCCGGCCGCTGCTGCTCGGGCTCGCGCTGAGCGCCGCGGTCGAGGCGGCGCAGCTCTTCCTGCCCAGCCGCTTTCCCTCGCCCTTCGACGTGTGCACCAACGGGCTCGGCGCGTGGCTCGGGGGGCTCAGCGCCGGCGCGCTCCGGCGCCGGATCCAGGTGACGCCGGCCCTGATCGGCGCGCTCGCGCTGGAGCTGCCGCTGATGGGGCTGGTGTACCTCCTGGTCCCGCTGCTGTGGGTGAGCGGGCTGGCGGCCACCGGGGAACCGCACCGCCTGCTGCTGGCGGGGCTGCTGGGGCTCGCGGGGGCACAGGTGCTTGGGGCCGTCTACCGTCACCGCCTCGGTCCCGCGGACGCGCTCCCGCTGGGGCGTGTGGCCCTGGGCGCCGGGGCGTGGTTCCTGGTGGGCGCGGTAGCCGGGCTGGCCACCGCGCCCCTGGCGGTGGCCGGCGGCAGCGCCGTGATCGCGGGCGCCACCTGGGTCTGGGGCGCCGAACGCCGCCCGGCCAATGCCCTCGAGCGACGCTTCGAGGCGGAGACCCTCCGGCGCGTGACACCGGTGCTTGCGCTCTACCTGCTGCTGCAGGTGAGCTGGCCTCCGTGGTCGGCGCTGGGATCCTGGCACGCCAGCCTCGGCTTCGGCCATGTCTGGGGGGCCACCGGTACGCGCGAGATCCTCCGGACCCTGGAGCACCTCGCGGCGTTCACCGTGCTGGGCTACGCCGTGGCGGAGGCACGCGGCCGTCGGGAGGGGCCCTTCCGGTCCTCGCTCGGCGCGCTGGCCGGAACGGGCGGGGCGGTGGCGATGGGACTCGAGGTGCTTTCCGCCGTGCACCAGGGTCCCGGCGGGAGCCTGCTGCGGGCCGCGCTGGCGGCGGCGACGGCGGTCTACGGGGGCGGGATCTACCACCTGCAGCGGTCCCACATCCGCTGGCTCCTGGCGCGCGGCCGCTCAGTCCCCGCGGAACCGCACGTAGCGCAGCGCCAGCGTGGGCAGCACGAACAGCGACAACACGGTCGAGGTGACGAGGCCGCCCAGGATGACGATGGCCATGGGGCCCTCGATCTCCCGGCCGGGGTCGCCACTGCCAAGCGCGAGGGGTAGCAGCGCCAGCCCGGTGACGGTGGCCGTCATGAGGATCGGCCCCAGGCGCTCACTCGCGCCGCGTAGCGCGGTCGCCGCCTCCCAGCGCTCCCCTTCGAGGCGCACCAGGTGGTCGTAGTGCGATACCAGCATCACGGCGTTGCGCGTGGCGATCCCGAAGAGCGTGACGAACCCCACCAGCGAGCCGAGGGACAGCGTGGCACCCGAGAGGGCCACCGCGGCCACCCCGCCCACCAGGGAGAACGGCAGGTTGGCGAGGACGAGGAGCAGGCGGCCCGGCTCCGCGAACGCGAGCCAGAGCAGCAGGAAGATCACCGCGCCCGCCAGCAGGCTGTGGACCAGCAGCTCGCGCTCGGCCTCCCGCTGGGCGGTGGCCGTGCCCGCCAGTTCGGCGTAGCTGCCCGGGGGCAGCAGGCCGGGAGCGGCAAGCCGGGTCTCGAGTTCGCGGGCGAAGTCGGCGACGTCCCGTCCCCGGGTATTGGCGGTGACGGTCTGGACCCTCCGGGTGCCCTGGTGCGCGATGAGGTACCGCCCCGTGGAGCGACCGATGTCGGCCACCCGGGCGAGCGTGGTGAGCCGCCCATCATCCCCGCGGAGCGGGAGCGCGCCGAGATCCTCGGGACGCGCCCGGGCGGCCGCCTCGAGGATCACGACGACGTCGGTGGCCCGCGCCCCGTCGTAGACCTGCCCCACCCGGGCGCCGCGGGTGGCGGTTTCGACGTCGCGCAGCACGTCGTCGCCGGCCAGGCCGGCCCGCGCGAGCGCGGCCGGCCGCAATCGGACGGTCACCTCGGGCACCACGGCGGGCGGCTCGTACTGCACATCCACCGCGCCGGGGATCCCCCGGGCTAGCCCGGCCACCCGTCGCGCCGCCGCATCCAGGCTGTCGAGATCCTCCCCGAAGATGCGGACCACGATCTGGGCCGTGGACCCGGTGAGCGTCTCCTCGATCCGCTCGGTGAGGAAGCCCCGGATGGCGAAGCTGACGCCGGGAAACCCGCGCAAGTGGGCGCGCAGGCTGTCCTGGACCGTCCGCGCCTCGATGCCCTCGAGCGGCTTGAGCTCCACCTCGATCTCACTGTAGTGCGTGCCCCAGGTGTCCTCGGAGAGCTCGGCCCGGCCGGCGCGCTGGGCCACGGCGAGCACGCGCGGGTCCCGGGCGATCGCCTGACTGACCATCCGGCCCAGGCGCACCGATTCCTCCAGCGAGGCGCCCGGGACGGCCGCCATGTGCACCACGTAATGGCCTTCGCGGAAATCCGGCAGGAACGATGAGCCGAAGAACGGCAGCACCGCCACGGCGCCGGCGCAGACGGCCACGGCACCAGCCGCCACCAGCCGCGGTCGTGGCAGCAGCGTGCCAAGCAGGCGCTCGTAGCCCGTCCGGAGGGCACGGAGGAGTCCCGGCTCGGGCGCGGCGCCGTCCCGCCGGCCGAGGAGCACCAGGGTGAGCGCGGGCGTCACGGTCAGCGCCACCGCGAGCGAGGCGAGGGTCGCCAGGATGTAGGCCACGCCGAGCGGAAGGAACAGCGCCCCCTGCACCCCGCTCATGGTGAGCACCGGGGCGAAGACGAGGGCCACCACGAAGGTGGCATAGACCACGCTGTGGCGCACTTCGATCGAGGCGTCGCGCACCACCGCCATCACCGCCCGTGGCTCGGGCAGCCGGCGATTCTCCCGCAGGCGCCGGGCGATGTTCTCGACATCGATGATGGCGTCATCGACCACCTCGCCGAGCGCGATCGCCAGCCCGCCGAGGGTGAGCGTATTGAGGCTGTAGCCGAAGCGGTCGAGGACGATGATGGCCGCGAGCAGGGAGAGCGGGATGGCCGACAGCGAGATCGCGGCGGCGCGCAGGTCGAACAGGAACAGCAGCAGCACCACGGACACGAGGACGCCGCCCACCAGCAGCGCCACGGTGATGTTCCGCACCGCCAGGTCGATGAACGAGGCGGGCCGGAACAGGTCGGGGTGGAAGGTGAGCTGCTCCGCCGCGATGGTGGGCGCCAGGTCGGCGAGGACCCGCTCCACCGCGATCGCCACCTCCTTGGTATTGGAGCCCAGCTGCCCGGAAACCACCACCACGATCCCCGGCCCGCCGTTGATGCTCCCGTCCCCGAACTTGGGCTCCGCGCCCTCGCGGACCGTGGCCACGTCGCGGAGCCGGATGCTCCCGCCGCCGGAGGCCCGGACGACGCTCTGGCCCAGCGCGGCGGGCGTGGCCAGCTGGCCCTCGGTGCGCACCACGATCCGCTGGTTGGGATCGTCGAGCACCCCGGCCCCGCGCACCCCGGTGGCGCGTCCGGCCGCGTCCACCACGTCCGCCAGGGAGAGCCCCAGCCGTGCCAGGCGCGCCGGGTCGACCTGCACCTGCAGCTGGCGCACCTCCCCCCCGAAGATCGCCACCTTGGCCACGCCCGGCGTGGCCAGCAGCCGCGGCTTGACCACCCAGTCCACGAAGGTGCGCTGGTCCATCGCCGAGCGGTGCTCGGAGGTGAACCCCACCATGAGCACCGTGCTGGAGGACGAGGTGAGGGGAGAGAGGACGGGGGCCTCGACGGCCGCGGGGAGCCGGCCGCCGAGCGCGCCGAGCCGCTCGGCGAGAAGCTGTCGGGCCTCGCGCACCTCGACCCCGCGCTCCAGCACCGCCGTGATCACCGAGAGCCCCTGGATCGACTGCGAGCGGAGGACCGCCACGCCGTTGACGCCATTGATGGCGTCCTCGATCGGCTTGGTGACCAGCACCTCGACCTGATCGGGCGAGAAGCCGGGCGCCTCCGTCTGGATCGAGACCTGGGGCGGCGCGAATTCCGGGAACACGTCGAGCCGGGCGCGGGCGACGATCGTCAGGCCGTAGGCCACGAGCGTCGCCGCCAGCCCGATCACCACTCCGGGACGCCGGACCGAGAACCGGACCAGTCCGTTCAGCATCCGGTGGCCCCGACGCTCATTCGCCGACTTCCTCGCCCACGGTGATCCGGGCGCGGAACTCCTCCGAGAGGAGCTGCCCCGCCCCGCGGCTGACCACGCGGTCACCGGGGACCGCGCCTTCAGTCACCAGCCAGCCGCCGGGCACGGGGTGCGTGGTGGCCACGTGCACGCGGAGGAACCGCCCCGGCGCCCGTTCGACATACACCCACGCGAGCGCGTCCCACTGCACCACCGCGTCGTCCGGCACCAGCACGGCCCCTGACGGGGCGTCGGGATCAGGGAGGTAGCCCGTCAGCAGCACGCCGGGCCGAAGACCGGCGGCGCCCGCCAGGCGGTAGTGATACGCGGGGAGGCGGGTGAGCGGGTCGGCCGTCGGGGCCGCGCCCGCCAGCCCTCCGGCGATCCGGGTGCTGCCGGGGGTGAGCGCGAACGCCAGGCGCGCGGGCGGCGCGCCCTCGCCCGCCCACGCCACCTGGGCCAGGGGATGCCCGTAGTCCACCAGCTCCAGCAGCGGCTGTCCCGCCTGCACCAGTTCACCGGGCTGGGCCAGGAGCCGGGTGACGGTGCCCCCCCGCGGGACGGCGATCGGTCGCGCATCGCCGACCACGGCGATCAATTCGTCGGCGGAGAGCAGCTCCCCGATGCGGGGCCACGGGCCGTCGCCGGCGGGGAGCAGCCGCCCGCCCACCGCCGCGCGGACGGTCGTGGTGGCGCCCGGATCGTCCACCACGAAGGCCGGTACTTCGCGTTCGGGCCGGACGGCGGCGCGAGCGAGCGTGGTCAGGCGGATGCCCATGCGTTCCCGCAGGGCGCTGTCGAGCGCGAGGCCGGCGCCTTCCCCCACCGGCACCAGCGCCGCCGGCTCCGCCTCCTGGTCCTGCGCCTCCGCCTCGTCGTGGCCCGCCCCGCCGGCGCACGCCAGCGCGACCACGAGCAGCGCGGGGAGGATCGCCCTGCCCGGCGATCTCCGCATTGTCCCGCCTCCGTCTCAGCGTTCGGGCAGCGCGTCAGCGCCGGCCCGCCATGCCAGTTCATCCGCCGCGCCGGCCTCGGCGCCCTCCAGTTCCACCGCCTGCTGCTCCAGGCGCGCCAGGTCGGCGCGCGCGAGGGCCACCTCCAGCCGGCCGATCTCGCCCCGTCGCCACGCGGCTTCCATCGCCGCAAGGCGCGCCGCCGCGGCGGCCGGGTCGAAGGCGGCGCGCTCGCGCGCGACCGCGCGGCAGGCGCCAAGCGCCGCATCCACCTCGGTGAGTACGCCGGCCGATACTTCCTCCACTCGCGCAGCGGCCACGTCTCGCGCCGCGAGGGCCTCCCCGATGGGTCCCCGGTTGCCGTGCAGGAGGAGGTCCGGGAGCCCGAGCGCCAGCGTCCACTTGCCCACGCCGTGGTCGAAGAACAGCCCCGGACCCAGGTCGAGGTCGGGCCAGCTCCGGGCCACCTGGCCCCGCAGGTCGGCCTCGGCCTCCTGATAGGCAGCCAGCGCCACCCGGAGGTCCCAGCGCCGCTCGAGGGCGCCCGCCAGCAACGCAGGACGCGCCGCATCGTCCGGGCAGCGTGACGCATCCGTCAGCAGCGGGCCGAGCGCCCGCAACGCCTCCTCGGGAACCCCCGCCTCCGCCGCGAGCACGGCCCGCTGCTCCCCGCGCCTGCGGGCGAGGCGAGCCTCCTCCTGGCCCGCCGTCGCGCGGTCGGCGCGCAGCCGGGCCAGCTCGATGGTCCCGAGCGCGCCGTCTGCGTACCTGGCCTCGGCGAGGTCCCGGACCGAATCGAGCGCGCCCCGGAGCACCTGCGCGGCCGCGGCCGCACCCTCGAGCGCCGCGAGCGCCCGCGCCTCCCGGCGCACGCTCCCCTCGAGCTCCCAGCCCTCGGCCCGTCCGCGGGCAACGGCCGAGAGGACGGCTGCCTCCGCCCGGGCCTGCCGGGCCCCGCGCTTGCCGCCGAGTTCGACCCGGAAGAGCCCGGTGAGCGCGAGGCCCCAGCGCGAGCTGCCGTCACGGCCGCTGAAGGCGAATTCGGATTCCGTGGCAATCCCCGGCGCGGGCCTGGCGCCCGCGGTTCGCAGCGCGGCGCGGGCCGCCTCGACCTCGGCGTCGGCGCGGCGCCGCGCGGGCGAACGGAGCCAGGCGGCCCGGGCCACGTCGATGCCACGCCAGCGCCCAGCGCCCGGCGCCGCGCCGACGGAATCCAGCGCGGCCAGCACCGCCGGGGCGTCGAGCCGTGCGGCCTCCCAGGCGGCGGCGTTGGGCGCGTCGAGGGGACGCGGCGTGTAGTGGGCGCACCCCATGAGCGCCAGCAGCAGCAGCGCGGCCCCGCGGCGATCAGCCACGGGGATGGAACTGGCGGTGAATCGACCGGAGGTATTCGCGATCAACGTGGGTGTAGATCTGGGTGGTAGACAGGTCCGCGTGGCCCAGCATCTCCTGCACGGCCCGGAGGTCGGCCCCCCCCTCGAGCAGGTGCGTGGCGAAGCTGTGCCTCAGCGTATGGGTGGTCACGCGCTTCCGGATGCCGGCCACGCGGGCAAGCCGCTTCACGATGCCCCAGGCGCCAACGCGGGAGAGCGGCGCCCCGCGGGCATTCAGCAGCACCCGGTCCCGGCTGGCGCCATGGTCGAGGCCGGGCCGCACCTGGTGCAGGTACACCGACACGGCGCCGATGACGCTGCGCCCCACCGGCACCAGCCGCTGTTTCGACCCCTTGCCCAGCACCCGCACCAGCCCCTCCGCCAGCAGGAGATCCGGCATCGTCAGGCCGCAGAGTTCGGACACCCGGAGCCCGGCGCCGTAGCCGAGTTCCAGCAGGGCCCGGTCCCGCCAGGCCAGTGGGGCATCGGCGTCTGGGGCCGCCAGCATCGCCTCCATCTCCGCCACCGAGAGGGTGTCCGGGAGCCGCCGGCCGCGCCGCGGCATCTCGAGCCGGTCGCTCGGATCCTGCTCGACCCGGCCCTCCGCGATCAGGAAGCCATAGTAGGTCCGGATGGCGGAGGCCTGCCGTCGGATCGTCGCGGCCGAGAGCCCCAGGTCCTTGAGGGCAAAGATGAACTCCCGGACCAGCGTCCGGGTGACCAGCGCCGGGCCCGCCACGCCCCGCTGGTCGAGCCATCCCACGAACCGCGTCAGGTCGCGAAGATAGCTCTCCACCGTGTTCGCGCTATGCCCGGCCTCGAGCGCCAGGTAGTCGCGGAAGAGCTCGAGCAGGAAGGCCCGCCCCGCGGCCTCCGCGCGGCTCACGTGCTGGCCAGGCGCCGGGCCTCGGCGAGGTCCTCCGCGCCGAGCCCGAGGAGGTCGCCGGCCCGCCGCATCACCCGCTCCTCGTGCAGGCTGAGCGTGCCGTCGCCCATGGCGATGCGATAGAGCCGCTCCGCCAGCGCGATGCGGCGCGTGCGGTCGTAGGTCTCCGTGACGATCGAGGCGAGCTCGGCGGTGTCGGTGATGGCGGCGCTGGCGGAGCTGGAGTGCCGCAGCTCGGCGGTGCCGACCGCCCAGGTGCGCCGGAGCCGCTCGGCGAGCGCCTCGCGCTCCTCCAGGGAGAGCCCGGGGTCGGCATGTGTCAGCTCATGCAGCAGCGCCGCGGCCCCGCGGGTGGCCAGGTCGCCGTCGGGGAGTGGCGCGGCATCCGGCGCCTGCTCCCCCATCGCGTAGCGGATCAGGCGGAGGACCCGGCGACGGCGCGGGCCCGCAGCGCGGGAGCGGCGCCACAGCCACCAGCCCACCAGACCGCCCACGACCAGGGCCACCACGGCGAGGGTGCGGTTCAGGTGGCCGATGAACTCGTTGATGGCCGCCCACTCCTCCCCCACCCGCATGCCGGCCCAGACCAGGCCGGCATACCAGAGCGCCGAGGAGAGCGCCATCGGAATCAGCGCCCGCAGGGGCGGCAGGTTGACGATGCCGACGAAGGGTGCCAGAAAGGTGCGGAAGCCCGGCAGGAGCCGCGCCAGGAAGATCCCGGCCAGGCCGAAGCGCAGGTACTCCCGCTCCATGCTCAGGATCGCCTCGGCGGGCAGCAGGCGGCGGCCCAGCGGGCTCACCAGGAACCGCCGGCCATGGCGGCGCGCCAGCAGGTACATGGCGACCGCGCCACCCATGTTGGCCGACCAGGCCACGACCCACACCCACACGGGGGACACCGTGGTGTGCTGGGTGAGGAAGCCGCCCAGCGCCGTCACGACATCGGACGGCATGGGGGGAAAGATGTTCTCGATGAGGGTGGAGAGGCCGAGCGCGAGGTAGATCGTGAGCGGCGGCAGCTCGATGAGCCACGCCACGAGCCGCTCCATCAGCTCGTCTCCAGCGTGGCCACGGCAATCACCGCGATGCCCTCGCCTCGGCCGATGAAGCCCATGCCTTCGTTGGTCTTGGCCTTGAGGCCCAGCGCGGCCACCGGGATGCCGGTGGCCCGGGAGAGGGCCTCCGCCATGGCGGGAAGATAGGCACCCAGCTTGGGCCGCTCGGCGATCACCGTGATGTCTGCCTGGCGCGGCTCGAACCCGCGATAGCGCACCAGCTCGCAGGCCTGCCGGAGCAGCTGCAGCGAGTCGGCGCCCTTCCATTCGGGATCGGTGTCGGGAAAGAGCTTGCCGATGTCGCCCGGCCGCCGCCGCGCCCAGGATCGCGTCGGTCAGGGCGTGCGCCACCGCATCGGCGTCCGAATGGCCGGCGAGCCCCTTCTCGAAGGGGATCCGCTGGCCGCCGAGGATGAGCGGCCGGCCGGCCTCGAGCCGGTGCGAGTCGTACCCGATCCCCGTGCGCACCATCAGGCGACGGCCGCGGCCGGGGCGTCCACCATCGAGTAGTCCTGCCGCCGCCGGCGCGGCTCGAAACCGGCGTCGCGGATGACCCGTTCCATCTCGGCGATGGTGCTGCGGTGGGTGGTCCCCGCCGCGGAGACCACGTTCTCCTCCATCATCAGGCTGCCGTAGTCGTTGGCGCCGAAGCGCAGGGCGACCTGCCCCACCTTGTGTCCCATCGTGACCCACGAGGACTGCAGGCTCGGCACGTTGTCGAGCACGATGCGCGCGATGGCCAGCGTCCGCAGGTAGGTCACGGCGTCCGTCTTCTTGACGTCGGAGAGCTCCGGCGTCCCCTCCGGCTGCAGCGGCCAGCAGATGAAGGCGGTGAACCCGCCGGTGCGCCGCTGCACCTCGCGCACCCGGAAGAGGTGCTCGATCCGGTCGGCGTTCGACTCGCCCATCCCGTACATCATGCTGACCGAGGTGCGCAGCCCCTGGCGGTGCGCCTCCTCCTGCACCCCGAGCCACGCGTCGGTCTGGGCCTTCTTGGGCGCCACCCGCTGGCGCACCGCGTCGACCAGGATCTCCCCGCCACCCCCGGGGATGCTGTCGAGCCCCGCCGCGCGGAGTTCCCGGATGACCGCACCGACCGGCATCCGGAAGCGCTCGGCGAAGAACACCACCTCGGAGGGCGAGAAGCCGTGGATGTGGATCGGGTGGTGCTGCTTGATGTAGCGCAGCAGGTCGAGGTACCAGGCGAATGGGATGTAGGGGTTGTGCCCGCCCTGGATGAGGATCTGCACCCCGCCCAGGTCCTTGCACTCGTCGATCTTCTGCCCGATCTGCTCGAACGAGAGCACGTAGCCCTCGCCGTGCTTCGGCCGCCGGTAGAAGGCGCAGAAGCCGCAGTCGGCGACGCAGACGTTGGTGTAGTTGATGTTCCGGTCGATGATGTAGGTGACCACCGGGTCCGGGTGGTGCCGCCAGCGGGCCCGGTCGGCGAGGTCACCCAGCTCGAGCAGGCTGGCCCGCTCGTAGAGCTCGAGGGCCTCGCGGAACTCGCCGGATGTGCGATCGATCGTGTCCATGCAGTGGCCCCGGTTCCGGGTCTCGACGCGGGCTCGCGCCCTACGCCGCGGTGATGAAGCTGAGGCTGCCGTCGGGCACCAGCCCGTCCGCCGCCAGCCGCCGGAAGAAGTCGGTCAGCCCGGCGAGGTGCCGGTAGGAGAAGCCGTAGTCCAGGTCGTCGAAGTACGCCCGGCAGGTGTCGCGGGGGATGCCGGTCGTGGCCCACGCCTGGTCCGCGAGCTGGTCCAGGTGCTCCAGGCCCCAGGCCCGCGAGGCGAGCAGCTGCTGGTGGATCCGCCGCACCGCCGCCTGGTCGGCACTCCGGCGCGCGGCCCACACCGCGAAGACGAACGGCAGCCCGGTCCAGTCGTGCCAGGCCTCCCCCAGGTCGACCTGCACCGGGTAGGTCTCGCGGGCCGCCAGCAGGAGCGCCGCATCGCCGATCACCAGCACCGCCTCGTGCGGGAACTGCGCCAGCGCGTCGAGGTCCGTCGGTTCCGCCCGCACGGTGGCGAAGCGCGGCTGCACCCGCCAGCGGTGGCGGCAGAGCAGCTCGAGCAGGAGCACCGAGGTGCGCGAGGATGAGGTGCGGAGCACCGTCTCGCCGTCGAGCCGCGGCAGCGGGCGCTTGCTGAAGAGCTTGACGCTGTGCACCGGCCCGTCGCAGCTGATGGCCAGGCCCGGGAGCAGGTGGTACGCCGCCGCGTCGCGGGCATACTCCACCGCGCTGATCACGCTCAGGTCCAGTTCGCCGGCCGCCAGCAGGTCGTTCAGGTCGGAGGCGGTCCCGGTCACCAGCTCGGCCTCGGGCGTGAGCAACCCGCGGTCCATGGCCCCGTAGACCGGGTAGCAGTTGATGTACGGGATGCGTCCGAGCCTCATGCCGGCACCAGCTCGGCCTCGACCTCGTCGAACTGCTCCCGCACCGGCTGGTAGAGGCTGTTGCGTTCCACCGGGCGCTTCCCCGCCCCACGGATCAGCGCCACCAGGTCCCGGTACTGCATGTGCATCTGCGTCTGGGCGCCAGCCTCGTGATACACCCGCTCGTACACCACCGTCCCCTCGACGTCATCGCAGCCGAAGCTGAGCGCGACCTGCGACAGGAACGGCGTCACCATGGGCCAGTGGGTCTTCACATGGGGGATGCTGTCCAGGAACAGGCGCCCGATGGCGATGTTCTTGAGGTCCTCGTACGCGGTGGTGGCACTGCCCACGCGGCCGAGCTCCTCGCCCAGCTCGTTGTGGTCGGGGTGGTACGCCAGCGGGATGTAGGTCAGGAAGCCACCGGTCTCGTCCTGCAGCGAGCGCAGCATGGTCAGGTGCTCGATCCGGTCGTCCGCCGTCTCCACGTGGCCGTAGAGCATGGTGCAGTTGGTCGGGATACCGAGCTGGTGCGCTTCGCGGTGCACCGCGATCCACTCCTCGCCCGTGAGCTTCCGCTCGGCGATGGTGGCCCGGACCGCGGTGGAGAACACCTCCGCCCCGCCGCCCGGCAGGCTGGTGAGCCCCGCCGCCTGGAGCGCCAGCAGCACATCACGGACGCTGGCCTGCTCGATGCGCGCCAGGTGCGCGATCTCGACCGCCGTCAGCGCCTTGATGTGGATGTGCGGGAAGCGTTCCTTGAGCCCGCGGAGCATGTCCGTGTAGTACGAGAGCCGGAGCTTGGGATGCAGGCCGCCGACGATGTGGAACTCGCTGGTCGGTGTGCCGCGCGCCTGCTCCGCCTCCGCGTACACCTCGTCGAGGGTGCGGGTGTAGGCGCCCGCTTCCTTGGGCATCCGCGCAAAGGAGCAGAACACACAGGTGTTCCGCAGGATGCAGACGTTGGTGGGATTGAGGTGCTGGTTGGCCGAGAAGTAGACCCGGTCCCCGTTGCGTCGCTGGTTGGCGAAGTCCGCGATCCGCCCGAGGCCGAGCAGGTCGGTCGTGGCGTAGAGGACCCGCGCGTCGGCCGCGTCGAGGCGCCGCGCATCGAGCACCTTGTCGGCGATGGGTCGCAGCGCCGGATCCGCGAGCCGGGACGGGTCTAGGGTAGACGGCATCGTATGTCCTTGGCCGGTATCTACTTACTTCGAACAGCCCAATCTACCCATCCTCCCGTCCCACGTGCCAGTCCGGGCCGCCACCGGCATGGGGCCTAGAACGCCTCCGTCGCCCCGATCGAGATCCCGCCGCCGCCGAACGAGGTGAGGGTGTAATCCACCCGGAGGTTGAGGGGATCGGCCGGGTTCACGTTGAACCGGAGCCCGGCGCCATAGGTGAACTTGACCTCGTCGAGCAGGTCGCTCCCCGGACTGCCGAAGACGTTGCCCGCGGCGCCGAAGACCACGTACCCGAACCGCCCCTTCAGGTGCCCGCGGTAGTCCGCCTGGGTCACCACCTCATGCCGGTCGCGGAAACGGCCGAGGTAGACCCCGCGCATCAGCTCCTGGGTGTTGCTGTTCGACAGGAGCGCCATCGACTGGATGGGCGCCTCCTCCCCGTTGAATTCCCCATAGGCCGAGAGGGCGATCACGTCGCGGCCGGCCCGGACGGGCAGGTAGGTGCGGGCGTCCAGGACCACCCGGCCATACCGGTAGTCGCCGCCGAGGAAGTGGTCGTGCCAGAGGAGGTCGGCCTGCAGATAGTACCCGCGGGTGGGCGTGGTCTGGGAATTCCGCCCGTCGACCAGCACCGAGGCGCCGGCACCCGCCGTGACGCCCCCCTTCCCGCCGGGCAGGCCGGCGGGGATCGCGGCCGGGAACTGCCAGTCGACATGGCTGGCGGTATGCCGCCGCAGATACGGCCCGACGTAGAGCCGCCCACCCAGGCGGCGCAGCACCCGCCCCTCGAGGCGCAGGAAGCGATGCTCCATCAGGTTGGAGTCGGCCTCCTCCGCCCGGGGCCCGATGCCGTAGTAGAAGAGCGGGAAGTACCCGGCGTCGATCGAGGCGGTCACCCACCAGTCGCTGCGCGGCGTGAACAGACTGGTGCCAAGGAAGGCCAGCCACTGCTTCTTGGTGGTGTAGGCGACATTGGCGGCGAGGTAGGAGGGACGCGTGGCGACGGCGAGCGACTGCCCCGGCCACTTGAACTGGTAGCCCCCGGCGACCCCGATCTGGACCTTGGTCTGGGGGGAGTAGCTGACGTACGGCAGGCCGATCAGCCGGGCCCGATAGGGCTTCGGGGCAGAGTCCGCGGCGGCGGGCGCTGCCTGGGCAGCGGCGCCCGGGGCAGTGACGAGGAGGAGCGCCAGGGTGATTCGGTTCAGCATCTAGTGGTTTCCGGGGGTCGGAACACCGCTGCCGGATTGCAGCGGGAGGGTGAGGAGATACCGGGGAGGGCGCCGGTGCCGGGTGGCCTGCTCGTAGGCGTAGGCCATGCCCAGCAGCGGCCGGCTCGGTCCACGCCCGGCCGAAGAAGGAGAGTCCGACCGGCAGCTCAGCGACGTACCCCATCGGCACCGTGATGTGCGGGTACCCGGCCACCGCGGCCGGCGTGGTCACCGAGCCCGTGAAATGATCGCCGTTCACCAGGTCGATGGGCCAGGCAGGATTGCCGGTCGGGGCCACCAGGGCGTCGAGCCGGTGTGCCAGGACCACCTGGTCGATGCCCTCCGACCGCCAGATCCGCCGGGCGTTGGCCAGGGCCCGCCGGTACGCCGGCGTGGTCAGCGGCCCCTTGGCCGCCGCCTCGATCAGCGTCTCCTGGCCGAAGTGCGGCATCACCCGCTCCCGGTTCCGTTCGTTGAAGGCGATCACGTCGTCCAGCGTGCGGACCGGCGCGGAGGGCCCGAGTCCGGCGAGGTACGCGTTGAGCCCGGCCTTGAACTCATAGAGCAGTACCTGGAACTCGTCGGCGCCCCGGTCCTCTGCATGCGGCAGGTCGGCGGGGTCCACCAGCGTGGCCCCCAGCTCCCGGAGCATCACCAGCGCCTCCTCGAACCGCGCGTCCGTGCCGGGGTGGTACCCGGTGAAGGCCTTCCGCGTGACCCCGAGCCGCTTGCCCCGCAGGGCGCCGGGGTCAAGGAAACGGGTGTAGTCCCGGTGCTGGTGGGGCGCGCCGGCACGGGTGATCGGGTCCCGTGGATCGGCCCCGACCATGCCGCCGAGCAACAGGGCCGCGTCGGTCACTGTCCGGCAGATCGGCCCGGCCGTATCCTGACTGACCGAAATAGGGATGATCCCACTCCGGCTGACCAGCCCCACCGTCGGCTTGAGGCCGACCAGTCCCATCGTGGCGGCGGGACAGGTCACCGACCCATCGGTCTCGGTCCCGACCCCCGCCGCGACATAGCTGGCGGCAACCGCGCCCCCGGTCCCGGAGCTCGACCCGCAGGGGGTCCGGTCCAGGACATACGGATTGAGGCCCTGTCCCCCGCGGCTGCACCAGCCGCTGGACGAGCGGGGCGACCGGAAGTTCGCCCACTCGCTCATGCTGGCCTTGGCCATCAGCACCGCCCCGGCGGCCCGGAGCCGCGCCGCCAGAAAGGCATCCCGCGTGGCGTGCGAGCCCTCCAGGGCGAGGGAGCCCGCCGTGGTCGACATCCCATCCGCCGTGTCGATGTTGTCCTTGAGCACCACCGGGACACCGTGCAGGGGCCCCCGGACGTCGCCCCGGGACCGCTCGCGGTCCCTGGCCGCGGCAACTTCCAGGGCCTCGGGGTTGCTCTCCAGAATGTGGTGAAGCGAGGGACCCTGCCGGTCCAGCGCCGCGATCCGACCCAGGCATCCCTCGACCAGGTCGACGGATGTCCAGCGCCCGGCGTCGAGCCCCGCGCTCATGGCGGCGAGGTCCAGCTCGACCACATCGACTGCCGGGGGCCGACGCCAGCCTGTTGATAAGATACTTTCCGCAAGCCCGCCACTTTTCACGGCCGGAACGGCAGGCACCGCCGCAGCCCCGATTATCCACAGAAACTCCCGCCTGGGCAGTCCGGGCGCCCTCCCACCATCGGGCAGCTCATCCGACATGCGTCTCTCCGGGCGAATCGCGCAGCGCTTCGCGGTCCGCGACTCATGGTGTGGGTGGACTGGGGACAAGCTGGTGAAATGGCCCTCGAACACCTCAAGTAACTTCTCATGGTGGAATGTCAGCCAAATCACAGCGCTGCAGTCGCTTCCATGCTTGTATATGATCTGCTTTCGAGCGTACGCCAAGTTCCTGCATACTTGTGCCGACAATGGGAATCGGGCTGCTGGCTCGGGCACGGGACATGTACCTTGCCCGTCCAGGCGCGAGAGGAACCACCATGTACCGCATCAGGCTGGCCTCCGGCGAGGAGGCCGTGTATCGGACCGCCGACGAGCTCGCCCTCGCCGTCCGCTCCGGCGTGCTCAACCTCAAGTCCGAGGTTTTCCACAAGGCCGCCGGCCGCTGGCTGCCGATCGAAGTGCACCCGGACTACCGGGCCGTGGTGACGGGCAAACAGCAGGCGGTCCGCACGAGCGGACACCACGAAGTGCCCGCCCTACCGCTGGAGCCGCCCCCCGTTCCCGAGCCGGAGGTCGCCCCGATCGAGTTGGTACCAGCCATCGCGTTCACGGCCTCGGATGCGGCGCCGTACCTCCCCGATTCGGTCCCCCCCATCGAGACCGAGTACGACCCCGCCCTGGACCCCACACCAGTGGCCACCGAGGCGCCCGTGTTTCACGGAGCAACCCGCGCCCGGAAGCTCCGGGTCATGCTGGCGCTGGCCATGGGGGTGGGCGGTCTCTGCCTCGTTGGCGGTGGTGCCATGCTCGCCGGTCCGCCGCTGGCTCGCTGGCTGGGTTCGGTGCGGGTGCCTTCCGGCGAGGTCCAGGAGGGGATGTCCCCGTTCGACTCCATGCCGCCGCTGCCCCACGCGGCGGACGGGGCCCTGGCCGCCGAGCCCGTCGCCCCCGCGCTGGGCCCAGCCCGGGTCGCGAGTCCCGCTGCGCCCGGCATGTATTCCCGAGCCTATCCCGCGCCGTCCGCCCCCCTGCCCCTGGGTCCGATTCCCCTGGCCAACGCGGAGCCGACCCGGGTGTCGCGGCTGCCCGCGAGCCGGAACGCGGCCCCGACCTATGTCGAGGCCTACGCCGAGGCCCGCGCGGAGATGGACGAGGGCTTCGACTATGTCCAGTTCCGCCGCGTCTTTGCCCCGAGCCGGTTCAGCGGCCCCGACAGCATCCGGGCGGCCCGCCGGACCGTCGCGGCGGCCGGGAATATCGTCCGGGTGTACCGCGGTCGCGAGGTAATGCTGGAGCAGACCTTCCGGCCCGACGATCCCGGCGGACGGGGCTCGTTGCGGGAGTCGTTCGAAACCGCGGAGTCGGCCCGCGCCCTCCTGGCCGACGTCGACAGCCTGTTTGCGCTCCTGGTGGCCCAGCAGGGGCGGTTCAGCTACGTCGCGGGGACCCTGCGCTTCGCCGAGCCGCGTACGGCCCGGGAGTACACCGAGATCCGCCGCCGGATCCTGCTCGCCCTGGCCGACTGGAGGGATGCCCGGGAGCTCGCCAGCGGGGCCACCATTCCCCGGCTGCTCCAGGCGCTCGGGACCGGCAGCCCGCCCCCCGCCCGCTGATCCCGCGCTGGTGCTTCCCGCCCGATAGGCGCCGAAGTTATACTGCTCCATCATGTTCCGTGTCCGGCTCGCCTCCGGGGAGGAGGCCGTATTCCGTTCGGTCGAAGAACTCGCCCTGGGCATCCAGAGCGGGGTGATTTCGCCTGAGGCGATGGTCTTTCACTCCAAGATCGAGCAGTGGCTGCCGATCACCGTGCACCCGGAGTACGCCGCCGCTCGTGAGCGCGCCGCCAGCCTGGTCGCCACCGTGGACCAGGAGGACCTGGCGCCACTCCCAACCGTGGGCGAGCTGGTGCATGGTGGCACCGTGCCGGTGTACCAGATGGTGTCCCAGAGCGCCCGCGAGCTGGCCGCCCGCAAGCGTCCCGGGTGGATCCTCCCCTCCGCCACCGCCGTGGCCGGCCTGATCCTGCTGGTGGGCGTCAGCCTGGCGGTGCTCCCGACCGCAGAGACCAGCGAGGAGGCGATCCGACTCCGGGACTCCTCCCGCAGCGCCCGGAACCTCCCCCCGCTCCCGGCGCCGGGGCAGCACAGCGATGCCCAGACCCGCCTTCGCATGGAGCCGTACAACCTGGCCAACCGGCTGGTGCAGACGGGGGAGATCCTCAGCGCCACCTTCTCCGACAGTGTTCGGACCCTCGGCCTTGGTGACCTGCTCGCCATGGAACGGCTGCGCAGCCAGGACAGCGTGGCCGCCCTGCTCGAGCGGCTACACGTCTTCCGGGTGCTGCGCGCCGGATTCCGGACCCGTGCCCTGGCCGTCGAGGGGGCCTACCAGGACTCCGCCAGCCGCATGCTGGCTTCCGGCCGCTGGACCCGGGCCGAGATGTCCGAGTGGCGGGTGCGGTTCATTCACCTGGAGAACATGGCGGGCGCGGCGCGGACCGAAACGCTGATCCGGAACCTCGAGGAGCTGTACACCCTTCTGAACACCGAGCGCAACCGGCTGGTGCTCGAGCCGGCCCGGGTGACCTTCCAGAAACCGGAGGCCGCGGCCGCGTACGAGCGGCTGCGGACCTCCCTGGTCAGCTACGCGACGATCGCGCCGGCGGCGGGCGAGCGCTTTCCGATCTCCCTGGCCCTGCTCATCCAGGGGCTGCGGCACTCCACCCTGCCCCCGCTCACCCGCTAGCCTCCTCCTCCGCAGCCGGCACTCCCCCCAGCCGCTGGGCCTTGCGGCCACTCCGCTCCATCGGCCGCACCGTCGCGGCCCGGTGCCGGTCCAGCAACGCCCAGAGCTCCACCGAGCGCTCCGCCAGTTCGCGGGCGGCGCCGGCGAGGGCCTCGCTGGCCCGCACCTGTCGGACGTTGGTCTCCATGTCCTCGGCGTCCCAGCCACGCGTGTGGGCGATGAACGGGAACTGCGGGAACAGGAACCCCAGCTCGCCCCAGAAGGTCAGCAGCTGCCCCGCGACCCCCTGCACGTTGTCCTGGCCCCCGGTGACGATGAACGCCGCGACCTTGCGCTGGATCAGGCACCGGTTGTGGATGGTCATCTGGTTCTGGATGCAGTTGAGGCGCTCCGCCATGCGGTAGTACAGCGCCGAGGCCTGGCCCCACCGGATGGGCGTGGCAAGGAGGACCACGTCGGCCCACTGCACCAGCCCCTCGTACACCGGGGTCAGCTGGTCCTCCGGGTCACGCTCCGTGATGGCGCAGGGCCAGGTGCAGGCCTGCGCCGCCTTGGAGTAGTTCCCCTCGCAGGCCCGGAACTGGAGCTCCCGCAGCCGCAGCAGGCGGGTCTCCGCGCCCAGGTGGGAACGGGCGTGCCCCAGCGCGGCCTCCAGCAGGTGATCCGACGTCGAGAAGCGGGGATTGCCGTCGTCCATCCCGGTGGTGGACAGGCCAAGGACGCGCGGGGGGCCCCCGGCCGGGCGAGTGTCGAGCACCGTGAGCGGATGCGGGTCGTGCCGTACCAGGCGCCGTGGCCGCACCGGGTCGGTGTCCAGGTAGACGCCGTCGGGGCGCTCCTCGATGGCAAAGACCGGCACCGCCTCCGCCTCGTATCCCGGCGGGCCCTGCCCGGTGATGAGGCTGTATTCCCAGGCGTGCCAGGGGCACATGACGAACTCACCCCGGACCTGGCCCTCGCACAGCGGGCCGCCGCGGTGGTTGCAGCGATTGCCGATGGCCCGGAACTGCCCCTCGTGGAGGAACACCGCGACCTGCTGCCGGTCAAGCTTGAGCGCCAGGGGCGCCCGGGCGGCGAGCTCCTCACGGGTACCGAGGCGGTGCCAGGTGGGCATGGAGTGGGACCGGAAGGGGGAAACACGACCGAGGGCCTTCCCTGAAGGCTGCGGCCCCCGGCGACGTTCGTCAACCGGGGGCCGCGAGGTACGCCGTGCCGCCGTGCCGGCTCAGGCCATGAAGCGCCGGACCGCCAGCGACACGTTGTGGCCACCGAACCCGAAGGAGTTGGACATGGCCACATCCACGGCGCGTTCGACCATGGTGTTGGGCGCGCAGAAGAGGTCGCACTCGGGATCGGTGTGGAACTGGTTGATCGTCGGCGGGACCTTGCCCGTCGTGGCCACCAGCATGGAGACCGCGAACTCGAGCGCCCCCGCGCCGCCGAGGAGGTGCCCGGTCATCGACTTGGTGGAGCCGAAGATGAGCGACGCGGCGTGGCTCCCGAAGACCGCCTTGACCGCCTGGGTCTCGGCGATGTCGCCCTGGGGCGTGGAGGTGCCGTGTGCATTGATGTACCCCACCACCTCGGGGCGGAGGCCGCCGTCGGCCAGGCACATCTTCATGGCGCGCTGAGCGCCCTCGCCCTCGGGTGCGGGCGCGGACATGTGGTATGCATCGCCGCTCAGCCCGTAGCCCACCACCTCGGCGAGGATCGTGGCGCCACGCCGCTGGGCATGCTCCAGGCTCTCCAGCACCACCACCGCTCCGCCATCGCCGAGCACGAAGCCGTCCCGGTCCTTGTCGAAGGGCCGGCTGGCGGTGGTCGGGTCATCATTGCGGGTGGACATGGCCTTCATGTTGGAGAAGGCGGCCACGGTGAGGCCGGTGATCGCCGCCTCCGACCCGCCGGTGACCATGGCGTCGGCGGTGCCGGCGCGGATCAGGTTGTACGACTCGCCGATGGCGTGCGCGGAGGAGGCGCAGGCCGAGACGGTGGCGTAGTTGGGGCCCTTGAGACCGTAGCGCATCGACACCAGGCCCGGGGCCATGTTGGCGATGAACATCGGCACGAAGAAGGGAGACACCCGGTCGGGGCCCTTGAGGATGTACGCGGCGCAGTTGTCCTCGTACGTCTGCATCCCCCCGATGCCGCTGCCGAGGATGACGCCCACCCGGTTGGGGTCGGGCACCTTGCCCTCGAGCTGCGCCTGGGTCATCGCCTGGTGGGCGGCGCCCAGCGCAAACTGGGAGAACAGGTCGAAGCGCTTGGCTTCCTTGCGGTCCATGTAGGCGAGCGGGTCGAACCCCTTCACCTCGCACGCGAACCGGACGCTCAGCCGCGCCGGGTCGAACTTGGTGATGGGCGCGGCCCCGGAACGGCCCGCCAGCAGGCCGCTCCACGTGCTCTCCACGTCGGGGCCGAGCGGAGACACCAGCCCGACCCCGGTCACGACGACTCGGCGCGCCAAGCTACTTCCCGAGCTTCTCGTGCAGGTACTTCAGCGCGTCGCCGACGGTGCGCAGCTTCTCCGCCTCTTCGTCGGGGATGTCGATGTCGAATTCCTTCTCGAACGCCATCACGAGCTCGACAGTGTCGAGGCTGTCCGCGCCGAGGTCTTCCATGAAGCTGGCCTCGTTCGTGAGCTTCTCACGTTCGACGCCGAGTTCCTCGACGATGATGTCCTTGACGCGTTCTTCAACGTTGCTCATGACGTTCCTCTTGGAGAGGTGGGGGTAAAGTGGGGCCCGGGATCAGACGGCGAGTCCGCCGTCCACCACCAGGACCTGTCCGGTAATGTAGCCCGCCAGATCGGAGGCCAGAAAGAGGACGGCGCCCGCCACGTCCTCGGGGCGTCCGAAGCGGCCCAGCACGATGCCGCCCAACATGGCCGTCCGGGCCTCCTCGGGCAAGGCGCTGGTCATGTCGGTGTCGATGAACCCGGGGGCCACGGCATTGACCAGCAGGCCCCGGCTGCCGTACTCCTTGGCCACCGACTTGGTCAGGCCGATCAGCCCCGCCTTGCTGGCGGCGTAGTTGGCCTGGCCCTTGTTGCCGGTCAGGCCGATGATGCTGGTCACGTTGATGATCCGGCCGGCGCGCCGCTTCATCATGCCCTTGAGCACGGCCTTCGTGGTGTGGAAGGCACCGGTGAGGTTCGCCTCGAGCACCTCGTGCCACTCGGACTCGCTCATCCGCAGGAGCAGGTTGTCGCGGGTGATGCCGGCGTTGTTCACCAGGATGTCCACCGGGCCGAGCGCCTGCTCCGCCTGGGCCACCGCGGCCTCGACCTGGGCTCCATCGGCCACGTCGCAGGCCACCCCGCAGGCCCGCTCCCCGAGCTCCGCGGCCACGGCCTCGGCGCGGGCCTGGTCCCGGCCCACGATCGCCACCCGGGCCCCCGCCTGGTGCAGCGCACCGGCCACCGCGCGGCCGATGCCGCGGGTGGACCCGGTGACAAAGGCGGTCTTGCCGCCGAGATCGATGGGATGCGCCATGCGTCCGGTCGCCGTCAGCTGGTGGTGAGGAACGTCTCGACGTCGTCGGCGGTGCCCAGTGTGAGCGTGGGCGCCCCCGGCACGATCCGCTTGAGCAGGCCGGCCAGGACGTTGCCCGGGCCGACCTCGACGAACGTGGCGCCGGGCGCCAGCACCGCCGCCTGCTGCATGCACCCCACCCAGCGGACCGGCGCGGTGAGCTGAGCCGCGAGCAGGGCCCGCGCGCGGGCCGCGGTGGCCACCGGCTCCGCGCTGGCGTTGGCCACGATCGGGACCCTCGGGTCGGCGAAGGTGGCCCCCGCCAGCGCCTCCGCCAGGCCGGCGACAGCCGGCTCCATCAGCGGGGAGTGGAACGCCCCGCTCACCTTGAGCCCGATCACCCGCTTGGCCCCGCGCGCCTTGCACCCCGCCCCCGCGCGTTCCACCGCCGCCGGGTCGCCGGAGAGGACGGTCTGGTCGGGCGCGTTGAGGTTGGCCGCCACGGCGACTTCGGCGCCGGTGGAGGCCTCGGCACAGGCCGCCTCGACCTGGGCGGTGTCGAGCCCCAGCACCGCGGCCATGGCGCCAGGCCGGCGGGTGCCTGCCTCGTACATGAGTTCGCCGCGCCGGCGCACCAGCCGCGCGGCGCTGGCGGCATCCAGCGCGCCCGCGGCCACGTAGGCGCTGTATTCGCCAAGGCTGTGGCCGGCCGCCGCGCGGAGGGTGGGACCAAGCCGCTCCCCCACCACCGCCCACACCGCGGCGCTGTGGGCCAGGATCGCCGGCTGGGTGTTGTGAGTGAGGGTGAGTTCCGCCTCGGGGCCCTCCCACATGATCCGGGAGAGGGCCACCCCGAGGGCGTCGTCGATGCGGGCAAAGGTGTCCCGGGCCTCGGGAAACCGCTCGGCCAGGTCCTTCCCCATGCCGACCCTCTGGGCCCCCTGGCCGGGGCACATGACCACGGTCACCACCGGATCACCGCGCTGCCCCAGGTGAACCCCGCGCCGAACGCCACGAGCAGCACCAGCATGCCCGGCTGCAGCCGCCCGGTCGCCTCCGCGTGCGCCAGCGCCATCGGGATCGAGGCCGCGGAGGTGTTGCCGTACCGGTCGACGGTCACGACCACCTTCTCGGGCGGGATCCCGCCGTGCTTGGCGGTCGCGTCGATGATCCGCACGTTGGCCTGGTGCGGCACCATGAGGTCGATCGCGTCCGGCGTGATGCCCGCCCGTCGGATGGCCTCGTCACAGGCCTCCGCCATGGTGAGCACCGCGTGCTTGAAGACCTCGCGGCCGGCCATTTTCATGTAGTGCGACCGCTCCCGGACCACCTTCTCGCTGATCGGGTCGAGGGTGCCACCGCCCGGGATGTAGAGCAGCTCCGCGAGGCGGCCATCGGACTTGATGAACGTGGAGAGGATCCCCCGTCCGTCCCGGCTGCCCGCGGAGACGATCGCCGCGCCCACCCCATCGCCGAACAGGATCGCGGTGGAGCGGTCCTGCTGGTCGGTGATCGCGGTGAGCTTCTCGCCCCCGACGACGAGCACGTGCCGGGCCTGCCCGGCGCAGATGAGCCCCTCGGCCACCGTGAGGCCGTAGAGGAACCCGGAGCAGGCGGCCGACAGATCGAAGGCGGCCGCCTTCTGGGCCCCGAGGAGGGCCTGCAGGCTGCAGGCGGTCGAGGGGAGCGGCCGGTCCGGCGAGGCGGTGGCCACCAGGATGGCGTCGAGCTCGGCGGCGGTCAGGCCGGCGCGCTGCAACGCGGCCTCGCTCGCGCCCCGGGCCATGACCGACACCGGCTCGGCCGGGGAGGCGTAGCGGCGCTCCCGGATGCCGGTGCGCTCCACGATCCACTGGTCGGAGGTCTCCAGGCGGGTGGCGAAGTCCTGGTTGGTCACGACCTGCGACGGGAGGTAGACGCCGAGACCGGCGAGATGCGCGAAGGGCCGCTGCATCAGGGGCGGGACTCCGCCTCGCGGCGCGCGAACTTGGCCCCGATGTGCGCGCTCAGGTCGTGGGCGACGGCCTGGGTGGCCACCCGGATCGCGTTCTTGAACGCGTTGGGCGAGGAGGACCCGTGGCAGATGATGCTCACGCCCTTGACCCCGAGCAGCGGGGCGCCGCCATACTCGCTGTAGTCCAGGTGCCGGAACACACCGCGGATCTCAGGCTGCTGCAGCACCGCAGGCGATTCCCGCTTGACCAGCTTGACGATGAGTTTGGCCACCGACTCGTAGAACTTGAGCACGATGTTGCCGACGAAGCCGTCGCACACCACGATGTCGAGCATGCCGACCGCGGGGTGACCGGCGACGATGTCCCGGCCCTCGACGTTCCCGACGTAAGTGATCCCGGCGGCCTGCTTGAGGAGCTGGTGCGCCTCCTTGGCCGCCGCGTTCCCCTTCTCGTCCTCCTCGCCCACGTTGAGGAGCCCGACCTTGGGGTTGGGGCGGCCCAGCACATCCTGCATGTAGATGGTGCCGAGCCAGGCAAAGCCGACCAGCTCGCGGGGCGAGCAGTCGATGGTGGCGCCGGCGTCGAGGAGGAGGACGGGGTCGTCGGTGCTGGGGATGAGCGAGGCGACGGTGGCGCGCTCCACGCCCTCGTGGAGGCCCAGCAGCAGCGTGGAGCCCACCAGCACCGCGCCGGTGTTGCCGGCGGAGACCAGGGCGTCCGACGCGCCCGCCTTCTGCAGGCCGAGCCCGATGGCCAGGCTCGAGTTGGGCTTCTTGCGGATGGCGGCCAGCGGCTTCTCGTGCATGCCGATGACGTCGGGCGCATCATGGAGTTCGATGCGCGACCGGTCGACGCCGGGGTGGCGGGCCAGCTCGGCCTCGATGGCCTCGCGTCGCCCCACCAGCTGGATCACGAACCCCGGGGGGAGCTCGGTCAGGGCCTGTACGGCACCCTCGACTTCCGCCTGCGGGGCGTTGTCCCCGCCCATGGCGTCGAGAGCGATCCGGATCACCGTCAGGCGTCCTCGACCTCAATCATCTTCTTGCCCCGGTAGTAGCCGCAGGTCGGGCAGACCCGGTGCGACAGCTTCGGGGAGGTGCAGCGCGGACACGGCTGGGTGGCCACGGAGGCGGCCTTGTGGTGCCCCCGCCGGAGCCGCTTGCGGGACTTGGACGTCTTGCGCTTCGGGACAGCCATCGTGAAGCCTCAGCGAGAAGGGGCCGCGCAGCCGCACGGCCCGGTGTTGAGATCCGTCCCGCAGCGGGGACAGAGGCCGGCGCAGTCCTCGCGGCAGAGCGGGAAGGTCGAGGCCGCCAGGGCCACTTCCTCACGCACCGCCGGCCGGACATCGATCCGGGTCACAGGCGCTTCCACCGGGTAGACGGCCGGGTCGTCGGCGGCCTCCGGGTCGGCGCTGAACAGCACCTCGATATCCTGCTCGAGGGGAACCACCACATCGGCCAGGCAGCGCCGGCAGGCCCCGCGGAGCCGACCGGCCACGTGCGCGCGCCAGAAGAACTCCTCGGTCCCCGTCTCGGCCAGTCGACCCGAGACCCGCACCGGGCCCTCGAGCTGGAGCTCGAGGCCCGTGAACAACGGATCATCCGCGGCGAGCTGGCCTTCGGTCTCGACGGGGCCGTCGTGCAGCTGCCGAACGTCCACCAGAAGCATAGCCCCAAAACCTAACCGGGACAACGACTTGGGTCAAGATCACCGTTGGGCCTCCGCGAAATCTGCTCCCGGGACGGCCCGGCGCGGCCGGTTCAACCCCAGAGCCCGGCGATCTCGCTCTCCGGGAAGAAGAAGGCCACCTCACGCACCCCGTTCTCCGGGCTGTCGGACCCGTGGACCGCGTTCTTTCCCTTGGATTCCGCGTACAGCTTGCGGATGGTGCCCGCCTCGGCCTCGGCCGGGTCGGTGGCCCCCAGGATCTTCCGGAAATGGGCCACGGCATCGTCCCGCTCCAAGGCCATCGGCAGGACCGGGCCGGAGGTCATGAACCAGACCAGGTCCTTGTAGAAGGGCCGGTCCTTGTGGACCTCGTAGAACCTGGCCGCCTGGGCCTCCGACAGCCGGGTCAGCCGGGCCGCCCGGATGGTGAAGCCTTCCTTCTGGATGTGGGCGATGATCTGCCCCGCCTTGCCGCTGGCGATCGCGTCGGGCTTGAGCATGCCCAGCGTGAGGATCTTGGCCACGTCGTGTCGTCCGTGATTCAGGGTGATGGGTGCCGCGCCCCGCCGCGGGGCGCGGGATCTACTTGAGCCGCGCCTTGACCAACTCCACCACGTCCACCGGCCGCCGCATGACCGCGATCTTCGCGGCCTCGAAGGCGGCGATCTTCTCGGCCGCCGTCCCGGACGACCCCGAAATGATGGCGCCGGCGTGGCCCATCCGCCGCCCCGGCGGTGCCGTCTGGCCCGCGATGAACCCAACCACCGGCTTGGTCACGTGGTCCCGCACGAACGCGGCGGCGTTCTGCTCGTCGGTGCCACCGATCTCGCCCATCATGACGATCAGCTCGGTGCCTGGATCGTCCTGGAACGCCCGCAGGCAGTCGATGAAGGAGGTCCCGTTGAGCGGGTCCCCGCCGATCCCGACGCAGGTGCTCTGCCCGATCTTGTGCCGGGTGAGGTGGTTCACCACCTCGTAGGTGAGGGTGCCGGAGCGGGAGACCAGCCCCACCCGCCCAGGGAGGCAGATATTCCCCGGGATGATGCCCACCTTGGCGGCGCCCGGCGTGATCAGCCCCGGGCAGTTGGGGCCGAGGAGCCGGGCGCCGCGCTCGCGGACATAGGGGAGCACCCGGGTCATGTCCATGACCGGGACCCCCTCGGTGATGCAGACGACCAGCCCGAGCCCGGCATCGGCGGCCTCGAAGATGGCGCCGGCCGCCCCGGCGGGAGGCACGTAGATCACGGAGGTGTTGGCCCCGGTGGCCGTGACGGCCTCCTCGACCGTGTTGAACACCGGCACCTTGCCCTCGAACAGCTGCCCACCCTTGCCCGGCGTCACGCCGGCCACCACCTGGGTGCCGTACTCCAGCATCTGCCGGGTGTGGAACGAGCCGTCGCGCCCGGTGATGCCCTGCACCACCAGGCGGGTGCCCTTGTCGATGAAGATGCTCATGCGGCCCCCCGGACCAGCGCGACGACCTTCTGGACCGCCTCGTCCATGTCGGAGAGCGCGGTCATGCCGATGCCCTGCAGGATCTTCACCGCCTCCGCCTCGTTGGTGCCGGTCAGGCGCACCACGATCGGGACCTTCACGGGGAACTGCGACAGCGCCGTCTTGATCCCGTTGGCCACGTCATCGGTGCGGGTGATCCCGCCGAAGATATTGAAGAGGATCGCCTTGACGTTGGCGTCGCTGGTGATGATGCGGAGGGCGTTGACGACCTTGTCGGGGTTGGAACTGCCCCCGATGTCGAGGAAGTTTGCCGGCTCGCCACCGTAGAACTTGACCAGGTCCATCGTGGCCATCGCCAGGCCCGCGCCGTTGACGACGCAGCCCACGTTCCCCTCGAGCTTGATGAACGTGAGGTTGGCACGGCGGGCCTGCACCTCGCTCGGCTCCTCCGCCGACTCGTCACGCAGCAGCGCGAGGTCGGGCCGGCGATCGAGCTCGTTGTCGTCGATGGAGATCTTGGCATCGAGCGCCACGACCCGGCCGTCCGGCGTGGTCACGAGCGGGTTGATCTCCGCCAGCGAACACCCGTTGCCCGTGAAGACCTGGTAGAGCTGCTCCATGATGCGCGCCGCGGCCCGGGCCTTGGCGATATCCTGGTACAGGAAGAGCGCCAGCTGCAGCGCCTGGTGGGGCAGCAGGCCGTAGCGGGGATCAACCGCGAGCCGGCGGATCTTCTCCGGCGTCTTGGCGGCCACCTCCTCGATGTCGATGCCCCCGGCGGGGCTCACCATGAAGACGGGCCGCTGCGTGGCCCGGTCCATGATCAGGCCCACGTAGGCCTCGCTGGCGATATCCGCCGCCGGCACCACCAGGACCCGCTGCACCACCAGGCCCTTGATGGCCATGCCGAGGATCTTCTCGGCGGCTTCCGCCGCCTCGGCCGCATTCTTCGCGAGCTTGACTCCCCCCGCCTTGCCCCGCCCACCCGCGTGGACCTGCGCCTTCACGACGACGGTGCCCCCGACCCGCCGGGCGATCGCCTCGGCCTCGCTGGGCGTCGACGCGACGTCGCCGTCGGGCATCGGGATGCCCGCGGCGCGGAACAGGGCGCGCCCCTGATATTCATGGAGATTCACGATGTCCTCGGACGGCGGAGACGAACGGCGCACCCGGCGCACTGGCGGCGGGGGTGCATGGCGGGGCGGAAGGTAAGGGGTGAGCTAACCGAAAGCAAGATTGGCACTTAGGGCGATCGGAGGGTGCGCTTGAGTGCCTCCCACGCACGGGCGAAGCCCTCCAGGTCGCCGCGGGTCAGCGCCGTCTCGGCGGCATCGAGATGCCGCCGGGCCTCGAGCAGCTGGCTGCCCCTCGCGCCGGCGCTGATGATGGGGGCGGAGAGCCCGAGCAGGTTCTGCCAGGCCTCCTCGAAATCGTGCCCCGCCCCGCGCCGGTCGGGCACCGCGAGGCTCACCCACTTGAGCATCGGCTCCGTCCCCTCCCGGTGGGCAAACCAGGGCTGGTAGGCCCCCAGCCCGACCGCCGTGGGCCAGTAACGCACCGGCCCGGCCTCGAGCCGCGATCCCTCTTTTTCCACCGAGTCGCGGAGCTGCTGGAAGGTCGGGAACTTCCCCCATCGCGTAGCGAGGGCGGTGGGGTCCGGCAGGGAGACGAGGGTGTCGAGGCGGAACAGCGCGAGGTGCTCCCAGCCATCGGCCACATGCGCCTGCACGATGCCGGCGACCTCCCGGGCGCCCGCGCGGGCAAAGGGCACCACGATCGCCACCCCGCTGGTATCGGCCTCCCAGATCCCTTCCGGCGGCGGGCCGCTGACCGACACCGCCTCCCCGCGTCCGACCGCCTCTCCCAGCTCCCAGTGCGCCTGGCCCAGCACCCGGAGCTGGACCTCGAGCAGTTCGGCGGGGTATGGCAGGGCGCGCACCACCTCGGGCGGGATGGCGGAACTGGGCCGGATGAGGCTGTCCGTCAGCACCTGCCATTCCTTGGCCACCTCCCCTGCCCCGTGCCGGAGGTAGATGTCGGTGGCCCCGGATTCCGCGTTGACCACCGCCACGAAGCCCGCCACGAGCGTGCCGATCCAGCGCCCGCGCCAGCGCACCCGGCTGGAGCCGGGGAACGCGTCCGAGGCGAGATAGCCGTCGACCAGCCAGACCAGGTCGCCCCCGAGGAGCCGGGGCACGGGGGTGCCCCACACGGCGAAGGGGGCGAGCTCGCCCAGGCGCTCCACGGGGTCGAGATGCCAGAACACCCGCTCCCCTGGGGGTCCCCGGCCCAGGAGACTCGCCGACTGGAGCGCCCAGGCCAGCGTCAGCCGCCGGAGGCCCTGGCCCACGAGCACCCCGTTCGCGGCGCTGTCGAGCACGCTGGTCGGGCCGCGGGGCCACAAGCCCCGGGGCGGGAGGAGCAGGGATGGCGCGCCCCCGGGCGTCCGCAGGCTGTCCGCATCGTGGACCAGCAGCGGGTGCCCGAGCGAGGAGGTCTGGTCGTCGAGCAGGACGGAGACCACCGCCCCGGCCTCGGCCCGGTCGCGGACCAGGATCCAGGCGGGCCGTTGATGCTGCGCGAGGGTCACCACCGCGCGGTCCGCCGCGACCAGCCGCCCGGAGTCGGCGCTGGTGGCCGCCGCGGCGAGGTTGGCATGCCAGAGCGCCACCGGCCGCGGCGGGTCGAGGGGCGCGCTCTCGGTGGCCAGGGTGGTATCGCGCAGCGCCGTCATGCCGTAGGCGAGCTGGTCGAGGTGGCGCCGCACCCCAGGCTCAAGCGCCGCCTCGGGGTCCGGCCCCAGGAACGCCGGGATGATGTGGTGCCCGAGCAGGGAGGCGGCCGCGAGCACCGACCAGACGGCGGCCAGGAGGCGGTGATTGCCGCGGAGCGCCCACCAGAGCGAGAGGAGGGCCGCGCCACCGGCGATCCCGGCGAGCGCCAGCGCCGCCCCGGCGCGGAACTCGAAGAGGCCGCTGTGCACGGTCCCGATGATGCCGCCGATGAGCTCGTAGGGTTCGAGCAGGTACCCCCAGGCCAGCGCCAGGGCGAGCAGGACGGCGAGGCCGCCGAGATGCAGGCGGGCGGGCGGCTTCACGGTGAGGCGACGGTCTGCCCAGGTGATGGCCCGGATCAGGGTGTACAGCGTGGTGACCCCGAACAGGGCCAGCAGGGTCAGCAGCACGATGTAGCCATGCAGCTGGCGCCACAGCGGGAGCCGGGTGAGGTAGAACCCGATGTCCCGGGCCAGCAGCGGGTCGCTCTCGCCGTAGTGAAGTCCGCTCCACCCGACCAGAAGGGTCGGTGCCCAGCCCCCGGCGCCCCGCCCCGCCACGAAGCCCAGGATGAGGCCACAGGCGATCCCGAGGGCGCCGATGGCGCGGAGGTTCACGGCCTCGGAGATCTCGAGGTTGCCCAGGCGGCTGCGGACGCGGACAGCCCCGATGGCCTTGTGGACGAGGAGGAGGTGCAGCACGAACCAGAGGCAGGCGATCGCGACGCCCGCGGCCTCGAGCCCGGAAGCCAGGAGCGTCCAGCGGGTGATGAAGCCGGCCGCGCCAGCGGAGAGTTGTGCCGCCCACCACCGCTCGGTGACGAGGACGGCGGCCCACCGCCCCGCGAAGAGCAGGGCGACCACGGCCAGGAGAATGACCGCCAGCCGCTGGGCGCGGGGGGACATGTGCGTGAAGCTAACCGGCGGCGAGGGGCGGACAAGCGGGCGGCGGCCGCCGCCGCGGCGTCAGCCCCGCCCCGCCGCGGCGAGCCAGCCCTCGACCTCGGCGCGATAGGCATCGAGGGCCGCCTGGTCGGTGGCCTCGAAGCGGAGCACGAGGATCGGCTGGGTATTGGAGGCCCGGACCAGTCCCCATCCCTTGGGAAAGGTCATCCGGACCCCATCGATGGTATTCACCGGATAGCGGGCGGCGAAGTGCTTCGCGGCGCGAGCCACCAGGCCGAACTTGGCCTCCTCCGGGCAGTCCACGCGGATCTCCGGCGTGGCGAAGGTGACCGGGAGGTCAGCCAGGAGCGGCGCCAGGCCGCCCCGTCCCGCCGCGACGATCTCGAGCAGGCGCGCGGCCGCGAAGAGCGCGTCATCGAAACCGAACCAGTCCCCCCCGAAGAACATGTGCCCGCTCATCTCGCCCGCCAGCGGCGCGTGCAGCTCCTTCATCCGCACCTTGATGAGCGAGTGGCCGGTCTTCCACATCTCCGGCCGGGCCCCCGCGGCGGCCAGCGCCTGGGGCAGCACCTCGGAACACTTCACGTCGAAGATCACCGGCGCCCCGGGCCCGAAGCGGCGCACGGCATCGCGGCCATAGAGCACCAGGAGCTGGTCGCCGTAGATCACCCCGCCGGTCTCGTCCACCGCCCCGATCCGGTCGGCATCGCCGTCGAAGGCGATCCCCAGCTCGGCGCCGGTCCGGCGCACGACCGACTGCAGGTCGCGCAGGTTTTCGAGGACGGTCGGATCGGGGTGGTGGTTGGGAAAGCTGCCGTCGGAGTCACAGAAGAGCGGGATGACCTCCGCGCCGAGCGCCTCGAGGGTGCTCACGGCGATGAGGCTGCCGACGCCATTGCCGCAGTCCACCACCACCCGGACCGGCCGGGCCAGGTGGTGGCGCTCGACGATGGCCTGCCGGTAACGGCCGAGGATGGAGCCGTCGGCGCCCTGCGCGCCGACGCCCTCGCGCCAGCCCTCCAGGCTGATGATCTCGTGCAGGCGGAGGATGTCCTCGCCGTGCAGCGGGTCGCCCGCGAGGACCATCTTGAAGCCGTTGAACTCGGGGGGATTGTGCGAGCCGGTGACCTGGAGCCCGCCGTCGGTCCCGAGCGCGTGCACGGCGAAGTAGAGCGCGGGGGTGGGCAGCTGGCCCACGTCGATGGCGGTACCGCCGGTGGCGGCGATGCCCTCGCGCACGGCCGCGGCCAGGGCGTCACCGGAGGGCCGGTTGTCGCGCCCGACGGCCAGCCGCGGCGCGCGACCGAGGCGCTCCCAGCCGAGCGTCGCGTAGGCCTGCCCCAGCGCCCGGGCGAACGCGGGGGTCAGCTCGGCGCCGACCACCCCGCGGACATCGTACTGTCGAAAGACGGACCGCGGGACGTTCAACGGCCGGCCACCAGCTGGCCGGCGGTCACGATGAGCGACTCGGCGGCCGCGTTGGCCAGCTGCAGGACCGGCGTGGGGTAGATCCCGAACGCCAGGACCGCGATCACCCCGATGGCCACGGCCAGCCGTGCCGTCCCGGCCAGGCCGCGGTCGAAGTAGACCAGCGGGGCCCGCGCGGGCCGCATGTACATGGCCATGATCACCGGCATGTAGTAGCCCGCGGACACGATGCTGGTGAGCACCAGGAGGACGGCGAGCACGGCGTGCTTGGTCGCCACGATCGAGGAGAGGATGTACCACTTCCCGATGAAGCCCACGGTGCCGGGGAACCCCAGCAGCGACAGCATGCACACCGCGAGGGCGAAGGCCATCCACGGCCGGGTCTCGGCGAGCCCGCCGACCTCGGCCAGGGTCACGTCGCGTTCGCCGTCCCGGCCCAGGGCCCCGAGGAGCGCGAAGGCGGCGATCGAGGTCAGGCCGTACCCGACGAGGTAGAAGGTGAGGGCCGAGATGCCGAGGGGGCTGCCGGGCCACAGGGCCGCGAGCAGGTACCCGGCATGCGCCACGGAGCTGTAGGCCAGCATCCGCTTGAGCGACTTCTGGGCCAGCGCCACCAGGTTCCCGAGCACCATGGTGGCCACGGCGAGCCCGAAGAGGATGGGCTGCCACACGAGGAGCGAAGCCTGGAACGAGGTATACAGCACCCGTGCCAGCGCGATGAACCCGGCGGTCTTCACGGCGGTGGCCATGAACCCGGCGACCGGCGTCGGGGCGCCATCATAGACGTCGGGCGCCCACATGTGGAACGGGACGGCGGCCACCTTGAACCCGAAGCCGATCACCAGCAGGCCCAGGCCGAGCTTGCCCATGAGGCTCAGGTTGCCCTGCCCGAACTGCGCGCCCACCTGCACGATGTTGGTGGTGCCGGCCGCGCCGTAGACCAGGGCGATCCCGTAGAGCAGGAAGCCGGAGGCGAAGGCCCCGATGAGGAAGTACTTGAGGGCCGCCTCGGCGGAAAAGGCGCTGCCGCGGTTGTAGCCGGCGAGGACATACACGGCCACCGACATCGTCTCCAGGCCGAGGAAGAGCACGATGAGGTCCTGCGCGTTGACCATGAACAGCAGGCCCACCACGGCCAGGAGCAGCAGCACGTAGTACTCCGGCGCCACCAGTCGCTCCCGCTCGAGGTAGCCGAGCGAGGAGAGCACCGACCCGGCCGACACCAGCAGGAGCAGGGCGGAGCCGACGTACCGGAAGCCATCGAGGGCCACCATGCTGCCCAGGCCGGGCTCCTCGGGCGTGTTGGCCGCGAGCCAGGCGAGGGCCGCGGCGGCGAGCAGCAGGCTGCCGAGGGCCAGCCAGCCCGCGCGCCGGCTGTCGGCGGGACCGTCGTGGCGCCAGGCCACGACGAGGAGGACGGCCATGGCGGCCACGCTGAGCACCACTTCGGGCAGGAGGGCCAGCCCCATCCCCGCGGGGGTGGTCGGATCGATCGGCATGTTCACGGGCGCTCCGCGGTGGAGCGGTTGAGGGCAGTCGCGGGGCCGCGCTCGAGGCCCGGCTGGACCAGCTGCACGTAACGGCGGGCGGCGGCATCCATCCGGTCGAGGACCGGCCGCGGGTAGAGCCCCATCCACACCATCCCGATGATGAGCGGGAGGATCACGACCAGTTCCCGCAGGCTCAGGTCCTGAAGGTGGGCGTTCTCCGCCTTGTCGAGCCGGTTGAAGAGGATCCGCTGCAGCGCCCAGAGCAGGTAGGCGGCGGCGAAGATCACGCCGGTGGTGGCGATCCCGGTGGCCCAGGGGAAGCGGCCGAAGCTGCCCAGGAGGACCAGAAATTCCCCCACGAAGCCGTTGAGGCCCGGCAGGCCGATGGAGGCCAGGGAAGTCACCACCAGGAGCAGCGAGAAGACCGGGATGACCCGGGCCAGCCCCCCGAAGGCGGCGATCTCCCGGGTATGGCGGCGCTCGTAGAGCATGCCGATCAGGAGGAACAGCGCCCCGGTGGACAGGCCGTGGCCGATCATGATCATCAGGGCGCCCTGCACCGACTGCAGGGTGGCGGCCCAGATGCCGAGCATCACGAAGCCGAGGTGACTCACCGACGAGTACGCCACCAGCTTCTTCACGTCGGGCTGCACCAGGGCCACCAGCGCGCCGTAGACGATGCCGATCACGGCGCAGGTGACGACGATGGAGGTCACCACCGGGGAGAGGGCCACGTCGGGGAAGAACGGCACCGCGAACCGGAGGAAGCCGTAGGTCCCCATCTTGAGCAGGACGCTGGCCAGGATGACCGAGCCGGCGGTGGGGGCCTCGACGTGCGCATCCGGCAGCCAGGTGTGGAACGGGAACATGGGCACCTTGATGGCGAACGCCACCGCGAACGCGGCGAACAGCCATGGCGCGAGGGTGCCCATCGCCGGCGCCGCCTGCAGGAAGGCGTCGTAGGCGAAGCTCGGCATGCCGGTCTGGTCGTAGACCTGGAACATCATCACGATGATGGCGACCAGCATGAGCAGCGAGCCCGCCATGGTGTACACGAAGAACTTGATGGCGGCGTAGAGCCGGTTCCGGCCGCCCCAGATCCCGATGATGAAGTACATCGGGATGAGCATCACTTCCCAGAAGACGTAGAACAGGAACATGTCGAGCGCCAGGAACACGCCGAGCATGCCGGTCAGCAGCACCAGCAGCAGGCCGTAGTACAGCGGCTCGCGCGTCTGGATGTAGTTGAAGCTGGCCAGCACCGCGAGGGGCATGATGACGGTGGTGAGCAGCACCATGAAGAGGGACAGCCCGTCGAGGCCCACCGCGTAGCGGATGCCCCAGTGGGGCAGCCAGGGGCCGCCGACGGCGAACTGCATCACCGGCGTGGAGGGATCGAAGGCCCACCAGAGCCCGAGCGAGAGCACCAGCTCGACGACGGTGACCCCGAGCGCGATCTGCCGGGCCCGGGCCGCCGGCGCCAGCGCGATCGGCAGCACCCCCGCGAGCGGCAGCAGGATGAGCGCGTTGAGGATCCAGTGCTCGTAGTTGATGAGGGCAAGGAAGTCGGTCATCGCCAGGCCACCATTCCGAGCACGTAGAGCGCGCCCACCAGGAAGAGCACCACGTAGACGCTGACCTGGCCGGACTGGAGGCGTCCGCCCAGCCACCCCAGCGCGCGGGACAGCCCGGCGGCGCCGTTCACCCCCGCCCCGTCGATCAGGCCCTGGTCCACCTTCTTCCAGAGCAGCACGCGGGAGATCACCTCGATCGGGCGCACCACGAAGGCATCGTACAGTTCATCCACGTAGTACTTGTGGTAAAGCACCTTCCACACGCCGGTCTCGGCGGGGGCGTCGTGCGCCGGCACGGTGGCGGCCTTCCGGGTGAGGGTCCAGCCCAGCCCGAGCCCCACCACGGCGATCAGCACCGCCCCGGCCACCAGCATGGTCTCCGCCGAGCCCTCCGGCAGCACCGGGGCCGTGCCGAGTCCCTCGGCCACGCTGTTGCCCACGGACAGCACCGGCTCGAGCCAGTGATGCAGGGCCCCGTGCGAGGCGCCGATGGCCGGGAAGAACTCCGGCAGGTTGAGCCAGCCGCCGAAGACGCTGAGCAGGCCCAGGACCAGCAGCGGCCCCGTCATGATCCACGGCGCCTCGTGCAGGTGGGTCCGCTCGGCCTCGCCGGTCCGGTTGGCGCCGAAGAAGGTCAGGGCCACCAGGCGCGCCATGTAGAACGCGGTGAGCAGCGCCGCCACCGCGCCCATCGCCCAGAAGAGCCGGAAAATCGGCTGGTGCTCGCCGCGCCCGAAGGCGAAGGCCAGGATCTCGTCCTTGGAGAAGAAGCCGGCAAAGGGCGGGATGCCGGCGATGGCCAGGGTCGCCAGGATCATCAGGCCGGCGGTGACGGGCATGTACTTCGCGAGCCCGCCCATGTTGCGCATGTCCTGCGCGTCCTCGTGGCTGTGGGTGGCGTGATACGCGTGGTGCATGGCGTGGATCACGCTGCCCGAGCCGAGGAACAGCAGGGCCTTGAAGAAGGCGTGGGTCACCAGGTGGAAGACCCCGGCGGTGATCGCCCCGGTGCCGACGCCCAGGAACATGTACCCGAGCTGCGAGACCGTGGAGTAGGCCAGGACCTTCTTGATGTCATACTGGCGGAGGCCGATCGTCGCGGCGAAGAGCGCGGTGAGCGCGCCGACGCCCGCGACGACCGTCTGCGCGGCGGGCGCCAGCGCGAACAGCACGTTGGCCCGCGCCACGAGGTAGACGCCGGCGGTCACCATCGTGGCCGCGTGGATGAGGGCCGAGACCGGGGTCGGGCCCGCCATGGCGTCCGGCAGCCACGTGTAGAGCGGGATCTGCGCCGACTTGCCGGTGCAGCCCAGGAAGAGGAACAGGGTGATCGCCGTGATCATCGGGGCGCCGGCCGCCATGACCTGGGGCGCGCGCTCGAAGACCTCGGCATAGCTCAGCGAGCCGGTGGCCTGCCAGATCAGGAACATCGCCACCAGGAAGCCGAAGTCGCCGATGCGGTTGACGATGAAGGCCTTCTTGCCGGCGTCGGCGTTGGCCTTCTCGGTGAACCAGAAGCCGATCAGCAGGTAGGAGCAGAGGCCCACGCCCTCCCAGCCGATGAACATCATCGGGAAGGAGGCCCCGAGCACCAGCACCAGCATGAACATCACGAACAGGTTGAGGTACGCGAAGTAGCGGGCGTAGCCGTCGTCCGCCTTCATGTACCCCACGCTGAAGAGGTGGATCAGGCTTCCCACCCCGGTGATGACCAGCAGCATGACCATGGACAACTGGTCGAGCTGGAAGGCGAAGGCCAGGTGGAGGTCCCCGACGGGGATCCACTGCCACAGCGTGGCGACCTGGGTGGCGTGCGGGTCCGCGTGCCAGACGTGGGAGTACTCGTTGTAGAGGCTGAGGGCGACGCCGAAGGCCCCGAGCAGCACGCCGGGCCCCACCAGCGAGACCGCGGTCTTGGCGGCGGGCCGCCAGAGCGCGAGGGCCCCGTTGAGCAGGAACCCGAGCAGCGGCAGCCCGAGCACCAGCGCGATGGGCAGGACCGGCCCCGAGGCCTCGGGCGCCCCGCCCGCGGCCAGCGCGGGGAGGAACGCAAGCGGGAAGTGCATCAGCCCCTGAGCAGGTTGATGTTCTGGAGGTCCACCGACTTGTGGTGCCGGTAGATCGCGAGGATGATGGCGAGGCCCACGGCCGCCTCGGCCGCCGCCACCGTCATCACGAAGAAGACGAACACCTGCCCCGAGAGCCCGTGGGCGGTGGACAGCGCGACGAACGACAGGTTCACGGCGTTGAGCATCAGCTCCACGCACATGAAGATCACGATCGCGTTGCGGCGGAGCAGCACGCCCGCCACCCCGATGGTGAAGAGCAGGGCCGAGACGGCCAGCGAGGGTCCGAGCAGCATCAGATCCTCCGCTTGGCCAGCACCACCGCCCCGACGATGGCCGTCAGGAGCAGGATGCTGGTGAGCTCGAAGGGTACGAGGTACTGCTCGAACAGCGGCTTGGCGATGTCGCCCGGCACGCCGCGCTCCAGGGTGGCCTGGGCCGCGCCCAGGCTGCTGTCGAAGACCATCCGCGGATCGGCCAGCACGGTGGAGCGAGTGTACTCGAGGGCCAGCCGCTCGGCGCTGTACCCCACCAGCGAGGGCACCAGCTGGCTGGCGAGCACCCCGGCCAGCAGCACCGCCACGAACCAGGTCGGGGTGCGCTGCAGCGCGGCGTCCTGGCGGCCCAGGTTGAGCAGCATGATCACGAACAGGAAGAGGACCATGACGGCGCCGGCGTACACCAGCACCTGGATGACCCCGATGAACTGGGCCTGCAGCAGGAAGAAGATCCCCGCCAGGCAGAGCATGGTGCAGATGAGCCAGAACGCCGAGGCGATCGGGTTCCGCATTACCACCACCAGCAGCGCCGAGATCACCGCCACGGCGGCGAAGAACCAGAAGACCTGCTCGACCATCATTCGCCTTTCGGGTCAGTGGGGTCCCACAGCGTCGAGACCGGGTGGGTCTGCGACGACAGCCGCTCCAGGTCGTAGACGAACCGGTCCCGGCTGTACTCGGCGTTCTCGTAGTGGACGCCGACGTGGATCGCCTCTTCGGGGCACACTTCCTGGCAGTAGCCGCAGAACACGCAGCGGAACTCGTCGATCTCGTAGATCAGCGGGTACCGGTGGCCGTTCTCGTCCTCGCCGGGCACCAGCTTGATGCAGTTGGCCGGGCAGATCTGGGGACAGAGGCCGCAGGCCACGCACTTGGAGCGGCCCTGCTCGTCGGTGAGCATCCGGTGGGTGCCGCGCCACCGGGGCGCAATGGTCCACGCGCCGCGCTCCGCCTCCGGGGCGCTCTTCTCCTCGGGGTACTGCATGGTCACCTTCGGCTCCAGCATCTTCTTGAAGGTGATCGCCATGCCCTTGAGCGTGGCCCGGACGTAGGAGACGTCCTTCTCGGGCCGCTTCATGACCTTCACGCCGATTGCCATAAGCTCCTCAGGCCGCCCGGCGGTCGAGGCCGCCCGAGGCCGCGCCGCGCTTGCGGGAGCCGCTGATCAGCAGGCCCCGGTCGAGCACGATGAACACGATGTACCCCAGCCCCACGTTGATCAGGGTGAGCACCAGCAGCCGGATGCCCGGGCTGGTCACGCCCGCCACGGTCTCGATCAGGTAGATCGCCGTGGCGATCAGCATCACGTAGGCAAGCGCGATCGGCATCAGCACCTTCCACCCGAGCGCCATCAGCTGGTCGTAGCGGAACCGCGGCAGGGTCCACCGGATCCACATGAAGAAGAACAGCCAGAAGAACACCTTGAGGAACATCATCCCGCCGGTGGCGATGGTCTGCAGCACCCCGGGAGTCTCGTCCCAGTGGGTGAACGGGATGTCCCAGCCGCCGAGGAAGAGCGTGGTGACCATCGCCGACACCGTGACCATGTTGGCGTACTCGGCGATGAAGAACATCGAGAACTTCATCGAGGAGTACTCGGTGTGGTACCCGGCGATCAGCTCCGACTCCGCCTCCGGCATGTCGAACGGCAGCCGGTTGGTCTCCGCGAACCCCGCCACCAGGAAGTTGTGGAAGGCCAGGAACAGCGGCAGGATGAACCAGCCGAACAGCCCCGCCTGCTGGGCCTTGATGATCTCGCCGAAGGCCACGTTGCCGGTCAGCAGCAGCACCGGGACCACCGACAGCCCCATGGCCACTTCGTAGGAGATCATCTGCGCGCTGGCCCGGAGCCCGCCGAGCAGGGCGTACTTGCTGTTGGAGGACCAGCCCGCCAGCGCGATGCCGTACACGCCCATGGAGCTCACGGCGAGGACGAACAGGAACCCGACCGGCAGGTCGGCCACCGCCATGGGCATCAGCGCGTCGTAGTGGAACCGGCCCAGCAGGGGCAGCGCGAAGTCGAACTGCACCGGCAGCGGCGCCGCCCAGTGGATCACCGAGGCCAGGGTCATCGCCGGGATGAACGACAGCGCCGGGGCCAGGGTGAAGAGCACCCGGTTGGCCATCCCCGGGAAGGTCTCTTCCTTGATGATGTTCTTGATGCCGTCGGCGGCCGGCTGCCCCAGGCCCCAGAAGCCCACGCGATTGGGGCCCAGCCGGTACTGCATCCAGGCCGAGACCTTCCGCTCCATCAGGGTGAGCAGCGCCACGCCGACCATGGTCACCGTGAAGACCACCAGCAGCTTCACGATGGTGACCAGCAGGAAGCCCTTCATCTCCGGTGTCATGCGGGCACCCCGTCGGCTCGACGGCCCGGCGACTGGACGGCACGCCCGTTCAGTCCCAGATCCGCATAAGTGACGCCCCCGAGCGCGGGCACCGTGGCGGCCGCCGCGGCAAAGGCCTCGGCCGCCGACCCGAGGTCGGCCCCGGCGGCGCCCGCCGCCACCCACCAGGCCGGCCGCGCCATGCCGGGCGCGGTGCGGGCCTGCTGGAAGCGCTGCACCCGCAGGTCGCGGTTCACGAAGGTCCCGCTCTCCTCGGCCACGGTGGTCACGGGGAGCACCAGCTCCGCGACGGGCAGCACCTGCGCCAGCGTGGTCCCGAGCACCACCACCGCGGCCGCACCGCCCACCAGCGCGGCTTCGGCGTCGGTGAGGGTCACGTCCAGCAGCAGCACCAGGTCGGCGCCGGCGGCCGCCCGCACGGCCCCGGCCCAGTCGGTCCCGTAGCCGACCAGCCGGGCGCCATCCGCGTTGGGGGCCCGCTCCTTTCGGAGCGCGAGGCCGGAAACCCCCTGCAGCGGCTCCTCCTGCTCGGCCAGGGGCACCTGCACCGCCGCGGTGACCCGTCCCTGCCCCGCAAGCGCCCGCAGCTGGGTCAGGGCCTCGACCGAGGCGCCCGCCGAGGCGAGGAGCACCACCGACCCGCCCTTGCGGGCCAGTCCGCCGAGACGGGCCAGCGCCGGTTCCCAGTCGGTGGCCACGTGGTGGCCACCCTCGCGCGCCAGCGGCGCCTCGATGCGGTCGCCGCGGTTCATCCAGCGGTAGTTCATCCGGCCGGTGTCGCAGATGAAGTGCCGGTTGACCTCGAGGTTGGCGCGGGGCCGGATGCGGACCACGAGGTTGTCCCGGGTGTCGAGCGTGACGTTGCACCCCTGCGAGCATCCGGTGCAGACGCTGGCGGTCTTGTCGAGGTCCCAGGCCCGGGCCTTGTGCAGGAAGTCGCGGGAGATGAGCGAGCCGACCGGGCAGAGGTCCACGACGTTTCCGGCCCACGGGTGGTCGAGCAGCTGACCCTCGTCGATGCCGATGTGGGCCCGGTCGCCCCGCTCCGAGACGTTGAGCACCGGCGCCCCGGCCACGTCATCCATGAAGCGCACGCACCGGGTGCAGAGGATGCAGCGATTGGCCACGTAGAGGACGTCGGGCCCGAACTCCTCGACCGGGTTGTAGCGCTTGGCGTAGTCGCCGTAGCGGGTCCCGGCCTGGCCCTCCTGGAACACGTAGTCCTGCAGCTCGCACTCGCCGGCCTGGTCACAGATGGGACAGTCGAGCGGGTGGTTGATGAGCAGGAACTCGAGCACCCCGGTGCGCGCCTTGCGGGCCTGCGCGCTGTCGGTGTGCACCACCTGGCCCTCGGCCACGGTGGTGACGCACGCGGGCATGAGCTTGGGGGCCTTCTCGACCTCCACCAGGCACATGCGGCAGACCGCCGGCGAGGGCAGCGAGGGATGGTAGCAGTAGTGGGGCACCAGCACCCCCGCCTGCTTGGCGGCCTCGATGATGCTGGTGCCCTTGGGCACCTGCACCTGCAGGCCGTCGATCGTGACCGTCACCAGATCCTGGGTCATATCAGACCGTCACCATGACCGGCTGCTTCTGCCGGCTGATATAGGCGTCGAATTCCGCGGGAAACTTCCGGATGGCGCTCACCACCGGCGCGGCGCAGGAGTCGCTGAGCACGCAGATGGTCTTGCCGGTCATGTTGTCGGCGAGGTCGAGCAGCAGGTCGAGGTCCTCGCGCCGGCCCTGCCCCGCCAGGATCCGCTCCAGGATCTTGGTGGTCCACGCGGTGCCCTCGCGGCACTGGGTGCACTGGGCACACGACTCGTGGGCGTAGAACCGGGCGAGGCGCATGACCTGGTAGACGATGTCGGTGGAGTCGTCCATGACGATCATCCCGCCCGACCCGAGCATCGAGCCCTTGGCCACGATGCCCTCGTAGTCCATGGCGCAGCCCTCGATCTCCGCCGCGGTCATGATCGGCACGGAGGAGCCGCCCGGGATGACCGCCTTGAGGGTGCGGCCGGGCCGCATCCCGCCGCACATGTCGAAGATGAGGTCGCGCATGGGGGTGCCCATGACGACCTCGTAGTTGCCCGGCTTCTGCACGTGGCCGCAGACGGAGAAGAGCTTGGTGCCGGTGCTCTTCGGGTTGCCCACGCAGAACGCCTTGTACCACTCGGCGCCGTGGGTGATGATGTGGCCGGCGGCGCTCAGGGTCTCGACGTTGTTGATGGTCGTCGGCGACGCCCACAGCCCCGCCACCGCCGGGAAGGGGGGCTTGATGCGGGGGTTCCCGCGCCGACCCTCGATGGAGTTCATCATCGCGGTCTCTTCGCCGCAGATGTATGCCCCGGCCCCGCGGTGCACCACCAGGTCGATCCGTCGGCCGCTGCCGAAGGCGCTCGGGCCGAGGGCCCCGCCCTTGTAGGCCTCCTCGACGGCCGCCACCAGGATCTTGTGCTCCTGGGTGAACTCGCCCCGGATATAGACGTAGATCCGCTCCGCGCCGATGGCGTGGGCCCCGATGGCGCAGCCCTCGATCAGCTGGTGCGGGGTCCAGCGGATGATCTCGCGGTCCTTGAAGGTGCCCGGCTCGGACTCGTCGGCGTTGCAGACCAGGTAGTGCGGCTTGGTGACTTCCTTGGGCATGAACGACCACTTCATGCCGGTGGGAAACCCCGCGCCGCCCCGGCCACGGAGGCCGGAGGCCTTGATCTCGTCGATCACCTGGTCGCGCGTCATGCCGAGGGCCTTCTTGAGGCCCGCGTAGCCGCCGCGCTTCACCCAGCCGTCGAAGGTCCGCGCCCCGGCGTCCCCGAAGTGCTTGCTGAGGACCGGCTGCTCCTTCGGATGGCTCGGATGGGGATAGCCCATTACTTGTACCCCTGCAGGATGCCCGGCACGCGCTCCGGGGTGACGGACTCGATGAAGTCGTCATCGATCAGCACCGGCGTCGCGAAGCCGCAGGCGCCGAGGCACTCCACCTCGATCACCGTGAAGCGGCCGTCGGCGCTGGTGGCGCCGAGTTCGTGGCAGCCGGTGTGCTTGAGGAACGCCCGGGTCACGTCCTCCGCGCCGCAGATGTTGCAGGGCGAGGTGGTGCAGACCTGGATGAAGTGCCGCCCCACCGGGTGGGTGTGGTACATGGTGTAAAACGTCACCACGCCCTTCACGTACGCCGGGGTCACCCCCAACTCGGCGGCGACCTCGTGGATGGCGCCGTCGGAGATCCAGCCGCGGGCCTCCTGCACCAGCCAGAGCGCCGGCAGCAGGCAGGCCTGCCGGGTGGGGTACTTCGGGAACAGCGCCTCGAGTTTCGCCCGGGTGGGGCCGACGAACACCGGCTCGTGGCTCTCGCCGGCGGCGTGCGCCGTGCTCATCGGTCAATCTCTCCCATGACGATGTCGATCGAGGCGTTGATGGCGATGACGTCCGACAGGAGCACGCCTTCGCACAGCTTGGGGAGGCAGGCCAGGTTGATGAAGCTGGGGGGCCGGACCCGCCAGCGCACCGGCTTCGCGGTGCCGTCGGAGACGAAGTAGTAGCCCAGCTCGCCCTTGGGGTTCTCCACCCCGAGGTAGGCCTCCCCCACCGGCGCCTTGACGCCTTCCATCACCTGCTTGAAGTGGAAGATCATCGCTTCCATGTCACTCATCGTCCGGTGCTTGGGCGGGAGGATGAGGCGCGGGTCGTCGATGTTGATCGGGGCACCGCGGAGCCGCTCCAGCCGGTCGAGCGCCTGCTCGAGGATCCGGACGGACTGGTGCATCTCCTCGAGCCGCACCCGGTAGCGATCGTAGATGTCGCCGTGCTCGCCGATCGGGACGTCGAAGTCGTAGGTCTCGTAGCCCAGGTAGGGCCGGTCCTTGCGGACGTCGTAGTCCACCCCGCTGGCGCGCAGCATGGGGCCCGAGAGCGAATAATTGATCGCGTCCGGCCCGTCGATGACCCCCACGCCCTGGGTGCGCCCGCACCAGATGGCGTTGCGGGTGAACATCGCGTCGACCTCCGCCAGGGTCCGCGGGAAGGTGCGGCAGAAGTCACGCAGCCCCGCCTCGAAGCCGTCGGGGATGTCGGCCATGAGGCCGCCCACCCGGGTCATGCTGGTGGTCAGCCGCGCCCCGGTCCACGCCTCCTGCAGGTTGTACAGCCGCTCCCGCTGGTAGAAGCACCAGAGGAAGGGGGTGAACGCCCCGAGGTCGATGCCGGTGGTGCCGAGCCACACCAGGTGGGAGATGATGCGGCTGATCTCGCAGGCCACCACCCGCAGCACCTGGCAGCGCTCGGTGATGGTGATCCCCATCAGCTTCTCGGCCGCGAGCGCGAGGCAGACGTTGTTCGCCATCGGGCTCAGGTAATCGGTGCGGTCGGTCAGCGGGATGATCTGGTTGTAGTGCCGGTACTCGGCCAGCTTCTCGAACCCGGAATGGAGGTAGCCGATGTGCGGCACCACCCGGATCACGGTTTCGCCGTCGAGCTCGATCACCAGCCGCAGCACCCCGTGGGTGGCCGGGTGCTGGGGACCGATGTTGATGAGCATGTGCTCGCTGCCGAGGTCGTCCGTGCCGGCCTCGTACGCCGGGAGCGCCACGCCGAGGGGCGTGGTGGTGGGTGCGCCGCGCGGGTCGAGCGAGGGCGTGGCGAGGGAGACTTCGACGGTGCGGGTGCTCACTTGACCGACCCCCGATCGCCGCGCGCCAGGCGCTCCTGCATGTCCACCGGCAGGTCACCGTAGGCCGCCGCGATCGACAGCTCCTCGAGCGAGTAGTGCGCCTCGGGGTTGGCGGTGAGCGCCTGCCGGGTCTGCTCGGCCCGGCTGAAGTGGCCGCGGAGCGGGAAGTCCTTCCGCAGGGGATAGCCCTCCGCGTAGGTCTCCCACATGAGGATCCGCCGCAGGTCGGGGTGGCCCTCGAAAGTGACGCCGAACATGTCGAATACCTCGCGCTCCAGCCAGTCGGCGCCCTTCCACAGGTCGAGGACCGAGGCCACCGCGAGCGGCTGGCGCTTGTCGAGCTCCGTCTTGACCCGCAGGTCGGCCTTGCGCGCCAGGGAGCGGAGCTGCCACACCACCTCGAGCGGGCGCTCCTGATCGCGGTAGTCGACCGCGGTCACGTCGGTGAGGTAGTCGAACCGCTGGTCCGGGTCGTCCTTGAGCCAGGCCAGCACCTCGTGGACCGCGCCGGGGGCGATGTAGACGATCGTGTCGCCGCACGACACGGCGTGCCGCAGCACCCGGCCGCCGAACCGGGCGCGCAACGCCGCCACGGAGGGGGAGACCGCGCTCACGCGGACCTCGTCTGGTGCACGCTGTTGCCGAAGGGCTCGCTCACCTCGTCGATGCGCTCGGCCGGCAGGAACAGGCCATCGGGCCGCAGCAGCTGCTCGGTGCGCAGGTCAGCGTCGAGGAAACTCTCGCCCTTGATCTTCTTCTGGAGCAGCTGGATGCCGTAGATCAGCCCCTCGGGGCGCGGCGGGCAGCCGGGCACGTAGACATCGACCGGGATGATGGTGTCGATGCCCTGCACCATGGTGTAGGTGTCGAAGATGCCGCCCGAGGAGGCGCAGGCCCCCATCGAGATGGCCCACTTGGGCTGCGGCATCTGGTCCCAGATCTTGCGGATGACCGGCGCCAGCTTGAACGGGAGCCGGCCGGCACAGATGAGGACGTCGGCCTGCCGGGGCGAGAAGCTCATCCGTTCCATGCCGAACCGGGCCAGGTCGAACCGGCTGGCCGCGCTGGCCATGAACTCGATGGCGCAGCAGGCCGTCCCGAACGGCATCGGCCACAGGCTGTTGGCCCGGCCCCAGTTGCTGATGACGTCCAGCCGGGTGGTCACCCAGTTGGGCGAGAGGGTGGAAACCTCCGTCCCGGCCCCGCCCTCGGGCAGCGTCAATCCCATTGGAGGGCCCCGCGCTTCCAGATATAGAGGTAGCCCACCGCGAGGATCGCCACGAAGACGAACATCTCGGCGAGCAGCAGGCCCCGGAGCTCCACGAACTGGTGGAAGGCGGCCGCCCACGGGAGCATGAACACGGTCTCGATGTCGAAGATGATGAAGAGCATCGCCACCAGGTAGAACTTGACGCTGAACCGCTCGCGGGCATCCCCCAGGACCGGCATGCCGGATTCGTAGGGGGAGAGCTTGACCGGTGTAAGGCGATAGGACGAGAGGACGTGGGACAGCCCGAGGATGAGGATGGCGTTGGCGCTCACGAACGCCAAGACCAGCAACACCGGGATGTAGGCCTGCAGCATGGAGGGGGCCTCGCTGGTGAATTCCTTCACTCTGGGGCGCCACGATAGTAATGACTGGCGCGAGGTTATGGTACCCCTCACGCGCCGCGACCGGGACTTCAGACAGCCGGCCTGTCCCGGCCGGTGGACGGTCCCGCCCCTCGCCCACCGGCGCGGCGGGCGTATATTGCTCCCCCGATCACGCGGTCGCCGACCGCGCCCGACCACACGCCACCCCCTTCCGCAAAGCCCATGACCATCAAGTCCGACCGCTGGATCCGCCGCATGGCGAAGGAAACCGGGATGATCGAGCCGTTCACCGAGGCCCAGGTCCGCCAGGCCGACGCGGCGGGCCGGCGGGTCATCTCCTACGGCCTCTCGTCCTACGGCTACGACATGCGGGTGGCCCCCGAGTTCAAGATCTTTACCAACGCCCTCTCGGCGATCGTGGACCCCAAGGAATTCGACAGCAAGAGCTTCGTGGAGTTCGAGGGCGACATCTGCATCGTGCCCCCGAACAGCTTCGCCCTGGCCCGCTCGGTCGAGTACTTCCGGATCCCGCGTAACGTGCTGACCATCTGTGTGGGAAAGTCCACCTACGCCCGCTGCGGGATCATCACCAACGTGACCCCCTTCGAGCCGGAGTGGGAAGGTCATGTGACACTGGAGATCAGCAACACAACTCCCCTGCCGGCCAAGATTTACGCCAACGAGGGGATCTGTCAGGTGCTGTTCTTCGAGGCCGCCCCGGACGATATCTGCGAGACCAGCTACAAGGACAAGGCGGGCAAGTACCAGCGCCAGACCGGCGTGACCCTGCCGCGACTATAATTGTGATGTGGACGACTTCCCCCAGAACGACACCGGGGCCCGGCCAACGCCGTGCCCCGCTGTCTTCCACCCCACCCGCGACTCGCCCTACTCCCCGGGGTCCTCGATGCGGGCCAGGCCGACCGCCGTGGTCCGCCGCCGGTGGTCCTGCCCGTCCCGCGCCCGGGTCCGCGCCAGCCGCCATTCGTAGATGGCGAGCACCGGGCCGTAGAACACCAGGTCGGCCGCCAGCTTGCCCACGAGGCCGCCCAGGTTGCCGCCGATCATCTGGAGCCCGAGGGCCATGCACGCCGGGCGCACCAGGAGCAGGTCCAGGCTCTCCGCCGCCCCGAACTCGAGCAGGAGGCTCCGCGCCACCGGGAGCAGGTCAGCCGACCCGAACGGACGGCCCCGGATCCCCGCCTGGTGCGCCTCGCGGACGCTCTCCCGCAGGAACATGACCCCATAGAACACGACGGTCTCCGTCAGGGCGCCGGCGTAGGCCGCCGCGGCGAGACTGCCGGTGAACTCCTGTACCCCGACCGCCGCCCCGACCGACGCCACGGTGCCGAGCACCTCGGAGGGGCCGTACCGCCGCAGCCACTGGGCCACCCGGCCGGCGCCACCCGGCGGCGCCGCGCCCGCCACCGGGGCGCTGGCGAGGGCCACCTGGTAGCGGATCTCGCCGATCTGGATCTCATCCCCGGGGGTGAGGGGACGGGGGGCCACGATCCGCTCGCCGTTGACCAGGGTGCCGAGCCGGCTCTGGTCCACCACGAAGGCGCCCTCCGCGGCGGGGACGATCCAGGCATGCAGCCGGGAAACCTGCTCTCCCGGGATCACGATATCGGACTCCGGGGCGCGACCGATGGCGAGCGGCCGGCGCACCAGCGGCCAGCGCTTGGGCCCCCGCACCAGCTCGAGCGGCCGTTCGGCCACGCGCGGCCCGAAGGCCCCGGAGAGACGTTCCATGATCCCCATGGCGACAAGGTAGCCCCGGAATGGACAGGGGGACACCACCGAATCCCCCGCACCGCGTGACCCGTAGGCCGGTTAGATTTCGCCATCCGGCGGGAAGGGTTCCCGCCTCCACCGGCTCTCAGGATGACGCATGCGTTCGCTTTTCTTCTCAGTGCTCGTTGCCCTCCCGCTCGCCGCCCAGAACCCGCCGCCCCCCCCGACCCCTGCCGCGCCCGGCGGCCCCCGCCCCGCCGCCCCCGCCCAACGGGAGCTCCGGGCCGCCGTGGCCGACACCGGCATGTTCAGCCCGCTGGTGCTCCCCGAGGCGAACGACCTGCGCCGCGCGAGCGGGGCCCCGGGCCGCGCCTACTGGCAGCAGCGAGCGGACTACGTCATCAAGGCGACCCTGGACACTGCGGCGCGGCGGCTCAGCGGCCACGTCACCATCCGGTACGCCAACAACTCCCCGGACACGCTCACCCGGGTGTGGATGCAGCTGGACCAGAACCTGTTCCGGAAGCAGAGCGTCGGGTCGTACTTGAACGCGCAGGAGGGCCGCTTCGGCGGGGCCAACTTCGATGGCGGTTTCGAGATCACCGGCATGACGGCGGCCCTCGAGTCCGCGCCGCGGCCTGGCCGCGCCCGGTCCGTCGCCCGCCGGCTGCCGGTGAAGACCCGGGTGGACGACACCATGATGGAGGTGCTGCTCCCCGCGCCGCTCGCCCCTGGCGCGGTGACGGTCCTTGACCTGGGCTACGCCTTCAACATCCCCGACCACGGCGCCGACCGCATGGGCCGCGACGGCACCCTGTACGAGCTGGCGCAGTGGTACCCGCGGATGTGCGTCTACGATGACGTGCACGGCTGGAACACGCTCCAGTACCTGGGCCAGGGTGAGTTCTACCTCGAATACGGCACCTTCGAGTACGACGTGACGCTGCCGGCCGGCTACATCGTCGCCGGCACCGGGGTGCTCCAGAACCCCCTCGAGGTCCTGACCGCCGCCCAGCGCGCCCGGCTCGCCGCCGCGGTGAAGAGCGACACGATCACGCGCATCATCACCGAGGCGGAGCTGGCCTCGGGCGCGGCCCGCCCGAAGAAGGACGGGATGCTCACCTGGCGCTTCAAGGCCGAGAACGTGCGCGACGTGGCCTGGGCCGCGAGCCCGGAGTACCTGTGGGACGCCAGCGGCTGGGAGGGGATCCTGGCGCAGGCGTACTACCGCCCGGCCGCGAAGGCCACGTGGCAGGACGCGGCCGACATGAGCCGCTATTCCATCCAGGAGTACAGCACCCGCTGGTTCCGCTATCCCTACCCGCAGATCTCGGCGGTGGAGGGACCGGTGTCCGGCATGGAGTACCCCATGGTGGCCATGGAAGCCAACGACGACAGCAAGGAGGGGCTCTACGCCGTCGTGACCCACGAGATCGGGCACATGTGGTACCCGATGATCGTCGGCTCGGATGAGCGGCGCTACGCGTGGATGGATGAGGGGTTCAATACCTTCATCAACATCTTCTCCGAGGAAGGCTACTTCAAGCGCGACGACACCCGGCGCCGCCAGGGCGAGGGGATGTTCGTCCTGATGAACGACCAGGCCCCCACCGCCCAGCCGGTCATGACCTACGCCAACCGCTACCGCACCGAGGGCAACCTCGGCGCGCTGGCGTACATCAAGCCGGCCATGGGGCTCTACGTGCTGCGCAACAAGGTGCTCGGGGCGGACGTGTTCGACGCCGCGCTCCGGGAGTACACCCGCCGCTGGGCCTTCAAGCACCCGCAGCCGGCCGACTTCTTCCGCACCATCGAGGACGTCACCGGCCGCGACCTCGACTGGTTCTGGCGCGGCTGGTTCTTCACCACCGCCGCGCTCGACCAGTCAGTCGAATCGGTCACGCCCCGGGGCGGCCAGGTACAGGTGGTGCTGCGGAACGTCGGTCAGCAGGTGATGCCGGTAGAGCTCACCCTCACCTTCGGCGACGGGACCACCCAGGTCTTCAAGTACCCGGTGGAGATCTGGTACAAGGGCGACCGGTACACGGCGGTGATCCCGACCGACAAGCCGGTTACCGCGGCCCAGGTGAATGCCGACGGCCAGTTCCCCGACGTGAACCCGCGGAACAACGGCTGGAAGGCGCCGAGCTGATCCTCAGCGCAGCAGGCTGACCGCCGCCAGCATCGCCTGGCGGAACGCCCGCCCCGACTCCCCGGGGCGGGCGTCGTTTGTGGTGTTGACGCAGCCGATCACGCCCAGCCGCGTCACCGGATTGAAGTACAGGAAGGAGCGAAACCCCGCCTGTTCGCCGGTGTGCCCCACCAGCGTGACCGCTCCCTGCCGCCGCAGGAAGAAGCCCAGGCCCATCGATTCCTCGGCCCCGCCCCCGACCGGGACCACCGGCCGCCACATCTCCTCCAGGGTGGTCCGGCCGAGCACCGTGTCGAAGCGGCGCCGGAGCGCGGTGTCGGCCCCCGCCGCGCCGCTCAGGAAGGCCATCCACCGCGCCAGGTCGGTCACCGGCGCGTTCCAGCCCCCATTCGGGATAGTGATCCCGGGGTCGAACTCGGGGCCATTGTCCACCACCCGCTCCACCCCGGCGCTGTCCCGGACCAGGGTGTAGTTGCTGGAGCGGGCCTCGCGCAGGTGCCACGGCGTCGCCCCGAAGGAGCTCTCGGTGAGACCCAGCGGATTCCACAGGTTCTTGTAGATGTACGACTGGTAGGGATCGCCGGTCACCGCCTCGATGACCCGGGCCAGGTAGATGTAGGCGGGGTTGCTGTAGCCGTACTGGGAACCGGGCGGGAACAGGATCTCCTGGTAGGGCATCAGGCTCACGAGCTGCTCCCACCGGGTGGGCTCGAAGGGCTCCCACGCCACGTAGCGGCGGTACGGCCAGGTGGGGTTCTGGAGACCGGAGGAGTGCGAGAGCAGCATCCGCAGGGTGATGGCGTCCATCGCGCCATGGGGATTGTGCACCTGGCGCAACTCGGGGACCCAGCGGGTGATCGGATCGTCGAGGGAGAGCAGGCCGCGGTCGCGGAGGCCGAGGATGGCCACGGCGGTGAGGGTCTTGGTGATCGATCCCCAGTGGAGGATGGCCCCAGGCCCCATGGGTCGCCGCGCCGCCCGGTCCTGCAACCCGGCGTCGTGCCGCCGTATGATGCGGCCGTCCCGCACCAGGGCGAGGCTCCCGCCCACGATGCTGTCGACCTGGAGCAGCCGGTCGAACACCGCCGTGGCGGCCCCCCAGGCGCTGTCCGGGACGGTCTGGGCGGTCAGGGGCTGGACGGGCAAGCACAGCAGGGCGAACGGCAACGCAAGGCAGGCCGGACGGGGCACGACGACTCCCGGAGAGGGGGGCAGAGCGAATCTCCGCCCGCCGGGCCCCCCGGTCAACCGATGAGGCGGGCGTCGATCCAGACCGGTCCGGAGGTCGGCAGGATCACCGAGCCCCGGACCACCTCCCCGGCCACGATGCGCCGGACCACGCGGTCGAAGGGCCCGTCCCGGTTCGGATGCACCTTGTACTGGAAGCTGATGGCGCGGGGGAGCTGGGATTTGAACTCGTAGGACCACGCATACAGCTCGCGCTCCCCTTCCTGGGTGATCCGGGCGCGCCGCACCCGCACCAGGATCCCGGCGGTGCTGGGCACCGGATACCAGGGGCCCCACGGGCCCCCATTGTTCTCCTCTGGGACGTTCTCGCCCCGTCGGGCGAGGATGATATCACTCCAGCGGCTCACCTGCCCTCCTTGGGCGCGGATGGGGGGGGCGTTGACGGTGCCCAAGATGCGCAGCGGGCGTCAGTCCGCCGTCAATTCCAAGCCAGCGCCCCCAGGATCGCGCCACGCTGAGACATTCGGGGCGGCCGGAGGGCTCCCCTGACGCAAAACCGGCAACGCTTTCACGGGAAAAAGGGGACGACCGCGAAGGCCGCCCCCCTGCCGATGCCCCCCCCCGCCCCCCCGGATTCAGGGCAGGCCGAGTTGCCAGAGCCCCGAGATCATGTCGCTGGCATACAGGGACCCGCCGTACAGCATCACGCCCCAGACGTAGGTGTTCCCGCTCCCCCCGGGACGCACCTGGGCCACGATGCGATTGGACAGGTTGCCCGCCAGCACGCCAGAGATGTCGAGGGCGACCACCCCGCCGTTGTAGTAGGCCGCATAGAGCCGCTGATCGGGCTCGTCCACCCAGAAGTTGTGGGTCCCTGCCCCGGCGAGCCGGAACGACGCCACCTCCACCGGGTGGGCGAAGTCCGAGACGTCCACGACGTGGATATCCCCGCTGGAGGAACTCCCGACGGCGCCGGGTCCCTCCTCGCCGATGAAGAGGTACTTCTGCTCGCCGCTGACCGGGTTGTGGAACCACCAGCCGTTGTGGGTCTCCCCGCCGAACTTGAGGTTGGAGGGGCTGCCGGTCTTGCTGATTTCCACCGGGTTGGCCGGGGAGCCGCCGTGGGACCCGTTCCCTACGTCGTAGATGTACAGCCCCTCGTCCCAGGCGAACACGAACGCGTAGCCGTCGCGCACGAAGGTATCGTGGATACAGTAGTTGTCAGGGATGGTGGTGCTGCTCGCCACGGAAATGGTGCCGCTCGCCGCGGCCGAAAGGTCGTAGATCTTGAGGGCGCACCCCGGCGGGTCCTGGGCGGCGAAGGCGTACAGGGTCCCGCCGATCACCGCCAACGTCCCGGTGTGCAGGCCGTTGGTGTTCCCGAGGGCCGCCCGGCTCACCGCCACCCCCGGGCTGGTGAGTTCATAGGCGTGGATGCCGCGATTGGTGCCGCCCTCGCTGGTGAAGACCAGCCACTGCCCGTCGGGCGAGACCTCCAGGTCGCTGACCGTGGAGATGCCCGGGGTAATGATCGAGTCGGTGAGCACGGGGGCCCCGCCCGGATCGAGCTGCCAGATCTTCACCGCGTTGCCGAAGGCGCCGCGGAAGCCCCAGGTGCCGGTGTAGGCATAGCCGTCGGCCACCCAGAGATCGGAGGTGTACCGATCGCTGACGTTGTTGCCGCCGCCGTCGACACTGAACGCCGCCACGCCGAGCGCGGCAAACGTGACCGTGGTGTCCCCGGGGAGCGTGGCGGCCAGCAGGTTGGTGCCCGGGGTGGCGCCGAGGGTCCAGGCGATGGCGGCGGCGCCGCTCGGGCCGCTGACACTGGTCGGCGCGCCCACGCTGCCGCCGCCGGCCTGCACCGCCCAGCCGATGGTCACCCCTCCCACCCCGTTGCCGTACGCGTCGGTCACCAGCACCGTGGGTGGGATCAGCACCGCCTGGGCGCGTGAGGTGGTCTGGTTGTCGCCGTTGAGCTTGGTGAGGCCCGCGGGCGGCCCGGCGGTCCCGGTGCTCGCGAACCCGACCGGCGAACCGCTGTACCCCTGGATCGAGGCCTGGACGGCCTGCGCCCCGGCAAGGGTGCCGAGGGTGCTGGTGATCTCGGCGATGCCGGAGGCGTCGGTCTGGCTGCTCCCGGCCGCCAGGACGCCGCCTCCGCTTTTTAGGCTCCAGCTCACCTTGGCGTCCGCGCGGGGCTGGCCCTGCGGATCGGTCACCAGCACCCGATACGGCTGCAGGGTGGTCCCCACCGTGGCGGTCTGGGCATCGCCGGAGAGGGGGGCGATGGTCCCGGTCTCGCGTGGCCCACCGGTATCGCCCCCGCCGCAGGCCAGGCCCGCGATCGTGGCCAATCCCAGGACCAGCCGCCGCCCTGCGAGACGCACCCGCGGGCGCACCGACGCGTCAATGCCCATGTCCCGCCTCCATTGGGTGACTGGTGGATGGTTCCAGCAGCCCGCCATAGCGCCCCATCCGGTGACCTTCGAGACCCCAGCTCAGCCGGAGCCCCGCGGTCACTGCGCGGACGCGGCTCGTGCCGTACAGGATCTCGGGGGTCAGCACGCCCCCCATGGTCGGCTGCGCCCGGCCGAAGGTCGCTTCCACGAAGGGCTGGAGCGCGAGCTGCCCCAGGCCGGCGCGGCGCTCGAACCCGTAGCCCAGCGTGTGCAGGGTAAACCTGGTGGTGCCGAGGATGGCGTTCTCCAGGTGCGGCCGGACCGACCGGAACAGGTCGAGCTCGCGCAGGTCCTCGGGCCGGTCGCTCCGCTCGAAGCGGTAGTAGGGCCGGTGCGGGCCCCTCCGCCACTCCGCCTCCGCCAGCACCGTGCGGAACACGAAGAACCCGTCCGCCTCCTCGGTGCGGGCCCACTCCGCCAGCGCATACAGACGGCCCCCGCCGGCTTCCCGGCTGACACGGGCGGCGGCATGCCACTTCCATGCGTCGGTACCGGCGCCCGGCCGGTGCTCCGGCGAGTGCACCTTGGCCCGCGAGGCGGACAGCTCCAGCCACGGCGTGGCGAGCAGCGTGAGCCGCGCCGACCAGGAATCCCCGAACCGGTCCCACTTGGGCCACTGTCCCGGGCGTTCCGGTTCGTCGCCGTTGAAGAGTGCGCCCTCCAGGAGGACGGGCCCGGCCCGGACCCCGGCGATGGCCACGGCCCGCTCCAGCACCTGCGCCAGGTGATGATTGACCGGGTACCGCAGGGTGGGGCGGCTCATCGGGTCATCGGAGCCGAAGGGGGCGAACCCCTTCCCCACGCTCACGGAGAGCCGCGCCGCCCCGTCGTGCCGCCCCAGAATGTCGACGGCGGAGACCATCAGCTCGTGGGCGTAGGTGTGCGGATGGCGCCGGTCGTTGAAGCCCTCGCCCCAGCCGCCGGGCGTCAGCTCGCCGCCGGGCATGGTCCAGCCCTCGAGATCGAGGGTGCCAAGGGCCCGCAGCCGGCCACCCAGCAGTGTGGCATGAGCCATGAGCAGCGGCTGCACCAGGCGGCCCTCGGTGAGGCGGCCGCCGCCGGGCACCGGGTCCACCCGGGTCACGCTGGCGATCCCGAGTCCCATCAGGTGCACACCGGTCGCGGACTGGCCCGCGAGGGGCGCCAGGGCACCCGTCCACAGCACTGCGGCAAGCCCGGCCGGCACGGCACGTTGCATCAGGGTGTCGGGGGATGAGGGGGAGAGCGGCGCGGCCCGGCGTCAGGGGTGACGACCGGGCCGCGCGGCATCACACAGCGTGACGGCGTCAGAGGGCGGCGGAGGCGGTGGATTCCTCGCGCTGCAGCACCGTGGCGGTGATATAGTCGCGATAGAGCCGGGTGATCCAGTCCACCGAGATCCCCTTGGGGCAGGCCTCCTGGCACTCGCCGTGCCAGGTGCACCCGCCGAAGCCCTCCGCCTCCATCTGGGCCTCCATGCTGAGCGCGCGCCGGTGGCGCTCCGGCTGGCCCTGGGGGAGCATGCGGAGGTGCCCCACCTTGGCGGCGGTGAAGAGCATCGCGGAGGCGTTGGGGCACGCGGCGACGCAGGCGCCGCACCCGATGCAGGCGGCGGCATCCATCGCCATGTCCGCGTCGGCCTTGGGCACCGGGATGGCATTGCCGTCGGGCGCGGAGCCGGTCGAGACGCCGACGAAGCCGCCCGCCGCGACGATCCGGTCGAAGGCGCTCCGGTCCACCACCAGGTCCTTGAGGACCGGGAACGCCCGCGCCCGCCAGGGCTCGACGTAGATGGTGTCCCCGTCCTTGAAGCTCCGCATGTGGAGCTGGCAGGTGGCGGTGCCCTTCATGGGCCCATGGGCCACGCCGTTGATCATCAGCCCGCAGGATCCGCAGATCCCCTCGCGGCAGTCGTGGTCGAAGGCGATGGGCTGCTCGCCCTTCCCGGTCAGGCGCTCGTTGACCACGTCGAGCATCTCGAGGAACGACATGTCCGGACTTACGTCGGGCGCCTCGTAGCGCACCAGCTGCCCCGCGGCCGTGCCCGACGCCTGCCGCCACACGAAGAGTGTCAGGTTCATGGTCACTTGTAGCTGCGCGTGGAGAGGTGGACGTTCTCGAACTCGAGCATCTCCTTGTGGAGCACCGGGGCCCGGCCCGCCCCCTGGTACTCCCAGGCGCCGACGTAGCAGAAGGCGTCGTCGTCGCGGCGCGCCTCACCGTCGGGGGTCTGGTGCTCGGAGCGGAAGTGGCCCCCGCACGACTCCTCCCGATGGAGGGCGTCGAGACACATGAGCTCGGCGAACTCGAGGAAGTCCGCCACCCGCCCGGCCTTCTCCAGCGACTGGTTGAGCTCCGCGCCGCTGCCCGGGACATTCACGTTCTCCCAGAACTCGGCCCGGAGCGCCGGGATGCGCTCCAGGTTCCGGCGCAGCCCCGCGGCGTCCCGGGCCATGCCGCAGTTCTCCCACATGAGCTTGCCCAGCTCACGATGGAACGAGTCCACGCTGCGCGCGCCACGGATCTCCAGCAGGCGCCGCGTGGTGGCGGTGACCTCCGCCTCGGCCGCGCGGAAGGCCGCGTGGCTGGTGTCCAGTCGGGGCAGCGGCGTGGAGGCCAGGTAGTCCCCGATGGTGTAGGGGATGACGAAGTACCCGTCGGCGAGGCCCTGCATCAGCGCGCTCGCGCCGAGCCGGTTGGCGCCGTGGTCCGAGAAGTTGGCCTCCCCGAGCACGTGCAGCCCCGGGATGGTGCTCATCAGGTTGTAGTCGACCCACAAGCCGCCCATGGTGTAGTGGACGGCGGGGAAGATGCGCATCGGGACCTGGTAGGGGTCCTCGTCGGTGATCCGCTGGTACATCTCGAACAGGTTGCCGTACCGCTCGCGGATCTTCTGCTCCCCCACCCGCCCGATGGCGGCGGCGAAGTCGAGGTAGACGCCGAGCCCGTTGGGGCCCACGCCGCGGCCCTCGTCGCACACTTCCTTGGCCGCCCGGCTGGCGATGTCCCGCGGGCACAGGTTGCCGTAGCTCGGGTACTTCCGCTCCAGGTAGTAATCGCGCTCCGCCTCCGGGATCTGGCCCGGGGCGCGGCTGTCGCCCCGGGCCTTCGGCACCCACACCCGGCCGTCGTTGCGGAGCGACTCGCTCATCAGGGTGAGCTTGGACTGGTAGTCGCCGCTCACCGGGATGCAGGTGGGGTGGATCTGGGTGTAGCAGGGGTTCCCGAAGGCGGCCCCGCGCTTGTAGGCGCGGTAGCTCGCGGTGACGTTGGAGCCCTTGGCGTTGGTGCTCAGGTAGAAGACATTGCCGTAGCCGCCGGTGGCCAGCAGCACCGCGTCGGCCGCGTGCGAGCTGATGGCGCCCGTCACCATGTCGCGGACCACGATGCCCCGCGCCACGCCGTCGACCAGGACCAGGTCGAGCATCTCGGTCCGCGGGAACATGGTGACCGTGCCGGCGGCCACCTGCCGCTCGAGCGCCTGGTAGCAGCCCAGCAGCAGCTGCTGCCCGGTCTGGCCGCGGGCGTAGAAGGTGCGGCTCACCTGCGCGCCGCCGAAGGAGCGGTTGGCGAGGGTGCCGCCGTACTCCCGCGCGAAGGGGACGCCCTGCGCCACGCACTGGTCGATGATGTTCACGCTGATCTGCGCCAGCCGGTACACGTTGGCCTCGCGGGCCCGGAAGTCCCCGCCCTTGACCGTGTCGTAGAACAGGCGCCAGATGGAGTCGCCGTCGTTCTGGTAGTTCTTGGCCGCGTTGATGCCGCCCTGGGCCGCGATCGAGTGGGCGCGCCGGGGCGAGTCCTGGAAGCAGAAGCACTGGACGTTGTACCCGAGCTCGCCAAGTGTCGCCGCCGCCGCCCCGCCCGCCAGGCCGGACCCCACCACGATCACGGAGTATTTCCGCTTGTTGGCGGGGTTCACCAGCTTCATCTCGAACTTGTGCCGGTCCCACTTCTCCTGCAGCGGCCCGCCGGGGATCTTCGAACGGAGTTCCACGGTCACCCCCTACTGGTGCAGGTAGCCGAGGAGCACGGCCACCGGGATGGAGGTGAACCCGAGCCACACCAGCAGCGCGACGATCTGCGGCAGCGGCTGGTGCTTGGGGGCGTAGGGCGGTTCGAGGCCGAGGGTGCGCGGGCTGGCCCACAACCCGTGGTACAGGTGGAGCGCCAGGCAGATCATGGCCACGAGGTAGATGGCGCTCACCCACCAGACCCGGAAGCCGCGCACCACGTTGCCGAACACGTCCATCGGCAGGTGGGTCTCGGGCAGGATCGTGCCGGTGGTCAGGTGCAGGATGTGGAACACGATGAAGAAGAGCAGGAAGGCGCCGCTGAACCGGATGGTCCGCCCCGCGAGGGTCGAGGCCTGCGGCACCTGCCGCGCGTAGGGAACGGGGCGTGCGGCGCGGCTGCGCAGGATGAGCTGCAGCGCGGTGACGATGTGCAGCAGCACCGAGACGAGGAGCACGATGCGCGCCGGCCACAGGATGCCCGGCTTGTCCTTGAGGAACAGCGCATACCGGTTGAGGTTGATCGAGCTCTGGTAGATGAGCAGGTTGCCCAGGACATGCTGGACGGCGAAGAGCGCCAGGATCGTGCCGGTGATCCCCATGATGGCCTTCCGGCCCACCGTGGAGCGGAAGTAGACCCTGAAGCGATCCATCAGCTCGCCCCGCCCACGGTCTTCATCGTGTCCGCCACCGCGGCGGCGCTCTGGTGGAGCGCGCTCCGCTCCTCCGCCGTGAGGGTCACCTCGATGATGGCCTCCAGCCCGTTCCGCCCGAGCTTGCAGGGCACCCCGCAGAAGACGTCGCGCAGGCCGTACTCCCCGGTGAGCCACGCCGCGCAGGGCAGGATGCGCTTCTTGTCCAGCACGATCGCTTCCGCCATCTGCACCGCCGCGGCGCTCGGCGCGTAGTAGGCGGAGCCGGTCTTGAGGAAGTTCACGATCTCGGCGCCGCCATTCCGGGTGCGCTGCACGATCGCCTCGAGCTTGTCCTTGGCCAGCAGCTGCGTCACGGGGATGCCCGAGACCGTGGTGTAGGAGACCAGGGGGACCATGGTGTCGCCGTGGCCGCCGAGGACCATGGCCTGGATGTCCTCCACCGACACGTCCATCGCCTCCGCCAGGAAGGCGCGGTACCGCGCGGTGTCCAGCACGCCCGCCATGCCGATCACCCGCTCGCGCGGGAAGCCGCTGGCCTGCATGGCGACGTAGCACATGACGTCGAGCGGGTTGGACACCACGATGATGATGCTCCGGGGCGCCACCCGCGCGATCTCCCGGGCCACCGACGACACGATGCCGGCGTTGGTCTTGACCAGGTCGTCCCGGCTCATGCCCGGCTTCCGGGCGATGCCCGCGGTGACGATGAACAGCTCCGAGCCGGCCGCGGCGTCGTAGCCGCTGCTGCCGATGACCCGGCTGTCAAAGCCCTCGATCGGCGCCGACTGCCACTGGTCGAGGCCCTTCCCCTGCGGCACTCCCTCGACCACGTCGACCATCACGACGGTGCGCGCCAGGTGCTTCTCCGCCACGCGCTGCGCGGCGGTCGCGCCCACGTTGCCGGCGCCCACGACGGTAATCTTGCTGAACATAGGTTCGGTTTCGGGAGGAAGTGAGGCCCCGGGGTGGGCCCGGCGGGACGCCGGCCCGGCGAGGCGCGTAAAGTTACTGCAACCGCCATGGCCGGGCAAAGGCCGGCGGGCTCATCGCCCGCCGCCCTTCGGCGGTCTGCCGCGCCCGCCGCGCCCCCGCCGCCGGCCCTTGCCGGCCCCGGCCCCCGCCCCGGCCCGACCACCCGCGGGCGGCCCGCCCGCCGGGCGGGGCGGCCGCGGGCCCCGCCCCGGGGCGTGCCCGGTGGCGCGCCCGGGGCGCAACATCGCGTTCTCGTTGCTCGCCGGCTGCGGCAGGTCATCGTCCTCGAACTCGTCGTCGCCCGACGGCGCGGGTGGTGGCGGGGGCGGACCCTCGCCCAGCCCGAGCTGACGCATCGCCTCGTACAGCACCACGCTCACCGCGTTCGACAGGTTGAGGTTCCGCCCCCCGCCCGGCATCGGGATCCGGAAGCAGCGCTCCGGGTGCTTCTCGATGATCTTGTCGGGCATGCCCTCCGCCTCGTTCCCGAAGACCAGCACGCTGTTGGCCTGGAACGGCGCCTCGGTGTAGTCGCGGTCCGCCTTGGCCGAGAAGTACAGGCAGCGGTCACGACTGATCGCGTCCCGGAAGCGGAACCAGTTGGGGTGCAGCCACAGGTCCACCCGGTCCCAGTAGTCGAGGCCGGCCCGCTGCACCTCGCGCGCGTCGAGGCTGAAGCCCAGCGGCTCGATGAGGTGGAGGGGCGTGTCGGTCGCGGCGCACAGCCGCGCGATGTTGCCGGTGTTGGGCGGAATGCGCGGTTCGATCAGGGCGATGTGCAGGGCCATGGGTCCCGGTCGGTGAGGGCGGCGGGCGTTCAGCCGCCGCGGGTGTGCATTTCCTTGCGCGGATCGGCGCGGAGCGTCTGCAGCTGGTAGAGCGCGCCACGGTCGGGGAGGGCGGCGCGGCGCTCCGCGCCCCGGTCCTCCCGCGCCGTCCAGGCCTGGCGCAGCAGGGTGCGGAGTTCCTCGTCCGTGGCGCCCTCCCGGAGCGGCGCCAGGAGGTTCACGCCGTGCTCGGCGTAGAGACACAGGAGAAAGTGGCCGTCGGCGGTCAGCCGCCCCCGGTCGCAGGTGCGGCAGAACGGCTCGGTGGTCGAGGCGATGATGCCGAACACCGTCCCGTCGGGCAGCTGGAACCGGTCGGCCGGCGCCCAGCCCGCCTCCGACCCGGGCCGCGGCACGATCGGGCCGTAGCGGCGCCCCAGCCGATCGAGCATCTCCCGGCGGGAGACGACACTGTCCTGCCGCCACCCGTTGGCCCCACCGACGTCCATGTACTCGATGAAGCGCACCTCGCACCGCTCCGCCCGGCCGAACTCGATCAGGTCGGCGAGTTCGTCATCGTTGAAGCCCCGGATGACCACCGTATTCAGCTTGGTGCCGGTGAAGCCGGCGGCCCCGGCGGCGCGGATCCCGGCCAGGATCTCGCCGTGCTGCCGCGACCGCGCCAGCGCCTCGAGCCGCGCCGGCACCAGGGTATCGAGGCTCACCGTCACCCGGCCCAGCCCTGCGGCCCGGAGCCCAGCCGCCGACTCCGCCAGCAGGGTCCCGTTGGTGGTGAGCGAGAGGTCGGTCACCCCGGGGGTCCGCGACAGCAGGGCGACCAGTGTCGGGAGGTCCTGGCGGAGCAACGGCTCCCCACCCGTCAGCCGCAGGCGGGTCACCCCCTGCTCCACGAACAACGCCGCCAGCCGGTTCACCTCCTCGAAGGTGAGGATCGAACCACGCGGCAGCCAGACGTATTCCGGCTCGGGCATGCAGTAGTTGCACCGCATGTTGCACCGGTCGGTCACCGAGATCCGCAGGCTGCGGAGCGGCCGACCGAAGCGATCGGTGGGCAGGGAGGCCATCACGCGTCCGCCCCCTGCGGGGCCGGCGCCGCCGTCGGATCCACCCACACCACGCTGCCGTCGGCGTAGAACTCCTGCTTCCACACCGGGACGCGGCGCTTGAGCTCCTCGATCACGTAGCGGCAGGCCTCGAAGGCCGGCGCCCGGTGCGCGCTGGCGGCCACCACCGCCACCGCCACCTCGCCGATCGCCAGGGCCCCCACCCGGTGCTGCACCGCGACCCGTGCCGGCCAGTGCGCCTCTGCCTCGGCGACGATGCGCGCGGTCTCGGCCTCCACCATCGGCCCGTAGGCGGAGTACTCCAGCCGAAGCACCGGCCGCCCATCCTGATGATTGCGCACCAGGCCGAGGAAGCTGGCGATCCCGCCCCGGTCATCTGCCGCGACGGCACGGATCAGGGGCTCGAGCGTGATCGCGGCCTCGGTCAGGACGGTACTCACGGGCTAGCCACCGGCCAGGGGCGGCAGCACCGCCACTTCGTCCCCGGCGCGCACCGGCGTGTGGAGCCGGGCGTGCACCTGGTTGACGGCCACCAGGGGGCGCGGAGGAAGTGCCCGGGCCTGCGGAAGGGCGCTGCGCAGCTGTTCGAGGACGGCGCCGACCGTGCTCGGCGCCTCGAGCGGCAGCTCGACGACATCGGTCCCGGCAAGGTCGCGGTAGGCCGCAAACAGGAGCACCCGGATGGTCATGCCCACAAAGATAGTGCTGCGAGGGGGTTAGACGCGTTGGGGCGGGTCAACGACCCGCCCCATGGAACGACCGGCCCGTCGCCCGACCATGGCTCAATCGAGATCGTCGCTGTCATCCCCGGCGTCGGCGGGCAGCGGTTCGTCCGCCACCAGCGCGCGCAACTCCTTGCTGGGCTTGAAGACAGGGACCGGCCGGGCCGCCACTTCCACCGGATCGCCGGTGCGGGGATTCCGGGCCATGCGGGTCTTGCGGCGCCGAATCTTGAAGGTGCCGAAGCCGCGTACCTCGATGTTGTGCTGGTTCTTAAGCGCTTCCTTGACCGCGTCAAGGAACGCATCCACCACCCGCGCACAGTCCTTCTTCGAGATCATCGGACCAGCAGTGCGGGCAATCGACTCAGTCACCCGTTCGACAAGATCAGCCTTGGTCATCTTTCCCCCGGGGGTCTTCGCGCCCGGCGCCCCCGAAGGACGCGCCGGAATGCTTGAGACTCTAGGGCCTTACCCGTTGACTGTCAAGGGCTTGGCCCACGTCGAGGGGTTCAGCGGCCCACCAGGCGGAGGAATTCCTGGAAGTGGGGGTAGGCGTCGTGGGGTCCCGGAGAGGCTTCCGGGTGGTATTGCACCGCAAAGACCGGAAGTTCTTTGTGGCGAATGCCTTCCACCGTCTGGTCGTTCAGATTGATGTGGGTCACCTCGAGTCCGGGGGCCCCCGGAACGCCGCGGTCCTCCCCCTCGACCGCGAATCCGTGGTTCTGCGAGGTGATAAGTACTTGCCCGGTCTTGAGATCGCGGACCGGGTGATTGCCGCCGCGGTGGCCATAGGGGAGTTTGACCGTGCGGCCACCGAAGGCGAGCCCCAGCAGCTGGTGCCCCAGACAGATCCCGAACGTCGGGATCCCGGCCTGGGTCAGCTCCTGGATGTTCTTGATGGCGTACCCGACCGCGGCCGGGTCGCCCGGGCCATTGGAGAGGAAGAGCCCGTCCGGCTGCAGCTCGCGGACCGCCGCCGCAGGGGTGGTCGCGGGGACCACGGTCACCCGGCACCCCTGCGCCACCAGCATGCGGACGATGTTCCGCTTCATACCGTAGTCATAGGCCACGATGTGGGGTCCGGACTTCCCGTCGGACCAGCGCCCCTCGGTGGTGGCGCGCGTGGCGAGGTCGAGCCCCTCCATCGAGGGCGACTCCATCAGGCTCAACGTGAGCTGGGGCGAGGGCTCCCGCCCCTCCGCGATCACGCCCCGCATCGCGCCGCGCTCGCGGATGTGCCGGGTGAGCCGCCGGGTATCGATGTTCTCGAGCACCGGAATCCGGGCGGTGGCCAGCCAGTCGTCGAGGGAGGAGGTGGCCCGCCAGTTGGACATGCGGCGCGCCATCTCGCGGACCACCACGCCGGCCACCTTGGGGCCGGCCGATTCCATGTCCTCGAGGTTCACCCCGTAGTTCCCGATCATCGGGGCCGTCATCACCACGATCTGCCCGAGGTAGCTGGGGTCGGTGAAGACCTCCTGGTACCCGCTCAGGTTGGTGGTGAAGACCACCTCGCCGTAGGCCGCCTCGAGCGGGCGGCTCGAGGTCCCGGGGTACCAGGTGCCATCCTCGAGCAACACAAACGCGGGGCGATCGGTCATACCGATCCCCCGCGTTGGGCCTGCCGCGTCCGCATCGTCACTGGGCGGGCGCCGGCGCCTTCGCCGCACCCGAGTCGGCCGCGGGGGCCGGGGCGGTCTCGATGGGAAGCGGGGCCGGCGCGGCCGCGGGCTGCTCCTGCCGCAGGCGCTCCAGCACCTCGCTGCTCGAACCCTGGCTCGGGGCCACGAGGGAGATGATCAGGGCCAGCGTCAGGAAGATCCCGCCGCAGATCCAGCTCAGCTTGGTCAGGAGGGTGGCCGCCTGGCGGCCCCCCACCACGAGATCCGTCGTTCCGCCGCCCATCGAGGCCAAGCCACCGCCCTGCCCCGCCTGGAGCAGCACGACCGCGGCGAGCAGGAGGCCATCGAGAATGAGCAGCGTCAGCAGGAAGTAGTACATGTCCGGTCCGGTGAAAGCCGGACAAGTTTAACTGGCGGCGGCGTCATTTGGAAGCGGAGGAGTCAGCGGCGGCCCACGATCGTGGCCCACCCCTCGGGATCGAGGCTTGCCCCGCCGACCAGGACCCCATCGACCTCCTCCTGACCCAGCAGCGCGGCGGCATTGCCCTGGTTCACGCTCCCGCCGTACAGCACAGGCACCCGGCCCGGGGCGCCGAGGCGCGCGAGCTCGACCCGCAGCGCCCGGTGCACCTGGGCGGCATCCTCCGGGGTGGCGTTCCGGCCGGTGCCGATGGCCCAGACCGGTTCATACGCGATGACGACGCGACCCCACTCGGCGGCCCCGACCCCGACGAGCCCGGCCCGGAGCTGTCGCAGACAGACGGCCTCGGTCTCGCCGGCCTCGCGCTCCGCCAGCTTCTCCCCCACGCAGAGCATGACCCGGAGACCCGCTCCAAGCACCGCCTGCACCTTCCGGCCGGTCTCGGCGTCGGTCTCCCCGAAGACGTGCCGGCGCTCCGAGTGCCCCACCAGCGCCCCGGCGGCCCCGGCTCCGCGGGCCAGCGGCACCGAGATGGCCCCGGTGAACGCCCCCTTGGGCTCCCAGTGCACGTCCTGCGCGCCCACGGCGATGTCCGGCCGCCCCGCGAACCCCTGCGCGGCGGCTTCCAGCGAGACCGCGGCGGGGAAGAACCAGAGCGAGCGGCCCTCGGCCGGCGCGGTCAGGGTGCAGAACCGCTCGGCGAAGGCGCGGGCCTCCGCCGGGGCCAGGTGCATCTTCCAGTTGGCTGCGAACAGCAGGGGGCGCGGCGCCATTCAGACCTCATCCAGGGCGGCCACGCCGGGGAGGACCTTCCCCTCGAGGAACTCGAGCGAGGCCCCGCCACCGGTGCTGACGTGGCTCATGGCGGTGTCGAGCCCCGCCTGTGCCACTGCGGCCGCCGAATCGCCCCCGCCGACGACGGAGATGGTGCCCCCCTTGGTGGCCTCCGCGAGGGCGTGAGCCACGGCCAGGGTCCCGTGGTCGAACGGGGGCGTCTCGAACACGCCCATGGGCCCGTTCCACACCACCGTCCCGGCACCCCGGATGCGCGCCGCGAAGTCGCGCTCGCTGTCGGCACAGATGTCGAACATCGCCCAGCCGGCGGGAATCGCGGTCCGCGCCACCGAGCGGGTCGGGACCCCTGCCTCGAGCCTCTGGGCGATCACGGCGCCCTGCGGCAGCACGAGCTTCCCGCCCGCCTTGGCCATCAGCGCCCTGGCCATTTCCACCCGGTCCGCCTCCACGAGGGAAGTGCCGGTCTCGAGCCCCATGGCGCGGAAGAAGGTGCAGGCCATCGCGCCGCCTACCAGGATCTGGTCCACGCGGGGCAGCAGGTGCTCGATGAGGTCGATCTTGCCCGAGACCTTGGCGCCACCGAGCACCGCCACGAACGGCCGCCTGGGCTGGTCGAGCGCGCCGCCGAGGTACTCGAGCTCCTTTTCCATCAGGAACCCCGAGACCGCCGGCTTGAGCAGCGTGGCCACCGCCTCGGTGCTGGCATGTGCGCGGTGCGCGGAACCGAACGCGTCGTTGACGTAGAGGTCGCCCAGGGCGGCGAAGGCGGCGGCCAGCGCGGGGTCGTTCTTCTCCTCCCCCGGATGGAAGCGGGTGTTCTCCACCACGGCCACCCCGCCCCGCGGGATCCGCTTGCTCTCCGCGGCCGCGCCGGGCGCCAGCGGGTCAGCGAGAAAGGCCACGGGGGCCCCGAGCAGCCGCTCCAGCTCCGCCGCGCAGGGCTTGAGGCTCTGCGAGGCATCCGGCCCCTTGGGCCGGCCCAGGTGCGAGAGGAGGACCACCCGGGCCCCCTTCTCACGCAGGTAGGCGATGGTCGGGAGCGAGGCCCGGATGCGGGTGGCGTCGGTGACGACGCCGTTCTTCACGGGACAGTTGAAGTCCACGCGGACCAGGGCGCGCCGGCCGTCGAGGGCCGCGGCGTCCAGCGAACGAAGCGAGCGTTTCATGGGGAGTCCTTGGGGCCGGATCCCCGCCCCCGGCGCGCGGCCGGGGCGGGGCCGGGTGTACGATCAGGCCTTCGAGCCGATGTAGCGGATGAGGTCCACGCAGCGGGCGGAGTAGCCCATCTCGTTGTCGTACCACGAGGAGACGTGGATGAGCTTGCCGTCGATGACGTTGGTGAGCGCCAGGTCGACGGTGCTGGAGTTGAGGTTGCCGATGTAGTCCACCGAGACCAGCGGCTCGTCCGAGACGCCGAGCACGCCCTTGAGGGCCCCGCCGGCCGCGGCGCGGAAGGCGGCGTTGATCGCCTCGATGGAGGTGCTCTTCTCGACCGTGCAGGTGAGGTCCACCACCGAGACGTCGGCCGTGGGCACCCGGAGCGCCACGCCGTCGATCTTCCCCTTCACCTCCGGGATCACCAGGCTGGTGGCCTTGGCGGCGCCAGTGGTGGTCGGGATGATGGAGAGCGCGGCCGCCCGGGCCCGCCGCAGGTCCTTGTGCGGCAGGTCGAGGATCTGCTGGTCATTGGTGTAGGAGTGCACGGTGGTCATGAAGCCGTTGACGAAGCCGAAGTTCTCCAGGATCACCTTGACCACCGGCACCAGGCAGTTGGTGGTGCAGCTGGCGTTGGAGATGACGTGGTGCGCCGCGGGATCGTACTTGGCGTGGTTGACGCCATAGACGATCGTGATGTCTTCCTTCTTGGCCGGGGCGGAGATGACCACCTTCCGGGCCCCCGCCTCCAGGTGCTTGGCGGCCTTGTCCCGGTCGGTGAAGATGCCGGTCGACTCGAGCACGATGTCCACCCCGAGGTCCTTCCAGGGGAGCAGCGCCGGGTCCTTCTGCGCGAACACCTTGATGCTGTCGCCGTCGACCACGATCGCGTCGTCCTTGGCCTCCACGGTCCCGCCGAAGCGGCCGTGCACCGAGTCGTACTTGAGCAGGTGTGCGAGGGTCCTGGTGTCCGTCAGGTCGTTGACGGCGACGAAGTCGAGTTCCGTGGCGCCCAGCGTCTTGGCGGCGCGGAGGACGTTGCGACCGATGCGACCGAACCCGTTGATGGCGACTTTGATCGGCATGACATCTCCAATGAGAAGCGAAACACTCGTCTATCCCAGCGGTGGTTTGGCTCGCGCAAAGGTAACCGCTTCCACGGTGCCGGCTCCAGCCTCCAGCAGGGTGACGGCGAGTTCGGCGAGGGTGGCGCCGGTGGTAAACACGTCATCGACCAGCACGACTCGTGCCCCCGCCGCCACCGCCCCGGCGTCGAACGCCCCCGCGATGTTGGCGCGTCGCGCCTCGGGGGTCAGGGCGGTCTGGCTCCCGGTCTCCCGCACCCGCCGGACCCAGTCGGTCCGGACCGGGCGGCCGGTGCGCGCCCCGAGGGCCCGGGCCAGGGCCTCCGCCTGGTTGTAGCCCCGCTGGCGCGCCCGGGCGGCCCCGAGCGGCACGGGGATGAGGACACCTTCCCCCGACCCGAGGGGCGCCACCATCCGCTGGGCCATGGGCTCCGCCACGCGGGCCCAGCCGTCGTACTTGAGCGCATGCACCGCCTTCCGCGACGGCTCGTCAAGCCAGACCGCGCTGCGGGCCCGGGAGAGGCCATCCGGCCACGAGGGACAGATGCGACACCCGGGGGCGAGCACCGCGGCGGGCTGGCCACAGCGGCGGCACTGCGGCTGGGGGAGGGAGTGCCAGCGGGACTGGCAGAGCCCGCAGATCAGCGGGTCGTCGGGGCCGGCCGGGCCGTCGCAGAGCAGGCAGGCGCCGGGCAGCAACCAGCGTTCGGCCAGCCGGCAGGCCTCACCGAGACTCGCGGAGCGCGTCATTGACCGCGGCCCGCATCACCTCGATCGGCGGGTCCTCGTCGGGGAACCAGCGGCGGAACGCGGCCGCGCCCTGCGCCACCAGCATCACGCGGCCATCGGCGGCCCGCAGGCCCTCCTGGCGCATGAGGCGGACCCAGGGGGTCTCACCCCGACCGTAGACCATGTCGAAGGCCACCTGGGCGCGGGGAGCATCATCGTGCGCCAGCGGGAGGTGATCCCCGGGCTTGAGCCCGAGCGGCGTCGCGTTGACCAGGACCTCGCACGCCTCGGCCGGGACGAGCGGGGCGCCCTGCCCCTGGCACCACGCCTCGAACGCCTGGCGCCGGCCGGCGTCGCGCGACCGGATGGCCACGCCCGCCCCGCGGGCCACGGCGGCGGCCACCGCGGCGCGCGCGCCTCCCCCCGTACCGGCGATCAGCCACCCGGTGGCGGGGGCCTCCAGGTCGGCCAGCGCCTCGAGCACCCCGTCCACGTCTGTATTGTCACCGTGAATGGCCGCGCCCTCGCCCCAGAAGGTGTTGCAGGCCCCGAGGCGCTGGACCCGCACCGTCGCCTGCTCCACCGCCGCCGCGGCGGCTTCCTTGTGCGGCACGGTCACGTTGCCGCCCCCGCCGGCCCGGGCGAGCGCGTGCAGCAGCACCGGCACCTCCGCCGCGGCGGCGCGGAGCGGCACGTACACCGCCTCCAGGCCGAGGGCGTGGAAGGCCGCGTTGTGCATGGCGGGGGAAAGGGAGTGCGCCACCGGGTCGCCGAGGATGGCGAAGACCCGGCTCCGGCCGCTGATCACCGGGGAGATTCCTTGGCCAGGCGGTTCACCGCCTCGGTGACGAGCGCCTCCAGCTCCTGGTACGTCTGCCGGTACCCGTCGAGGTCCCCGCCGAAGGGGTCGCGGACCTCCGCGTCCTCCCCCTGGCGCCCGGCAAACTCCCCCAGCAGGTGCGCCCGGGTCCCGCCCCCGAGCTGTTCCACCCGGGCGCGGTGGTGCCGCGCCATGGTGAGGATCACGTCGGCGAGGCCGACGGTCTCCTTGGTGAGCAGCCGCGCCCGGTGGGCCGAGAGGTCGAGGCCGTGCTCCAGGGCCACCAGGTAGGCGCCCTCGCTGGCCGGGGCACCGTCCCAGGCCCCGGTCCCGGCCGAGCTGACCATCAGCCCGGCGAGCCCCTTCTCCTCGAGTTTCTGGCGCAGCAGTGCCTCGGCGAGGGGGCTGCGGCAGGTGTTCCCGGTGCAGACGAACAGGATGTGCTTCACAGCAGGCGCTCCGCGATCCGCAGATCGTCCTCGGTCGTGATCTTGAAGTTGCGGGCCGATCCCGGCACCACCCGCACCGGCACCCCGGCCTGCTCCACCAGCAGCGCGTCGTCGGTGGCGCCCCCGCCCTCGCGTGGGGCGCGGGCGTGGGCCTCCTGCAGCACCCGGCGCGGGAAGCCCTGCGGCGTCTGGGCCCGGAACAGCCCGTCGCGCGGGACGGTGCGCAGGATGCGACCGCCCTCGCCCGCGGCGACCTGCTTGAGCGTGTCGCCCACGGGAATGGCGGGAACGGCGCCCTCCCCGGTCCGCGCCACCGCCGCGACGGCCGAGATGATGGCCTGGTCCACGAACGGTCGCGCCGCATCGTGCACCAGGACCACCGCACAGGCGGCCGGCAGGGCGGCGAGCCCGCAGGCCACCGAGTCGCGCCGCTCCGCACCGCCCGCGGTGACCGAGAGAGTATCACCGAGCACCTCCGCGAGCCATGCCGGAGGGTGGGCGGCGTCGGCGGCCGGCAGCACCACCACGGTGTGGGCCACCTCGGGATGGCTGGTGAAGGGCCGCAGCGCCCGCAGCAGCATCGGCACCCCGCCGAGGGGGAGATACTGCTTGGGCACCCCGGCGCCGAGCCGGGTGCCCTGGCCGGCAGCCACGATCACCACGCCCACGTCACGCGGCAAGCGCCGCCACCAGCTGGTCGATGTGGTCGAGCCCCACGAGCGTCAGGCCCTGGATCTTGCCGGCAGTCCGTCCGGAGGCGAACACCCGGCGGAAGCCCAGGCGGGTGGCCTCGACCAGGCGCCGCTCCAGCCCGCCGATGGGCCGCACCTCCCCGCCCAGGCCCAGCTCCCCGAGGAAGATGGCGTCGGCCGGGGCGGCCCGGTTGAGCACGCTCGAGACCAGCGCGGCGGCCACCGCCAGGTCGGAGGCGGGCTCGGTCAGGCGGACCCCGGCCGTGACCTGCACGAAGACGTCGAGATCGGCGAAGGAGGTCCCGCCGCGACGCTCCAGCACCGCCAGCAGCACCGCGAGCCGCTTCTGGTCCAGGCCGGTGGCCACCCGCTGCGGCGTGCCGAACCCGCTCCGGGCGGCCAGCGCCTGCACCTCGACCAGCACGGGGCGGGTGCCCTCCATCAGGGCCGTCACCGCGCTGCCGGTGCTGCCGGTGTCGCGGGCCGCCAGGAACAGCGCCGAGGGATTGGGGACCGGCACCAGCCCATGGCCGGTCATGGTGAAGACGCCGATCTCGTCGACGGACCCGAAGCGGTTCTTGGTGGCGCGCAGCAGCCGGTGATCCAGCGTGGCCTCGCCCTCGAAATAGAGCACCGTGTCGACGATGTGCTCCAGCGTCTTGGGCCCGGCGATGCCGCCGCCCTTGGTCACGTGCCCCACGACGATCACCGCCGACCCGCTCTCCTTGGCATAGCGCATGAGCCGCGCGGCGCACTCCCGCACCTGGCCCACGTTGCCGGGGGCGCCCTCCAGCAGTTCGGTGTAGACGGTCTGGATCGAGTCCAGGATCAGCAGGTCGGCCTTGATGGCGGTGGCCGCGTCGAGGATGGCCTCGAGCCGGGTCTCTCCCAGCACGTGCACCGGCCCGGCGTCTTCCTCGAGCCGGCCGGCCCGCAGGCGCACCTGCTCGGGCGATTCCTCGCCGCTGGCGTACAGCACCGTGCGGCCCGCGCCCTCGAGGCGCGCCGCGGCCTGCAGTAGCAGCGTGGACTTGCCGATGCCCGGCTCCCCCCCGACCAGGGTCATGGAGCCCGGCACCAGCCCGGAGCCGAGCACGAAGTCGAGCTCGGGCAGCCCGGTGCTCCACCGCACCAGCCGGGACTCCTCGATGTCGCGCAGCCGCGCCGGGATCGCCCCGCCCCCCGATCCGGCGCGGCCCCGGGCGCCCCCGGTGGCGCGGTGCGGCGCCGCGAGGGTGACCGGCTCCTCCGCCACGCTGTTCCAGGCGGCGCAGGCCTCGCACCGCCCCACCCACTTGGGATGGTCGTGGCCGCACTCGGTGCAGCGATAGACCGACCGGGCCTTAGCCACGCGCCCCCGCCTCCACCGCCACGCTAGACATACTCCGGCTCCTCCCGGTCGCTCATGCTGGCGAACCGGGTGAACTGCTTGTGGAAGTAGAGGTCCACCGTGCCGGTGGGCCCGTTGCGGTGCTTGGCCACGATCAGCTCCGCCTTGCCCTCGTTGCTGTTGCCGTCGCGGTCCATCTGGTCGTACATCTCGGGCCGGTGGATGAACAGCACGATGTCGGCATCCTGCTCGATGGCGCCGGAGTCGCGCAGGTCCGAGAGGATGGGCTTCCGCTCCCCGCCCCGCTGCTCCGAGGCGCGTGAGAGCTGGGACAGCGCGATCACCGGCACCTCGAGTTCGCGGGCCAGCGCCTTGAGCGAGCGGGAGATGTCGGAGATCTCCTGCACCCGGTTCTCGGCGTACATCGGGCTCCGCATCAGCTGCAGGTAGTCCACCACGATCAGGCCGACGTCGTTCTCCATCCGCAGGCGCCGCGCCTTGGAGCGCATCTCGAGCAGGGTCAGCGCCGGGGTGTCATCGATCCAGATGGGGCAGCTGGCCAGCACGCCCGCCGCGCGCGCGAGCATGGTGAAGTCGGCATCGGACAGGGTGCCGCGCCGCACCCGCTGGCTGTCCACCCGGGCCTCGGCGCACAGCATCCGCTGCACCAGCGACTCCTTGGACATCTCGAGCGAGAACAGCGCCACGCCCTTGCCGCTCTCCGCCGCGTGCGCGGCGATGTTGAGGCAGAAGGCGGTCTTGCCCATGGACGGCCGGGCCGCCACGATGACCAGGTCCGAAGGCTGGAAGCCGGTGGTCATCTCGTCCAAATCTTTGAAGCCGCTGGGGACGCCGCTAATCTCTTTGCCCTGCGCATGGAGCTTTTCGATGCGCTCCATCGTGGGCCAGAGCATCTCCTTGATCCGGGTGAAGCTGAGCCCTGCGGTCTTCACGTGCTGGCTGATCTGGAAGATCCGCGCCTCGGCGTCATCCAGCAGGTCGGCCGCGGGCACCTCCGCCTGGTGCGCCCGGGACACCACCGCGGTGGCCGCCTCGATCAGCTGGCGCAGGATGGCCTTGTCGCGGATGATCGCGGCGTGGGCCTCGAAGTTCGCCGCCGTGACCGCCGCGTCGAGCAGCTCCGCGAGGTAGACCTCCCCGCCGGCCGGCTCCAGCTCCCCCTTCCGCTCCAGTTCGTCCCGCAGGGTGATGTGATCGATCACCACCCGCCGTTCGATCAGCCGCCGCATGGCGCGGTACAGCCGCCGGTGGCCCTCGCGGTAGAACAGCGAGTCGTCGAGCAGCTCCACGGCGCGCAGCGCGGCGTCCTGGTCGAGCAGCATGGCGCCGAGCACCGCCTGCTCGGCCTCGTTGCTCCACGGGGCGGCGCGCAGCGGCGCGGCCGTGTCGGTGCCGCCCGCGCTGGCGGGGCTCGAATCGTAGGGAGGATTGGTCATCGGAAGACGGACCACCGGAACGGGGACGGGGGCGCTGACGGTCCAATCCTATGCGGGCCACCCGTCACGTGCAACGCGCCGCTCGGGCGTCCACATCATCCACATCGCGTCCACGCGACATCCACAGGCTTTTCCACGCGGCGGCGGCCCCCGGCCTAGCGATCGAGCAGCTGGCGCGCCACCCGCACGTCGTCCCAGGTGGGCTTCTTCCAGTTGGGATTCCGCAGCAGCGCTGCGGGATGGTAGGTCACCACCAGCGGGATGCCGGCGTACCGGTGCACCTGGTTGCGGAGGTCGCCCAGGCTGCGCTTGACCCCGAGCAGCCACTCCGCCGCCGTGCCACCCATGGCGAGCAGCACCGTGGGCCGCACCAGCGCGATCTGCCGGTGCAGGTACGGCAGGCACATCGTGGCCTCGTCGGGCAGCGGCTTGCGGTTCTGCGGCGGGCGGCACTTCACGATATTGGCGATGAACACCGATTCCCGCGGGCAGTCGATCGCACCGAGGATCTGGTCCAGCAGCTGGCCCGCCGCCCCCACGAACGGGCGGCCCGTCTCGTCCTCGGTGGCGCCTGGTCCTTCCCCGATGCACATGAGGCGGGCCGTCGGGTTCCCCTCCCCCGGCACCGTCTGCTTCCGCCCCTGGCACAGTCGGCACTTCTCGCAGCCGCGGATGAGGCTGGCCACGGCCTCCAGCGACTCCGCACGCGTGATCTCGTCGCCGAGCAGCGTGACCGTCGGTGGCTCCACCACCAGCCCGGGCCCCGGGATCGGGGGCGCGTCCTTCCTCCACTTCTGCATCGACGGGTCGGCCATGCGGGGGCTCGGCGCGGGGGGCGGTGGGACGACGGGAGCGGCACTCGGGGGCGGCGTGGACGGCCCGGCGGGCGCGACCGCCGGCGCGGCGCCCGGACTCGGCGCCGCGGCGGAGGCACGTGGTGCAGGCACGGGGCGGCGCCCCGCGGTGGCGCGGAGTTCCCGCGCCGCCTCCGCGGAGGAGAGGACGATCTCCGGGTCGCCCAGCTCCGCCTGCTGTCGCAGGTAGCGGGCGGCCCTATCGTCCAAGCTGCCGCTCCACGCGGTCGAGGATGGCGTCGGCCACGACGCGCTTGGATCCGAGGGGGACCCCGAGTTCGCCGCCGTCACGGTCGAGGATGGTCACCCGGTTGGTGTCCACCTCGAACGCGGCCCCGGCCTCCAGGGCGTCGTTCACCACGATGAGGTCCAGCTGCTTGCGCGCCAGCTTGGCGCGGCCACTGGCCACCGCGTCGCCCGTCTCGAGTGCAAAGCCGACGATGAGGCTCCCCGGCTTCCGCGCCTCGGTGGTGGCCTGCAGGATGTCCGGCGTCGGTTCCATCTCGATCACCACCGCCCCGCCCTGACGCGGGCGCTTGGTGGCGGCCGGGGCCGCGGGCCGGTAGTCGGCCGGCGCGGCCGCCATGATCAGCACGTCGGTGGTGGGCAGCAACCGCCGCACGGCCTGCTCCATCTGGACGGTGGTGTCCACCCGGACCAGGTCCACGCCCACCGGGGCCGCCAGCCCCACCGGTCCGCTCACCAGGGTGACCGTGGCCCCACGCTCCCAGGCGGCCTCCGCCAGGCGGTAACCCATCTTGCCGCTGGAGCGGTTGGTCACCACCCGGACCGGGTCGATGGCCTCGCGGGTGGGGCCGGCGGTGACGAGTACGCGGCGGCCCGCCAGCCGGGAGCGCTCGTGCAGCAGCCGCGCCGCGTGGGCCAGGATCACCTCGGGCTCGCTCATCCGCCCCGGCCGGTCGGAGGGCCCCTCCGCGAGCGACCCGACCTCCGGACCCACGCACGCGAAACCCCGCGTGGCCAGGGTGGCGAGGTTGGCCTGGGTCGCGGGGTTGGCGTACATCTCATCATTCATCGCCGGGGCCAGCAGCACCGGCGCGGTGCGGGCCAGCAGCAGCGTGGTGAGCAGGTCGTCGCCCAGCCCCTGGGCCACCCGGGCAATCAGGTGTGCGGTGGCCGGGGCCACGATCAGGAGGTCGGCGGCCTGGGCCAGGCGCACATGCTGCAGCGCGGCGTCGCGGGTCCACAGCGAAGTCAGGACCGGCCGGCCGGAGAGCGCCTCAAAGGTGAGGGGCCGCACGAACTCCGCGGCCCCCTCGGTCAGGATGACGTCCACCCGCGCGCCCGCCTCGGCGAGGCGCCGGACGAGGATGCAGCTCTTGTAGCTGGCGATCCCCCCCGACACCCCTACGACGACATGCCGGCCCTCCCACACGGTCACGCCTCGGAACGGCGCCGGCGGGAGATCTTGTACTCGAGGTCGCCGGTGCAGAGCTTTTCGAGCGCCTGGGTGGTCATCTTGGTCTGCTTCTCGATCAGGCGCTCCTTCGGCAGCTCGTTGATGTGGCGGGCGAACTTGGCCGCCACGAGCACGCCGAGGTACTTGTTGCCCGCCTGCCGGGCCGCTTCGGTCGGGGTGTAGATCTTCATCGTGCCTGCTCCTGTGGGTTACAGCTGCGTCGCGGCTTCCGCGATCTCGCGCCGGAGCCGCTCGGTCCGGATATCCAGGTCGTCCTGCCGTGCCACGCGGCGCCCCTCGGCGTCGAGGATGCCGAGCACGTCGTGCACCGCCTGCTCCAGGTCGGCGTTGACCACCACGTAGTCGTACTCGCCCACCGCGGCCAGCTCCCCCGCCGCGATCGCGAGCCGCCCGTCGAGCGCCGCCCGGTCCTCGGTGCGCCGCGCGGCCAGCCGCTCCACCAGCGCCCGGCCCGTCGGCGGCACCACGAACACCAGCACCGCGCCGGCCAGCTGGCGCCGCACCTGCCGCGCGCCGTTCACTTCGATGTCGAGCACCACGTGGCGGCCGGCGGCGAAGTGCCGCTCCACCTCGCTGCGCAGGGTGCCGTAGCGCCGCCCGTTGTAGCTGGCGTGCTCCAGGAACTCCCCGCCCATCACCCGGGCCTCGAACTCCTCGGGGGTCAGGAACCAGTAATCCTTGCCGTGCACCTCGCCGGGCCGCATGGCGCGGGTGGTGGCGGAGATGGAGTACCCCACCGCGGGCCGGGCGGCCAGGACCCGCCGCGCGATGGTGGTCTTGCCCCCGCCCGAGGGGGAGGAGAGCACCAGGAGGAACGGCGTCACTCCAGGTTCTCCAGCTGCTCGCGGAACTTCTCGAGCTCGCCCTTCATGGCCACCACCTGCTGCACGATCTCGGCATCGTTGGCCTTGGCGCCCATCGTGTTCACCTCGCGCCCCAGCTCCTGCGCCAGGAAGCCCAGCTGCTTGCCCACCGGCTGGTCCTTGCCCAGTGCCTCGCGGCACGCGGCCACGTGGGCGGCGAACCGCACCAGCTCCTCGGTGATGTCCAGCTTGTCGGCCAGGAACGCGAGCTCCTGCGCCAGCCGCTGCTCGTCCACCGTCCGGCCATCGAGCAGCTGGGTCACGGCGGCGCGCAGCCGGTCCCGCTCCCGCGCCACCCGCTCCGGGGCCCGCCGTGCCACCACGGCTGCGGCGGCCTCCATCAGCTCGAGCCGGTGCCGCAGCTCCGCGGCCAGCACCCCGCCCTCGCGACGCCGCATCGCCTTGCAGTTGCCGATGGCTTCCGCCACGAGCGGCTCCAGATCGACCCACTCGACCGCCGGGGTCTCTTCCCGCCCGGTGGTGATGACCTCGGGCTGCCGGACGATCATCGACAGGTCCACCTGGCCCGGCACCCCGAGGGCGCGCTGCAGGTCGCCGAGCGCCAGCGCCACGGCGCGGGCGCGCTCCAGGTTCACCGTGAAGCCGGCGGTGTGGCGCTCCGGCGCTTCGGCCCAGTGCACGCCCACGCTCACGTGCCCGCGATCGAAGTCCTTCCGCAGCCGCTCCCGCAGGTCTGCTTCCAGCGCCGAGAGTTCGTGGCTCAGCTTGAGCGACGGGTTGAAGTGACGGTGGTTGACCGTCCGGATCTCCACTCGGATGCGACCGCCGGCCACCGGGCCCTCGGCTGCTCCGAACCCCGTCATGCTGTAAGGCACAAGCGTCTCCGCGCGCAGTCCTGGAAAGCGGGGAAGTATAACTGGGATCGTGGGTTACGGCTAGGGACCGGGGCGGCGCGACTTGCCTCCAGCCCCGGATGGCGGATCTTCCCCAGCACTCATGCCGCAAACATCTCACGGCGCGAACCGTGCCCGCAGCATTGCCCGCTGGGGCGGGCCCCTGGCGGGCCTCGCGGCCTTCCTGCTCGCGCCGGCGTCCCTCCCCCCGGAGGCGCAGCGGACCCTGGGCGCGGCCGCCTGGATGGTCGTCTGGTGGATCACCGAGTGCGTGCCGATCCTGGCCACCTCCCTCCTGCCGCTGGCGCTGTTCCCGGTGCTCGGGATCGCCACCAGCGCCCAGGCCGCCGCGCCGTATGCCAACGAACTGGTGTTCCTCTTCCTTGCCGGATTCCTGCTCGCCGCCGGGCTGGAGCAGTGGTCCTGCCACGTCCGGATCGCCTACCGGCTGCTGGCGCTGGTCGGGCTCACCAGCCGCCGGGCGGTGCTCGCCGTGATGCTGGCCACGGGCTGCATCTCGATGTGGATCTCCAATACCGCCACCGCCGCCATGATGTACCCGATCGCGCTGGCCATCGCGGCGCTCTTCCCCCCGGACGAGGCCGGGGGCGAGGTGCGGGCCGCGCTGATGCTCGGGGTGGCGTACGCCGCCTCCATCGGCGGCATGGGCACGATGATCGGGACCCCGCCCAACCTCGTGGTGGCGGGCGCGCTCCGCGAGCTCGCCGGGCGCCCGGTCAGCTTCGTCGAGTTCATGGCGCTCGGCATGCCGATGGTGCTGCTGCTGCTGCCGCTGTGCTGGGTGATCCTGGTCTTCGTGTGCTTCCGGCGCTCCAGCCACCTGGGCGCCGGCGGCCAGGCCCTGGTCCGGGAGCGGCTGCAGGCGCTGGGCCCGGTGCGGGGCGGCGAGGCGAAGATGTTCCTCGTCTTCGGCGCCACCGCCCTCGCCTGGATCCTCCGCGAACCCAAGGATCTCGGCGGGGTGTTCGTGCCGGGCCTCACCCAGCTGCTCCCGGCCCTCTCGGACGCCGCCATCGGCGTGCTCGCCGCGGTGCTGCTGTTCCTGGTCCCCGGCCGCACCGCGGAGGGCGAGCATCGGCCGCTGCTCACCTGGGCCGAGGCACGGCAGATCCCGTGGGACGTGCTGTTCTTCTTCGGGGGCGGCCTCTCGCTCGCGGCGGTGCTGGAGCGCCACGGGCTGACCACCTGGCTGGGCCAGGGGCTCGCGGCCCTCGAGGGGCTCCCGCCATGGGTCATCTACCTGGGGTTGGCGGGCGCGGTGGTCGTGCTCTCCGAGCTGGCCTCCAACCTGGCGGTGGCCACCATGATGATGCCGATCGCCGCGGCGCTGGGCCGTTCGCTGGGCCAGCCCCCCGCCCTGCTCATGCTGGTGGCGGGCTTCGCGGCGTCGGCCGGCTTTGCGCTGCCGATCGCCACCCCGCCGAACGCGATCGTCTTCGGGTCGGGGGCGGTCACGGTGCGGCAGATGGGGCGGGCGGGGGTGCTGCTCGACGTGGTGGCGATCGTGGTGATCGGGGTGGTCATCGCGCTGCTGGGGCCGCTGGTGCTCGGGTCGGGCTAGGCCGGACGCCCTAGTTGGCGAACTCCCACTTCACCCCGAAGGTCGAGACGAAGTTCCCGATGGGGAACCGCGGCACGTAGGTCTTCTGGCTCGCCTGCATGTTGTAGCGCTCCCAGTAGAGCAGGAAGCTGTCCAGGCGCAGCTCGATCTCGGTGCGCCAGAACGAGGCGCCGTCGAGGGCGATGGGCGCCCCGAGCGCATCCCGGCCGATGACCCCGTCGCCCCACGACTCGAACGCCAGCTGCGCCTTGAGGTCGAAGATGCCGCTCTTGAAGCGGCGCAGGAACTTCGACCGGATCGTGGCGGTGGTGAGCGAATGGGTGGGCGGCACCCCGTCGGGTCCGGCGCTGGAAACCGGGTCGGAGTACCACCCTTCGAGCGTCAGCCACTTCCGCGGGGCCAGGCGCCACCCGACGGTGAGCCACTCGGTCCGCGGGGCGGCGGCCACGCCGGGAATCCCCGGCGTGAAGGGCCGGAAGGCCAGCGGGCGGAAGGCATCGGTCTGCCCATAGCCCACCTCCAGGCCGGCCCAGGGCCGTTGCCACCGCAGGGTGCCCTGCCAGTCGGTGAGGGACTGGGCCTGGTCGGTGAGGACCGTGGGCGTGGCCACGATCGATCCGGTCCGGACAGTGGCCTGCGCCTCGAAGCCGAGCGGCAGGGCCAGCGCGCCGCGCACGGACACCCACCGGCTGGTGCGGTCGAGGTCGTGGGTCTGGTACCCCACCTCGGCCGCGGCGCTGGCATGGGCCAGGGGCGTCCATCCCGCCTCGCCGCGCACCTCCCACGGGGTCCAGCGCGAGCGGTTGAAGAGCCGCCCCGCGACCCCGAAGGTCGGGGTCCGCCACGCCACCACCGCCCCGCCCTGCCGGACCGCGTCCGTGACGCCGCCCCCCCGCCAGCCGGTACGCGTCACGAACCCGTCCACCCGCAGGCCCAGGTCGTCGTCGCGCGAGCGCCAGAAGGCGCGGAGCTGGGCGTCGTTCCGCTCCCCCGTCAGGCGGAGCTCGAGGGTATCCGGGCTCTCGACGAACGGCTTGCGGTCGGGGCTGGAGCGGATGAGCTGGGCCTGGAACCCAAGCCGCGCACTCGGCAGGTAGTTGGCCTGCAGCCACATGTTGGTGATATCGAAGTTGCTGCTGGTACCCGTCGCGGTGGGCGCCACCATCCGCTCCCCCGCGGCGGCCACGCCCAGCCCGTTGCCGAAGCGGTACTCGAGCGCGCCGGCGTAGCGGGCGATCGACCGGTCCCCCGAGCTGATCCCCACCCGCGAGTAGGGCGCCTTGGAGCCGTGGCGGTCGGTGAAGAGGTGCACCCGGAGCCCGGCCGGCCACCGCTCGATCTCCACCCGGTCGTACATGCTGAGGGAGAAGAACGACGGGTCCACGCCCAGTGAGTCCGGGCCGATCGGCAGGTAGGCCACACCGTCCACGAAGTACTCGACACTGGCCGGCCCCCGGCCCCGATAGTCGGGATACTCGGTACGGCCCACCCACCCGCCACGCCACAGGTAGACGCCGGGCACCCGCTGCAGCAGGTCGCCCAGGGTCTCCGCCATGGCCCAGTCGATCGAGTCGCGGGAAAGCACGATCCGGCTCATCGGCGTGGACGGCGTGCCCACCCCCACGAGCGGCAGCACGGGCAGCCGCACCTGCAGCGCCTTCTGCGCCTCGAGGTACCGTTCGGTGGTGTTGACGGTGTCGCGCCGGAGCAGCGAATCCGGGGGGATGGAGTCGAACGGGATCTGGCCGGCCACCGGGTGGGCGGCGACCGCGCCCAGGAGCAGCAGCGCCAGCGCCCAACGGGCGAACGGGAAACGGTGCCCGCGGCCCCGCTTCCCGTTCCCTGGCTGCTGCTCCCCGGCCGCCCGGAGGCTGCTCACCCCGCCCGCCCGAGCACGAACTCCGCAAACAGCCGCATGCACACGCCTGTCGGCCCCTTCACCCGGGTGCCATCCTCACGGTCGCTGTAGGCGGTGCCGGCGATGTCGATGTGGGCCCACGGGAAGCCGCTGACGAACTCCCGCAGGAACCACCCGGCGGTGATGCTCCCCGCGGGACGGCCCCCGGTGTTCTTCATGTCGGCGATGTCGGACTTGATCTGCTCGCGGTACTCGTCCCACAGCGGCAGCGGCCACACCCGCTCCCCGGCCCGCTCGCCGGCCCCGCGCAGCTCCTCGACCAGGGCGTCGTCGGTGCCCATGAGCCCCGAGGCGGCGTGCCCCAGCGCGATGACCACGGCGCCGGTGAGGGTGGCGGCATCGACCACGCAGGCCGGCTCGTAGCGCCGCGCGAACGACAGCGCGTCGCACAGGATGAGCCGCCCCTCCGCGTCGGTGTTGATCACCTCGATCGTCTTGCCCAGGTGGCTCGTGATCACGTCGCCCGGCCTGACCGCCGTCCCGCTCGGCATGTTGTCGCAGGTGGGGATGAGCCCGACCACCCGGACCCTGGGCTTGAGCCGCCCCAGCATCTCGAACACCCCGAAGACGGCCGCCGCGCCGGACATGTCGTACTTCATGTCTTCCATCTTGTCGGCCGGCTTGATGGAGATGCCCCCGGTGTCGAAGGTGATCCCCTTCCCCACCAGCACGACGGGCGGGCCCGCGGCCCCCTCGTACTCGAGCACGATGAACTTGGGCTCCTCGGCGCTCCCCTGCGCCACGGCGAGCAAGCCGCCCATCTTCTCGCGCGTGATGGCGGGGAGATCGAGCACGTTCCCCTTGAGGCCATGGCGCCGCACCAGGTCGCCGGCCTGCCGGGCCAGGTAGCCCGGCGTACACACGTTGCCGGGAAGCACCTGCAGGTTCCGGGTGAACGCCTGGCCGGCCGCGATGGCCGAGCCCACCAGGTGGCCGGCGGTGTATTCGGCGGTGTCGGTGGGGGCCAGCAGTTCGCCGCGCGCCAGCAGCGGCTTCGGCTCCTCCGGCGGCTGCTTCATGTCGAGGAAGTGCCACTGCCCGTAGGGCAGGCCTTCCGCGATGACCTGCCCCGCCTCGCGTGGCGTCAGCGCACCGAGCGACTCGGGCGCCACGAAGAAGGCCAGGCTTGGCAGCCCGATCGTCCGCGCCCGCTTGGCCGCCTGGGCCGCCGCGCGCCGCAACGCCCCCCGGCTCACCTCGGCCGCCTTGCCGAGGCCCACGAGGAAGATCCGCTGCGCCGCGCCGGCAGGATGCAGGAGGGCCGTCTCGTCCTTCTTGCCGGCAAAGTCTCCGGAGGCCAGCAGCCGCCCGATCGCCCCGCCGGTCTGGGCATCGAGCGCGGCGAGCGATGCGGGCAGCGGCCCCGCGGACACCGCCACGCCGAGGAAGGGGGTGGCATACCCGGCGGGCGCGGCAGGCTGGACGGTGGTGGCGAAGGACATGGGGCTCGGGAGGAGGATGAAGGTGGCCGCGGGCGGCGGCGCTTACCGCCGCTTCCGCAACGGCTTGTAGGCCAGGTCGACCGGCCCAATATACTCCGCCCGGGGGCGGAGCAGCTTGTCATCGCCGTACTGCTCGAGCACGTGCGCCACCCAGCCGGGCATGCGGCTGATGGCAAAGACGGCGGTGAAGAGATCCACCGGGATCCCCAGCGCCCGGTAGAGCGGCGCCAGGTAGAAGTCCACGATGGGGAATTGCCCCGTCTCGCGCAGCATCACCACCTCGAGCTCCCGGGCGGTCCGGTACAGCGGCCACGCGCCGGCCCGCTGGCATTCGGCCTCAGCCAGGCTCCGCAGCAGCCCGGTGCGGGGATCCTCGCCCCGGTAGACCACGTGCCCGAACCCGGGCACCTTCCGCTGCCGCGCCAGCCGCTCGCGCACCCACCCGTCCACCGCCTCGGGGGCGCCGATCTCCTCCAGCGCCAGCATCACGTGGCGGGTGTGCCAGCCGTGGCGCGGCCCCGCCAGCGCCGACATCCCGGCCAGGACCGCCCCGAAGACGTCCGCGCCGGTGGCGGCGGTGACCCGGGCCGCGAAGGTGGAGGGGTTGAGTTCGTTGTCGGCCCGCAGCACCAGGGCCGTGTCGAACGCCCGGGCGCTCTCCGCGCCCGGCGGCGTGCCGGTGAGCATGGCGAGGAAGTTGGCGGCGTGGCTCAGGCTCTTCCGGGGCAGCACCGGCTTCTGGCCCAGCCGCAGCCGGTGGTACGCGGCGACGACCGTGGGTGTCAGGCCGATCAGCCGGAGCCCCTGGGCCAGCGCGTCCTCGTGCCCCGGCGGCACCGCCACCGGGTGCTCCAGCGCGGCCACCGCCAGGACCACCCGGAGCGCGCTCATGGCGTCGGCGCCCTCGGGCAGCGCCTTGAGCGCGCGGAGGCAGGCCGGCGAGAGCTTCTGCCGGTCCCGGATCTCCCCGCCCCATCGGCGCAGCTCGGGGGCGGTGGGCAGGGCGCCCGCGATCAGGAGGTAGGCGGTCTCCTCGGCGGTGGACAGCTCACCGAGCTCGCGCACGTCATAGCCCCGATAGGCCAGCCGGCCGTCGGCGGCGGAGAGCCGGCAGACGGCGGAGGAGAGGGCGATGACGTTGTCGAGACCGCGGACAGGTTCTGGTGTGGTTCCGGCGCTCATGCGGGTGCGGTGGAGGTTGGCGGAAGGTTATCGCCGTCCCCCATGGTGGGCAACGCCCCGACCGCGGCACCGGGTCCCGCCGGCGGTCGGACCGATCCCGAGCCCAGACCCGCATACGCGGGGACACGCCGGGTCATCGCGCCACCTTGCGTGCGCTCCCCTGACGGCTCGCCGCCACCTGCTTCCGGTGTACGGTGGCGAGGCTGGTCTGGTCCAGGATCCGGGCCGTGGCGTCCCGCACTTCCTTCATGGCCAGCCGTACCCCGCAGGTGGCCTCGTCGGCGCAGTCCGCACAGGGCACGTACGCCGTCTGGCTGGCGCACGGGACCGGCGCCAGCGGCCCGTCGAACAGCCGCACCACCTGTCCGAGCATCACCTGCTCCGGAGCCTTCGCCAGCAGGTACCCGCCACCCTTTCCCTTCCGGCTCTGCACGATCCCCACGTTGCGGAGATCCAGCAGGATCAGCTCCAGGAACTTCTGCGGCAGCGACTCCTGCCGGGCCAGGTCCGCGATCCGCATCGGCTCGGCGTTGCCATGCTCAGCCAGCGCCAGGAGGGCCTTGATCGCGTACTTGGATTTCTTGGAAAGCATGCAGGACTCGTTCCAAACAGCAGACTAAACGGCAGGAGGCGCCGCCGGGGGATACTCCTCCCGGTACATCCGGCTCAGCTCGAAGAAGTACGACAGGGCCAGCGGGCCGATCAGGATCCCGAGCAGGCCGAAATAGCTCACCCCCCCGATAGCGCCGACCAGCGTCACCAGGGGGTGAATCTGGGCAAAGCGCCGGAACACCGCCGGCCGGATCACCACGTCGACATTTCCGACCAGGAGCACGCCGATCAGGATGAGGGTCACCCCGGCCCCGATCCGGTCCTCCAGCAGGAGCGTGAGCGCCCCCGGACCCCAGACCAGCCCCGAGCCCACCACCGGCAGCACCGCGAACACGACGGTCACCACCCCCCAGAAGAAGGCGTTCGAGAGGCCGGTCAGCCAGAAGGCGAGGGCCACGATCGTCCCCTGGATCACCGCGACGAGCCCCGTCCCCACCACCGTGGAGATCGTGACGTCGCGAAAGCGGTCGCGCAGCAGGTCGGCGTTGGCGGGGGAGAACGGCAGGTACGGCCGCACGGTCTGCCAGGTCTCCCCCGCCCCGAGCAGCAGGTAGTAGAGCAGGAAGAGCGAAATCGTCAGGTTGAGTCCGATCCGCGTGGCGGTGCCCAGCAGGCCGAAGGCGCTCGTGCCGAGCCAGGCCACCAGCGTCTCGCCGAGCCCGGCCAGCCGGGGGCCGATGGGCATGCCCGCCACCTCGAGCCCGGCCAGGCGGTCCAGCAGCGGCCCCCGGATCACCCCGCTCGCCACCTCCTGCGCCTGGTCCAGCACCAGGCCCGTGAAGGTGACCGTGGGCACCACCAGCATCACCAGCGCCACCAGCACCAGGAGCCCCGCGGACACCCCGGGCCGGACCCGCCGCGCCAGCCGCGTGTGCACCGGCGCGAAGATGACGTACAGCACCAGCCCGCCGATCAGGCCGCTCAGGTACGGGGCGAGCGCGACCAGGAGCCCCAGCCCGAGGAGCAGGATGACGAGGGACGCCCGTTGCTGATTGGTGGCGAAGAGGGGCATGGCTGCCGAAGTATGCCGGAGCCATGCCCCCCGCGAAAGAGCGAGGCCACCGCCCGCAAGCGGTGGCCCCGTTTCCGGCGGCGGCTGGCCCCGTGTTACAGCCGGAACTGCAGCCCGGCCATGAAGACCGGGGTGAACTTGGGTTGGGCCACGGCCGCATCGGCGTCGGAGTAGGAGAATCCGGCCCGGGGATTCTCCTGCCCGCTGCCGCTCGGCGTGTAGGCCGTGTCGTGGCCGTACATCCGGCTGCCGAAGAAGTAGTCCGCGCCCGCGGTGAGGCTGATGCTCACCGAACGGCTCACCGGATACGAGGTCTCCAGCCCGGCCCCGAAGCCCCAAGGGGAGCTCTTCACGTCGAAGTCCTCATTGGCCCCGACCAGTCGGTAATTGCCGGTGAACCAGGCCCTCCGCAGGCCAAGGTAAGCCTGGGTGTTGTGGCCGGCCAGAAGGCCCACCGGATAGAGCAGGTCGAGCTTGAGGCCCCAGGTGTGGCTCTTGTCCTGCGGGGTGCCATTGGTGTTGTCGTTGATGAAGGCGTGGCGGGCCCCCTGGGCGTTTCCGCCGTTCCCGGCGTTGTACCGCAGCGAGAGCCGGGGCCGCAGCGGGAAGCTCTTGAAGAGATTGACCGCCGTCACGGAGAGGTCCGCCCCGCGCCCGGCGTTGTAGCCGAGGGCCATCCCGCCGAGCAAGTGGGTGGAGCCAGCCGGACGCTGGGCCGCCGCGGGCGCAGCCGCCGGCGCGGGGGTGGAGGCGGGTCGCCGGGTCTGGGCGACGAGCGGGCCGGCGCCGCAGGCGGCGGCAAGCACGATGAGGGATACGCGGGTCATGAAAGTCTCCGAGGTTTCGCGTAGTCTACGCGGCACCGGAGCACATGGCCGTGAGGCGAATCACGACGCGCCAGCCTTCGCGTGCCGTTCATCGGAGGTTCATGAATGACGCAATGCCGAGTCAGGCGTTCGCGCTTTGGTGCGAGGCCCGGCCGCGGCAGGCCGCCCGACGGTGCCTAACGCACACTGGCTGCGGGTGTACAAGCTGCGCCACAACAGCGCCACGCTGGGCATTGAGGCCGGGGAGGGCCTCAAGACGGTGAGCGAGCGGCTGGGTCACTCCACCATCACCCTCACCGCTAATGTCTACAGCCACGTGGGCGACGGCACCAAGCGCAAGGCGGCCGTGGCGCGCGAAGCGCTGCTGTTCGGCCCCGCCGCTGCGGTCCGGTAACACACCCGCCCCGGGCCAGGCTGCCCCGGGGCGGTGTCACATCCACTCCGGACGCTTACGAGCGTCCGACATCACGGTGCGCTAGCAGGGCGGCTTGTTACCGTTGGCGACGGTCGCGATGAGCTGCCCGTTGTAATAGAGCCGGAGCGTGCGCTTCTCAATAGTGGTGATGAATACGCTTCCCGGCTCCCCACCTTGCGATTTCGCTGGCACCGTCACGGAGCCGGTTTCGGAGCCGTTGACCACATTCCACGTCAGCGGCACCGCCACCGTGTTGAGATTCCGCACCTTGAACTTGTTGCCGCAGACGTAGCTCAGGTTGATCAGTGCCGTATTCACCGGCGGCGGGCTGATACTGATGATGTAGTCGGCATTCGCCTTGAGGAGCCAGTAGGCGTTGTCGTTGACCGACCCGCCGGTGGTGTGGTTGGTGGCGAGGTCGGCGTTGAACTGGGTGAGGTTGGCCGGCTGGGCCATAAGGTAGCTGTGGAGCGTGTTGCAAAGGGAAGCGCTGGTAACCCAGGTCAGCGAGCAAGCGTCACTGCGAAGGCTATCCAAGCGGGTGGTGAGTGAGGCAGCCGTGTATCCCGGCGGCAGTGGGTCGACTCCCACCGCCTTGATCTGCACGGAGTTGAACACCAGTGGGTCACCAGACGGCAACGTGTCCTCCTCAACAACAGGTAGCGCGAATCCTGAGACGTGCGCATCCGCAATCCCGAGCACGCCCGAGGCCTTGAAGGAAACCGTCTGTGCCGGAAAGCCAGGTCTCAGAATGCTATCTCCCAGAACCCCCCACCGGACAACAGGCCTCCCCCCGTACTGGCTCGCCAGGTGCCAGCTACTGCCGGGCAAGGGGGCAATGATCTGGATCGGAGGCGAGGGCGCTTCGAGAGTCAGAGCTAGCAGCCGCTCCGCACTTGCTCCTTGATTGAACACGCTGTAGGACACCACGACCGTGTCTTGGCTTCGAGCGACCCCGCTCACCGAGACGTCCACAGTGAGGTTGGTCCCCGGCGCACCTTGGGCGGAGAGACCGCTGACTCCATAGAAAAGCGAAACGGTCAGGCCGATCTTCGACACGCGCGCTCCCTGACCAACTAGTGGTAGTAAAGGTGAAAGTGATCTCCCTCCACCCCGACACGATGCTGAGTCAGTTCCTGCCAGACAGTGACGACAAGCGTGCTCTCAGCCGAGGTGAAGTCGCGGACGAAGGTCGTGCCATTGAAGACCTTCGTTCTCAGATCAATGTCTTTGCCGGCTCGGTGGACCTGGTGACACCCTGGCGGAATTGGCACGACAGTGCCATTCCCTCGCGTGAACACGCACCCCGGGTCGTCATTCCACCACTGTCGCCGGAGGTCGAACTTCCCACCCAGCGGGAGGGACGCATCGTTGTACTCCAACTTGCGACCGAACCGTGCCTGAAAGGAATCGGCGAGGGCCCCAAGCGCTGGAATCATCTCAGGAACAACCGCGATATTGAGCGGGTGGATCGTAAGGGACCCGATTGTATCGAAGTTGGTGCCAGGCGCAAGAATCGTGAGTCCGGGCACCCCCACAGCGAACGTGACCGCATTGGGAATGACTGGCGAGCTACTCTGTGCCCTGATGGTGATCGGGCCGCTCAAGCCGCTTGCCCGGTACGAAATGACAGCGATTCCGCCCGGTCCGGTATTGACGGTTGCCTGGGACAATGTGCCGGTGGACTTGGCGAAGCCGCTGGCCCCGGTATGCATGTGCCCGTAGGGCGCGTCCGTACCCGTCCCTGAGCTGTCCGCTACTTCGAGCGTCAGAGTCACCGTGCGGTTGGGCAAGTGCCCACCCTCGCCCCCGGAGTCCACGGCAACCCAGACCACAACCGTATCGGGCCACGGGCCGCCGTTCGGGTGATTTGGGGCCCCGCCGGAGCGCCCGAGGTCTGTCGGGCAAATCAGCGCCTGCTCCACATAGATGGCCACTCCTGCTGTGTCGCCGCCTCCGTTCGAGCTGCCGAAGATGGTGGACGGGCACCCGCACCCCGAGCCGGCACCCAGAGGGCAGCACCGGGGGTCTATCACCTGCCCAGTGGGCCCGTCAAACCGGCGCACACCGGGCGCCAGCACCTCGCTGCAGCCCCAAACGACGGCCACGCCAACAGCCACCCCGAGGAGCCTTGCCAGCGGAAATCGCATCATGCCCCAACCCTGAGCAACTAAAGTTGCGCCGGAGGTACCGCGTGACCGTCAACGGAACGTCAACCGAGGGTCAAACTCTGGTCCCACGGCGCCAAGGTAGCCGATTCCGCGCCACGGCCCGGTGACTCGGGTCACGCGCTCCCCCGCCCCGACCGCGTCAGCACGCCGCCGCGGTGGCCGTCCCCCAACTCGGGCCCACCCCGGGTCCACCGACGCCCCGAAACGCCAACGGCCGCCCCGAGTGGAGCGGCCGTCAGTCGTAGAATCCCCTACCCTGCAACAGCTTATCAACAGTGCCCGAGGTGGGAGTCGAACCCACATGAGATCGCTCTCGGCGGATTTTGAGTCCGCTGCGTCTGCCATTTCGCCACTCGGGCCCGGCGGGAGTATCACGCCCGCCCCGCCGATATGCAAGGAACCCCGGGAGGGTGCTACTTTTCTCCCATGCCACCAAAATCCTCCGGCCGCGGCCTCCACCCGTGGCACGACATCGCGACCGGGCCCGAACCGCCCGCCGTCGTGAACGCCATCATCGAGATCCCCACCAACACCCGCAACAAGTACGAGCTGGACAAGGACTACGGGATCTTCCGCCTGGACCGGGTGCTCGCCTCGGCGGTGCACTACCCCGGCGACTACGGCTTCTTCCCCCGCACCCTCGGTGACGACGGCGACCCGCTCGACGTCCTGGTCATCACCACGATCCCGGTCTTCACCGGGTGCCTGGTGGAGTGCCGCCCGATCGGGCTCTTTCACCTGATCGACCGCGGCAAGGCCGACGAGAAGGTGCTGGCCGTGCCGGTCAGCGACCCGTATTCGGAGGGGATCAACGAGCTGGCCGACATCCCCCAGCACATGCTCAAGGAGATCGAGCACTTCTTCCAGGTCTACAAGGACCTGGAAGGGGTCACCACGCGGACGCGGGGATTCGAGGGCGCGCAGGAGGCCCGCGAGGCGATCACCTACGCCATGGGGCTATACAAGAAGAAGTTCGGGCGCCGCCGCTAGACCGCGTCCGCGGTACTACTCCAGGGCCTTGGGCGGGCCCAGGATCTCGCGCCAGATGAAGGCCTGGCGCAGGTTGGCCGGCGCAAACCGCGGCCCGGCGAGGGCACGATCCGCCGGGGCGCGGACCTCCGCATCGAACTTGGCGTGATCGCGGGCGCTGTGCGGCTGGTTGCGCGCCTCCGCCTCCCGGATCCGGCGCTGGACGATCGCCTCCGCCTCGTCGTCCTGGTCGACCTCCACACGCGACCGCTTCCGCTCCAGCGCCGCGATGGCCTCGCTCTCCGACCGCACCACCTCCGGCACCATCCCATCATCAAAGCTGGCCCGCTCCTCCACCTCTTCATGGCTGCGGAGGCCGGGGCCGGCGTGTCGGCCCAGCGGTCCCCGCTCGGGGTCGGTGGCCGGGTGGGAGCGCCGCGGCGCCTGACCGGTCCCGGCGGACGACCGTCGGGGCGGCGCCTGGCGTTTCGGCGCGGTCGGCGCCGGCCGCGATGCCGGTGTCTCCGGCCGGCGCTGGGTCTTCACCTTCTCGATTTCCCGCAGGATGCTCTCGAGGCTCAAGGCCTCCTGCTGGGTCCCGCTGGGCTCCGCCTCCACCGGAGAGGGCGGCGCGCTCGGCCGCGAACGCGCCGCCTTCTGCCCCGCCTTCTGCAGCAGGTTCAGGACAAAGTAGATGACGCCGAGGACAATCAGCCCCTCGATGCCGGCGGCTTCCCGCAGGGGCAGCGGCACTAGGTGCCCGACCCCTGCCCGCCGGTCTCGGTCTGGCCCGCGATCGAGGCGCGCATGCTGGTGTCGGCCTGCATGTTCCGGTAGCGCTGGAAGTCCATGACTCCGAGGTTGCCGCTGCGGAACGCGTCGGCAATGGCCAGCGGCACCTGGGCCTCCGCCGCGATCACCTGCGCCCGCTGCTTCTGGCTCTCCGCCTTGAACTCCTGCTCCATCGCCACCGCGAGCGCCCGCCGCTCCTCGGCCTTGGCCTGGGCGATGCGCTTGTCGGCCTCGGCCTGGTCGGTCTGCAGCTCGGCACCGATGTTCTTGCCCACGTCCACGTCGGCGATGTCGATCGAGAGGATCTCGAACGCCGTCCCGGCGTCGAGGCCCTTGGCGAGCACCGTCTTGGAGATCATGTCCGGGTTCTCGAGCACCGCCTTGTGGGTCTCGGCGGAGCCGATGGCCGACACGATGCCCTCACCGACCCGGGCCAGGATGGTCTCCTCACCGGCGCCGCCCACCAGGCGGTTGATGTTGGCCCGGACGGTCACCCGCGCGATCGCCAGCAGCTGGATGCCGTTCTTGGCCATCGCCGCCACCTTGGGGGTGGTGATGACCTTCGGGTTGACGCTGACCTGCACCGCCTCGAAGACGTCGCGGCCGGCCAGGTCGATCGCCGCCGCCTGCTTGAAGGGCAGCGGGATGCCCGCCTTGTCGGCCGAGATGAGCGCGTTGACCACCCGGCTCACGTTGCCGCCGGAGAGGAAGTGCGACTCGAGCTCGTTCAGCGTCACCTGCTCGAGCCCCGCCTTGTGGGCGTTGATCAGCGGCAGGACGATGTCGGAGGGGTTCACCTTCCGGAACCGCATCCCGAACAGGGTCAGGAACGACACCCGGACCCCCGAGGTGATGGCCTGCACCCACAGGCCCACCGGGATGAACCGGAAAATGATGACCAGGCCGATGAAGCCGATGAAGAACAGGGCGATCAGGAGCCCTGGGGCGAGCGAGCCGATCTCTTCCACGTGTCTGTCTCCGGGTTAGTCCTGCACCTGCCGCACGACATGCCGGTATCCCTCGGCGCGCATCACCTCGATGCGCGCCCCGGCCTTGATGTACTCACCTTCGGTAACCACGTCCACCTTCTCACCCGCCACGGTGGCCACGCCGGCGGGCCGCAGGTCCGTCACCGCCACCCCGGGCCTGCCCACCAGCTCCGGGCGCGGCAGCGCGGAGATGTACCCTTCGGCGGCTTGTGCGCGGCCCTGGTGGATCAGCCCGGTGAACCGCCCGCTGTTGGGCAGGTGCCGCAGCCAGGCGTAAGCGACCGCCAGGGTGATGAACACGCTCGCGGAAAGCACGGCGAGCGCCTGCATCACGTCACCTCCGGAGGGGAAGTTGCCAAGCATGGCCAGGACCACCGCCGCGCCGATCAGCAGCGCGCCGAGCACCCCCGCGACACCGAACCCGGGGAGCAGGAAGACCTCCACCGCCACCGCGATGACGCCCAGGCCGAGCAGGATGACCTCCTCGAGCCCCGCCAGGCCGAGCACCAGGCTCGAGCCGAAGAACAGGCCGAGGGAGACGAACCCGACCAGCAGGCCGATGCCGTGGGCCCCCGCCTTGATCTCCGCCAGCAAGGCCAGCACGCCCAGGGACAGCAGCAGCGGCGATACCACCGGGTTGGTCAGGAAGCGCACCACCAACTCGGCCCAGTTGAGCTCCACCAGCTGCACGGTCGCCCCGGCCAGGCCGGCGGCGGCCAGGGCTTCGGCCTCGGTGTTCACCTCGGCCTTGGCGTACCCGACCCGGAGCGCCTCACTGGTGCTCAGGGTGACCAGCTGCCCCGGCTCGGCGAGGCCGGGAGCGCCCAAGCTCTCGTCTACCATCGCCTCGGCGATGCGCGGGTCGAGCCCCTGCTCCTCGGCCAGGGCGCGGAACTCGGCCCGCATGGCGCTGACGTACTTCTCCGGCGCCTTGGTGCCCTGACCGTCGACCGGCGTGGCGGCGCCGAGGACGGCCCCGGCGCGCATGTAGATGCCGTCGGTGCTGAGCGCGATCAGGGCCCCGGCGCTGTAGGCGCGGGGATTGACGAAGGCATAGACCGGAATACGGGAGGCACGGACCGCGTCGGCGATCCGTTCGGCGGCGTCGACCCGGCCGCCCGGCGTATCGAGGTCAAGGAGGATGGCGGCGGCGCCGGCCGCGTTGGCCTCGCGGACCCCCCTGGCCAGATAGGGGGCCAGGCCGTTCTCGATGGTCCCGTGGACGTCGAGCCGGTAGACCACGGCGGGCCGCTCCTGGGCCGCCAGGGGCGTCACGAGGGTCAGGCCGAGTGACAGTCTGAACAGTGTGGCAGCGATCCGCATCTCCCACTCCTCACCCGAAACTGGGCCTGAAGGTAGTGGATGAGCGGATACGGGGGAATGGCACCCGGAGTTCCACCCTCCGGGGCCGGAGTCTAAGGTTGGCGCAACCGCCGCCGGAACGGGGGCCCTGCCGTGTCGGCCCGCGCCTCCTGCGCCTGCTGGATGCGGTCGAGCAGCCGTTCCCGCATGATCAGGAACTGGGCCCGCTGCACCGGATCCAGGAAGGCGGAGAGCTCGCGCACCTCGTCCTTGTAGCTCTGGACGTAGCGGATCTTGAGGTCGAGCAGCTGGTCGGTGAGCCGGCCGACGTTGTCCCGGTCGGCGGCCACCCCGGGGCGCAGCTCTCCCGCGAGCCCCTGCCGCAGGCGGCGTTCCTCCTGTTCCATGACCCGCCGCTTCACGAAGTAGGCGCCCACGACCTCCGTCATCCGGGAGGCCTGCTGGTCGGTGAGCCCCAGTTCCTCGCGCACCCGGGCGGTGAAGCGCTCCTCGATCAGGCGGCGCAGTTCCCCGGCCCGGGTGCCGGGATCGATGGCGCCCGGGTCCTGCGCCGCGAGCGGCGCCACCACCAGCCCCAGCAGGACGATCAGGCATCGAACGGTTCGCATTACCCCTCCAGGGAGCGCAGCACGCGCTCCAGTTGAGCGTCATCCAGGTCCCCGAGGGCCGGCGGGGCCACGGCTCCCCCCTCCGTGAGCGGCGCCTCGAGGCCATCCAGCACCGCCTCGAGCTGGCCCTCGTCGAGTGATTCCAGTTCGGCGAGCGGCACGTAGAGCCCCGCCGTCGCGATCCCGGGCCGTTCCCCGCCCGGGTCCGGCGCGGGCCCCGACGTCCGCACCATCAGCACCAGGGCCGCGGCGGCGGCCAACCCGGTGAGCGCCCCGCCGCGGATCCACCGGGTCCGCTGGCGCCCGGCCCGGAGTTCCCTGAGCACCGCGCCACTGACCCGCGCCGGATCGACCCGGCGGGCCGACCCGTCGCCCAGACGCCCGGCGGCCTGCACCAGGCGCCATTCGAGGGCGCAGTCAGGGCAACCGGTCAGGTGGGCCTGCGCCTCGGCCGTGAAGGCACCGGCGCCGTGCGCCACGGCGACCATCCGTTCAGTGACCTGCTCGCAGGGCGTCATGCGATGAGCTCCTTCAGCCGCTTGACCGCGTGGTGGTAGTGCACCCGGGCCGACCCCGGGGTGGTCTCCAGCGCCTGCGCGATCGCCTCGTATTCCATCCCCTGCTGCGCCCGCAGCAGGAACACCTCGCGCTGCAGCCGGGGCAGCGTCCTGAGCCCGTCGGCGAGCTGCCGTTCCGCCTCGCGGGCGTCGAGGGTGGCCGCGGGATCATCGGCGGCGGCGAGGTCGCTGTCGTCGAGCGAGAGGACCGTGCGACCCTTCCGGCGCCGGAACTGGTCCTTGAGCAGGTTGCTCGCGATGCTCAGCAGCCAGCTGCGGAAGGCCGACTCGCCCCGCCAGCTGTCCAGGGCCCGGAACGCCTTGATGAACGTCTCCTGCACCAGGTCGTCCACCTCGCCGTGGTCGGCGCCGGCGGCGGCGAGGAAGCGCGCCAAGCCCCGGGCGTGCCGCGCGACCAGCTCGGTCGCGGCGGCCTCGCGCCCGTCCCGGAAGGCCCGGACGAGGTCGGCGTCCGGGGTACTCGCTGATTGCAGGGCGGCCGGCACTGGCATCGTCAACGGGGAGACGCCCTTCCACGGCGGGTGTTAAGTTCTCCGCAGGCTGGAGGATGGGACGGTGCCCGTCCCCGCCGCAAGCGCGGCCCCGTAAATTGCGGTCACCCCGTTCCTGGATCCACCGTGTCCGACGCCTTCATTTCCCACGCCCTCCGCACCCCGATCGGCCGAGCCGGTGGCTCCCTGGCCGATGTCCGTCCCGACGACCTCGCGGCCGTGGCCATCCGCGCCCTCGTGGAACGGAGCGCCATCCCCGCCGACCTGATCGAGGACGTGATCTTCGGCTGCAGCAACCAGGCGGGGGAGGACAACCGGAACGTGGCCCGCATGGCCGCCCTGCTCGCGGGGCTGCCGGTGTCGGTGCCAGGCCAGACGGTCAACCGGCTCTGCGGCTCGGGGCTGCAGGCGGCCGCCAGCGCGGCCCAGGCGGTCCGGGCCGGCGAGGGCGACGTGTTCATCGCCGGGGGCGTCGAGAGCATGACCCGGGCGCCGTACGTGATGCTGAAGAGCGGGTCGGCCTGGAATCGGACGCCGCCCCCCATGGCCGACACGACCGTCGGGTGGCGCTTCACCAACCCGCGGATGGCCAGGGACTGGACCATCGCGCTCGGCGAAACGGCGGAGCGGGTGGCGGCGCAGTACGGCATCAGCCGCGCCGAGCAGGATGCCTTCGCCGTCGAGAGCCAGGCCCGCGCCCAGGCCGCGATCGCGGCCGGGATCTTTGCGGATGAACTCGTCCCTGTTCCCCTCGCCGACGGCAAGGGCGGCACCGCGAACGTCACGGCCGATGAGCATCCGCGCCCCGGCGTAACCCTCGAGGCGCTGGCCAAGATGAAGCCGGCGTTCCTCAAGGACGGTACGGTGACCGCCGGCAGCGCGAGCGGCATCAATGACGGCGCCGCCGCGCTGACGGTGCTGAGCACGGCCGGCCTGGCACGCACGGGCGCCCGCCCGCTCGCCCGGATCGTGGCGAGCGCGGTGGCCGGGGTAGACCCGAGCGTGATGGGGATCGGGCCCGTGCCCGCGGTCCGGAAGGTCCTCGCCCGCGCCGGCCTCCGGACGGCGCAGCTCGACCTGATCGAACTGAATGAGGCCTTCTCCGCCCAGTCCATCGCCTGCATCCGCGACCTGGCCCTCGATCCCGCCCGGGTGAACGTCTACGGCGGGGCGATCGCCCTGGGGCACCCGCTGGGCGCCAGCGGCGCCCGGATCCTGGCCACGCTGGTCCACGGGCTCCGCCGCACCGGCGGCCGGTACGGGCTGGCGGCGATGTGCATCGGCGTGGGCCAGGGCATCGCCCTCGTGGTGGAACGGGTGGACTGACCCCATGCCCGCCCTCGCAATCGCCCATCGCGGCGCCTCGGGCCACGCCCACGAAAACTCCCCCACCGCCTTCCGCCGGGCCGTGGCGCTGGGCGCCGACGGCGTCGAACTCGACATCCACGCCACCAGCGATGGCGAGCTGCTGGTGCACCACGACCCCCACGTGGCGGGGGTCGGCGCCATCGGCGCGCTGCCGGCCTCGGCCTTCGGCGCGTACCGCCTGCCCAACGGCGAGCCGATCCCGACGCTGGCGGAGGCCCTCGGCCTGCTGGCGGGACTCGACGTGTGGGTCGAGGTGAAGACGCTGCCGCCGGTGTTCGATAAGTCGCTGTTCGAGGTGCTCGACGCGGGCCCGACGCCGGAGCGGTACGCCGTGCACGCCTTCGACCACCGCATCATCGCCCGGCTGGGGGAGCGGCGGCCGGAGTTGCCGCGCGGCATCCTGCTCGCCTCGTATCTCCTGGACACGTTGGCGGTGCTGCGCGGATCCGGAGCCGACACGCTGTGGATGGAGACGCACCTGATCGATGCGCCGCTGGTCGACGACCTCCACGCCGCGGGCTTCCAGCTGGTGGCCTGGACCGCCAACGACCCCGCGGAGATCGCGCGCCTCGCCGCGCTCGGCGTCGACGGGATCTGCGGCAACTACCCGGAACGGATCGTGGCCTCCCGGGGCTGACCCGGCAGTCGCGGCACGGCACCCGGGCGGCTACCTTCTTCCCTCCCCTCCGGCCGCGCCGGAGCCGCCGTACACCCCCGACCGGTCGTCAACTCCGCGTGCCAGCCTCTGCCCCGACTCCCCGACGTTTCGTCCTGCGCCTGGCCGCCTGGTGCGGTGGCGCGCTGCTGATCACGGCCCCGCCGCTCCACGGACAGGCCGTCGGCCCCCTCACCTACGAGCAGTTTGCGCTGCCCAACGGGCTCGAGGTGGTCCTCGCGCCTGACCACAGCTCCCAGGTGGTGGGCATCAGCGTCTGGTACGACGCCGGCTCCCGCAACGAACCGGCTGCCAAGGCGGGGCTGGCGCGGCTGTTCGAGCGCCTGCTCTTCGCCGGCACGGCGCACGTGCCGCCGGGAGGCCACGCCACCGTCGCCACCGACCTGGGCGGACGGGTGAGCGCCTCGGTCGATGAAGAGGTGGGCCGGTTCACCACGGTGCTTCCCTCGAGCCGACTGGCGCTCGGACTGTGGCTGGAAGCGGAGCGGATGGGGTCGCTGGCGGTGAACGACACGACCGTGGCCGAGGCCAGGCTGGGGCTGCTGGATGAGCTGCGCGGGCAGCTGCAGAACGAGCCCTATGCCGAGGCCATCTCCCGCGGCATCGGCTCCCTGTACGATTCCACCAGCTGCGCCGGCTACACCCATTCGCCGGCGGGCACCCTGCTGACCATCTCGGCCCTGGCCACCGCGGACGCGGCGCAGTACCGGAGCGAGCGATACGCCCCCAACCGCGCCCGCCTGGTGGTGGCCGGCGACCTCGATCCGGTGGCGACCCGGCGCCTGGTGACGGAGTACTTCAGCGGCATCCCGCGCGGCCCGGACGCCCCGGCCGCGACCTGCACGCCCAGCTACCGTCCCGGGCCGCGGGAGCTGCGTGCCACGGACCCGAACGCCACCAGCATCGGCGCCGGGCTGGTCTACCGGATCCCGTCCCACGAACACCCAGACACCCCGGCGCTCGAACTGCTGGAGATCATCCTGAGCCAGGGGAGCGCCGGCCGGCTCACCTCGGAGCTGATGCGCTCCGCGCGCGCGGCCTACGGGACCCAGGGCGGCATCCTCGGCGAGCGACGGGGGCCCGGGGCGTTCGCGCTCTTCGCCATCGCGTCGCCCGGGGTGAGCGCCGATTCGCTGCTCGGGCTCCTGGCCCGGCAGAGCGCCTGGGCGGCGGGCCCCGAGATCACGGAGACGGACCTGGCACGGGCGAGGACGATCTACCTCGCCGGCGCGGTGAGCGGCCGGGAGCGTCCCGGTGATATCGCCGGGGTCCTGCAGCACGCCGCCACGTTCCATGGCTCGGCCGCGGCGGCCAACACCGAGGTGGCCCAGGCGCAGGCCGTCACCCTGGCCGACCTGCGCCGGGTGGCGGCCGCCTGGCTGGTGCCCGCGAACGCGCTCACCCTCGTCGTGACCCCGGAGGCCGCGCGATGACCGCCGCCCGCCTGTTCCCCCTCGCGCTGCTCACGCTCCCGTTCGGGCTGCGCGCCCAGCAGCCCGCTGCGGAGCCCCCCGCCGCCGCCCCGGTCACGGCGGCCGCCCTGCCCCGCGCCCAGGAGGCGCTGCTGCCGAACGGGCTGCGGCTGGTGCTGCTGGAGCAGCACCGGCAGCCGGTGGTCTCGGTGGCCCTCACCGTGGCGGCGGGCAGCGCATTCGATGCCGAGGGCCGCGAGGGCACCGCAGACCTGCTGGCCGCGCTGCTGACCCGTGGTGGTGGCGCGCGCGGCGCGGCCGAGGTGGCCCGCGCCGTGGAGGAGGTCGGTGGCTCGCTCTCCGCGATCGCGGACCCCGACCAGCTCACCCTGCAGGCCGATGTGATCTCACCGCAGGCGGCGCTCGCCTTCGAGCTCATGGCCGACGCCCTGCTCCGCCCCACGCTCGACTCGGCCGAATTTGCCGGCCAGCGCGACCGGACCGCCGCCTCGCTTTCCCAGGGCCTGGGGGATCCCGGCACGCTGGGTGCCCGCGTCTTCCTGATCGGGACCTATCGGGAGAGCCCGTACGCCCGCCGGCCGACGCCCCAGAGCGTGGCGGCCATCACCCGCCAGGACCTGCTGGCCTTTCACCGCGCCCGGGTTCGGCCCGCCGGCGCGCTGCTGGTGGTGGCCGGCGACATCACGCTGGTGGAGGCACGCCGCCTGGCGCTGCGCTGGTTCGGCGGGTGGAAGGGGCTCCGGCCCGCCGCCCTCCCGGCACCGCGCCTGAGCCCCGTACCCAAGGGCATCCTCCTGGTGCACGCCGGCGGCGCGCGCGAGGCGAACATCGTGCTCGGCAGCACCACCTTTGCCGGCACCGACACGGCCTATTACGCCGCCGCCGTGCTCAACCGGATCCTGGGTGACCCGCGCGCCGGACGCCTGGCGCGCGTCCTGGTGAGCCAGGCCGGCTGGACGCAGGCCGCCGGCTCGTCGTTCCTGCGCACCGCCAGGCTGGGCCTGGTCCAGGCCACGACCACCGTGCCCGCGGAGGTGGCGGATTCAGCCGTGCGGGTGATGTACGCCGAGGCCACCCGGCTGCGCGCCGACCTGGTCCCGGCGCGGGAACTGGAGCGGGCCCGCGAAGCCGTGGCGGGAGCCTTCGCGCTCCAGCTGCAGACCGCCAGCCAGCTCGCCGCCACGGTCAGCGAGGCGCGGGCCCTGGGCCTGCCAACCACCTACCTCGCGGGGTACCGGCCGCGGGTCCTCGCGGTCACCGCGGCCCAGGTGCGCGCCGTGGCGCGACGGATGCTGCCCGAGGCGGGCGTGGTGACCGTGGTGGTGGGCGACGCCTCCAAGCTGTATGACCGGCTCTCCGCGATCGCGCCGGTCCGGATCTTCGCCGCGGATGGTCGCCCGCTCTCCCCGGAGCAGGTCCAGCCCACGGCGGCGGCCTGGCAGCTCGACACCGCGCCGGTGGCGCCGCGGATCGACTCCCTGGTGATCGTGGCGCAGGGTCAGACGGTGGGGCTGCAGGTGGCGCGCATTGCCCGGGCGGGCGATTCGCTCGTCTACGTGGAGCAGACGGCGCTCGGCACCGTGCTCTCGCAGACCACCACGCTGGTGTTCGAGCCGGCGGGGCGGATGCGGTCGCTCGACCAGCACGGCACCGTGCGGGGGCAGGACACCCGGATCCAGCTCCGGTACGCCACCGACCGGGTGCGGGGCACCGCCGACCTGGCCACCGCCGCCGGGCCGCGCCACGTGGACGTGGACACCCCGGTCCCCCCCGGCGTCGTGGACGACAACGCAGTCCAGGCCGTCCTCCCGCTCCTGCCGTGGGCGCTCAACCGGCGCTGGAGCTTCCCGGTCTTCGCCTCGGGTGAGAACCTGATCCGGACGCTCACCCTCACCGCCGCGGACATCACGCAGGTGAGCGTGCCCGCCGGCACCTTCGAATGCTACCGGGCCGACCTCGAGGGGGGCCCCCAGCGGGTCTCGTTCTTCGTCACCACCGCCGCACCGCACCGGGTGGTGCGGGTGGAGCTCGCCAACTCGCCGATCGTGTTCCTGGCCGTCAACAAGTAGCCTCACCCCGAAAGGGCCGACGCATGCGCACCCTGTACGCCGGGCCGCTGCTGCTGCTCCCCCTGCTCGGCTGCGCCGCCGCGGCGCAGTCTCCCGCCGCCGGCGCGCCGCCCGCCTCAGCCACGGCGGCCGACGCCAGCTGGAGCCGGCCGCAGTACCCCTCGACCTACCAGCGACATCCCGAGGCGCCGGTCGTCATCCGGAACGCCACCATCCTGACCGCGGCCGGCCCGGAGCTGACCGGCGCGTCGATCGTGCTGGCCGACGGGAAGATCGTGGCGATCGGTACCGACGTACCGGTGCCCGCCGGCGCCCGGGTGGTGGATGGCACGGGCAAGGTCGTGACCCCGGGGTTGATCGACACCCACAGCCACCTCGGGGTGTACGCCGCGCCGGGTACCTTCGGCGAGAGTGACGGCAACGAGGCGACCAGCCCGGTGACCTCACAGGTCTGGGCCGAGCACAGCTTCTGGCCCCAGGACCCGCAGATCCCGCTCGCCATCGCCGGGGGGGTCACGATCATCCAGGCACTGCCCGGGTCGGCGAACCTGATCGGGGGACGCTCGGCCACGCTCCGGCTGGTGCCCGCGCGCACCGTGCAGGAGATGAAGCTGCCGGGCGCGCCGTACGGCCTCAAGATGGCCTGCGGCGAGAACCCGAAGCGGGTCTACCAGAACCGCGGGCCCTCCACCCGCATGGGCAACATGGCCGGGTACCGGGAGGCGTTCATCCGGGCGGAGCGCTACCGGCACCAGTGGGATGCCTGGCGCAAGACCCCGAACGGCACGCCGCCTGACCGCGACCTCCAGCTCGAGACGCTCGCCGAGGTGCTGCGCGGGAACATCCTGGTCCATAACCACTGCTACCGTGGCGACGAAATGGCGCAGATGCTCGACCTGGCCCACGAGTTCGGGTTCCGCATCCGCTCGTTCCACCACGTGGTGGAGGGCTACAAGGTGGCCGACCTGCTGGCCCGCGAGGGCACGGCGGCCTCCGTGTGGGCCGACTGGTGGGGGTTCAAGATGGAAGCCTTCGACGGCATCCCCGAGAACGCCGCGCTGCTCCAGGCGGGCGGGGCCCGGACCATCATCCATTCCGACAGCCCCGAGGGCATCCAGCGCCTCAACCAGGAAGCGGCCAAGGCCCTGTACGCCGGCGTCCGGGCAGGCATCCCCGTGACCCGGGAGCAGGCCATCCGCTGGATCACGGCGAACCCGGCCTGGGCGCTCGGCATCGAGGAACGCACCGGCACCCTCGAGCCCGGCAAGGCGGCCGACGTGGTGCTGTGGTCCGGCGACCCGTTCTCGGTCTACAGCAAGGCGGAGCAGGTCTACAACGAGGGGTGGCTGGTGTACGACCGGAACGATCCGCGTCGGCAGCCGCGCACCGACTTTCACCTGGGCCAGACCGCCCCGGGGGTGGGACGATGAGCCGGCGGCGCGGTACCCATGCGGCGCTGGCCGCCCTGTTCGCCGCCACGGCACCGGCCGCCGGTCAGGCGGTGGCCATCACCGACGCGACGGTCTACCCGGTGACCGGGCCCAGGATCGAGCATGGCACCCTGGTGATCCGCGACGGGCGCATCGTCGCCGTCGGCGCCGGGGTTCCGGTGCCCGCCGACGCCCGGCGCATCGACGGCCGCGGCAAGGTGGTGACCCCGGGCTTCTTCCATGCGCAGGGGGCGATCGGCCTCGGCGTGGGCCGGGCGCTGGCGGAGGAGAAGGACGAGGAGTATGCCGCCATCGGGGGGACCACCGACGCCGAGCACACCGGTGACGTCAGCGCGAGCTTCAACGTCCTCGCGGCTGTCGACGCCGACGCGGTGGCCATCCCCGTGGCCCGCATGGGCGGGGTCACGGGCGTGGTGGTGATGCCCACGGATGGGCTCGTCGCGGGCCAGGCGGTGATCCTCCGCCTCCGCGGCGCCGCTGCCGGCGAGATGCTGATCCGCTCCCCCGCCGCGATGGTGGCCGACCTGAGCGACCAGAGCCGCGGGGCGGGTGGTGGCAGCCGCGCCGGAGCGCTGGCCCGGCTCCGCAGCCTCCTGACCGATGCCGCGGAGCTGCGGCGCCGGCCGGCCGACTGGAGCCAGAACAGGATCCGGCCGCTCGCCGCCCCGGCCGCGGACCTCGAGGCGCTCTACCCCGTGCTCGACGGCACGCTCCCCCTGTACGTGCGGGCGCGGCGCCAGGGCGACATCGAGAACGCGGTGCGGCTGGCGCAGGAATTCCGCCTCCGGCTGGTCATCCGGGAAGGGACGGAGGCCTGGCGGGTGGCTCCGCTGCTGGCCGCCGCCCGGGTGCCGGTGGTCCTCGACTCCCGCGACAACATCCCCTCCTTCGACGGCCTGCGGGCCCGCTCGGACAACGCGGCGCTGCTCCGCGCCGCCGGGGTCAGCGTGATCCTCTCGGGCCAGGATGCCGGTGGCCAGATGAACCTGCGGTTCGAGGCGGGGCATGCGGTACGGAACGGCATGGCGTGGGACGACGCACTGGCGGCGGTAACCCTGGCGCCGGCGCAGGCGTTCGGGCTGGAGGACCACTACGGGTCGCTGGCCGCGGGGAAGGTGGCCGACGTGGTGGTGTGGAGCGGGGATCCCTTCGAGTTCAGCACGGGGGTCGAGCTGGTCCTGATCCAGGGCGCCGAGATGCCGCTCACCAGCCGCATGACCGAGCTGCGGGACCGCTACCGGACCCTGCCGCCGAGCTACTGACGGGACCCGCGGGGCAACGCACGACGGGCGGGCCTTGCGGGCCCGCCCGTTGTCATTTGAGGATCTCGGCCTCGCCGGTCTGGGCCGTGGACGGCGGGGGGGTCTCGCTCACCGAGACGGACTCGCCCCGGGTGGCGGCCATTTCGCGCTCGACCCGCGCGATCGCCACATCGTGGCCGTCGATCCGCTGCAGCCAGGCATCCAGCTCCAGCTGGTCGACGCTCATGCCGCGCTCGCGGCGGTGGATCAGGTAGCCGAGCCGCCGGGCGGCCTCATCGCGCTCGCGCAGGAGCCGGAAGCGCTCCAGCTGCAGCTTGCCGCCATCCAGCGCCTGCTGGGCCTTCTTCCCGAAGCTCTCAAGTTCCTGGTTCAGCCGATCGAAGATCCCTGCCATGCGGTCCCCCGGCGTGTGGTTCGGCCCACCTGACGCGGTGGGGCGAGGCTCGGTTTCAGGATGCACAAAGGGGTCAGGTCCGGGAGGACCCGACCCCTGGGGCAACCGCGGCAGGGACTCAGCTGGCGGCGGACGCGGCGGCCGGATAGACCGAGATCTTCATCCGCTTCTTGTCCTTGTGCTCGAACTTGACGATGCCATCGACCAGGGCAAAGAGCGTGTGGTCGTTGCCGAGCCCCACGTTCTTGCCGGGATGGAACCGGGTCCCGCGCTGGGTCACGATGATGTTGCCCGCGACCACCCGCTCGCCGCCGTAGTGCTTGACGCCGAGGTACTGCGGATTGGAATCGCGGCCGTTGCGGCTGGAGCCGACACCCTTCTTGTGAGCCATGGGATCCTCACCCGACCTTGACGTCGGTGATGCGGACGGCCGTGTACTTCTGCCGGTGGCCGGTCTTGCGGCGGTAGTTCTTCCGGCGCTTGAACTTGAAGACGTAGATCTTGGGACCCTTGGCGAGCCCGATGATCTCGGCGGTGACCTTGGCGCCCTTGACGAGCGGGGCCCCTGCCTTGACCGTCGTGCCGTCGGAGGCGAGGAGCACCTCGTCGAAGGTCACGGTGGCCCCGGGCTCCGCGTCGTCCATCAGCGGGAGCTCGAGGGTCATTCCTTTTTCGGCCCGGAATTGCTTCCCGGCGGCGCGGAAAATCGCGTACATGGCGGACTCGTGCTGAAGACCGGTTACAAGAGCCCGGAAGTATAGGCGTGGGTTGGGGTTTGGGCAAGGGGCGCTCCCCGGGAGCGTGCCCTAGGCCACCGCGTAGATGTCGGTGACGTCCCGGCCGGCCGGGCGGCTCATCAGGCGGAACTCGTCCACCCGCATCATGGGGTCATCCCGGAGCTCCAGCTCGAGCCCGGTCAGCTTGCCCAGGGTGTGGATGAGCCGCGGCTCCTCCTCGAGGAGGTAGAGCGCTACCTCCGGGTGCAGCCGGATGGCCATCTGGCGCTCGCGGCGCTCCCGGCCGGCCCGCTTGAGCGACCGTTCCAGGCGCCGGGCCACCACCTCGGGGGTGAAGACGCGCCCGGTGCCGCCGCAGTCCGGGCACTCGGAGGTCATCGAGTGCCACAGCGAGGGCCGGACCCGCTGGCGGGTCATCTCGATCAGGCCGAGTTCGGAGACCGCGAAGGCCTTGGTGCGGGCGCGATCGCGGCCCAGGTGCGCCCGCAGCTCCTGCAGCACCCGTTCCCGGTTGGCCCGGGTCTCCATGTCGATGAAGTCGCAGACGATGATGCCGCCGATGTCGCGCAGGCGGATCTGCCGGGCGATCTCGCGGGACGCCTCGAGATTGGTCTTGAGGATGGTCTTTTCCGGGTCCCGCTTGCCGGTGTAGCGCCCGGTATTGACGTCGATCGAGACCAGCGCCTCGGTGGGCTGGATGATGATGTACCCGCCGGTCGGGAGGTCGCAGCGCGCCTTGAAGAGGTCCCGGATCTCGTTCTCGATGTCGAACTTGTCGAACAGCGGCACGGTCTCGGCGTAGAGGTTCACCCGGCTCATGAGCTCGGGGTCCACCCCCTTCAGGTAGTTCTCGATCTCGTTGAAGAGCTCCTTGGAGTCGACGTGCAGGGCGTCGACCTTGGCGCTGAAGAGGTCGCGGATGATGCCCCGGGTCAGCGAGGTCTCCCGCTGCACCAGGGCCGGGGCGCGCACGAAGGTCTTCTTCTTGTTGATCTTGCGCCAGATGTTGAGGAGGCTCTCGACCTCGCGGCGGAAGGAGTCCTCGGTGACATCCTCCGCCACGGTCCGCACGATCATGCCGCCGGCGTCCTCGGAGAGCATGCTGGAGACCATCTCGCGCAACCGGGCGCGGAGCTCCTTGCTCTCGATCTTGCGGCTCACGCCCACCTTGGAGGCATAGGGCATGTAGACGAGGAAGCGCCCGGCCAGGGAGATCTGCGCGGTGACCCGGCAGCCCTTGGTGCTGATGGGCTCCTTGGTGACCTGGACGAGGAGGGTCTGGCCCTTCTTCAGCAGGTCGGAGATGTCGGGGAGCTGGCGCCGGGAGCGGACCTCCCGCTGCCGCGGCTCATTGCCCCCCCCGTCGCCGTTGCGGCGGCCACGGCGCCCGCGGCGGCCGTCCTCTTCCCCGCCCTCGGCCGCCTCGCCGTTCGCGGCGGCCTCGGCCTCCTCGAACGCATCATCCCCCTCCTCCGAACCGGGCTCCTCGTCCTCCTCGGGTTCGAGGAGGTCGGAGGCGTGGAGGAAGGCGGATTTTTCCAGCCCGATGTCAACGAAGGCGGCCTGGATCCCAGGCAGGACGGCTTCCACCCGGCCAAGATAGATGTCGCCGACGATGCGGCGATGATCCGGGCGGTCCACCAGCAGTTCGACCAGTCGGTCGTCCTCGAGGATTGCCACGCGGGTTTCCCGCTGGCTTCCATTGATCAGGATTTCGCGCTTCACGCGTTCGAGCCTCGACCGGGCGGGACGGGAGCAGCGGCGGCAGCTGCGCGCGCCCCGGCCCCCCGGCTGTCGTTGATGTGCGGCGGCCCCGGCGGCCGGCGAACCGGTCCGTCGGGAGGCACCGCCCCGTGGCCGGCACTCCGACCAGGCGGGAGGTAGATGGAGATGAGGGGGAACTGGCGGGACGGACCGAGACGGGCCGCCGGCGCGTCGCAGGCGCCTCCGGCTCGAAGGACCGTACCGCGGTATGGACCTGCTGCGGGACATCCCCTGCCGGGGCCTGCCCCGCAAGTTGCCGCCGGGCCGTGCGCCACCCCCTGCCCGAGGAGAGCAGGAGGGTGGTCGCGAAGCACACCAAGCCCAGCCATGTCGATGGCATGGGCTAAAGATAAGAATGGCCTTGGGTTAGAGCAACTGGGTCCGGAAAACCGACCGCCCGGCGCGGGAGTCCCGGCCGGGCGGAGGGAGCGCTCCCGAACCCCGTCCCTACCGGACGATATCTCCCAGGATGTGCCGGGCAATGACGATCCGCTGGATCTCGCTGGTCCCCTCCCCGATCTCGCAGACCTTTGCGTCCCGCATCATCCGCTCCACTGGATACTCGGTGGTGTAGCCGTACCCGCCGAAGACCTGGACGGCCTTGGTGGTGACCCGCATGGCCAGCTCCGAGCAGAAGAGCTTGGCCATGGCAGCCTCCTTCTTGAACGGCTTGCCGTTCTGCTTGAGCCACGCGGCGTGGTACAGCAGGTGGGTGCCGGCCTCGATCTCCAGGGCCATGTCCGCCAGCTGAAAATGCACCCCCTGGAAGCTCCCGATGGCCTGCCCGAACTGTTTCCGCACGCCGGCGTAGCGCAGCGCCTCCTCGTAGGCCCCCTCGGCGATGCCGAGGGACAGCGCGGCGATGCCGATGCGGCCGGCATCGAGGGTCTTGAGGAAGTTGATGAAGCCCTGTCCCGGGGTCCCGAGGATGTTCTCCTTGGGGACGATGGCGTCCTCGAACACCAGCTCGCGGGTGTCGCTGGCGCGCCAGCCCATCTTGTCTTCCTTCTTGCCGGCGCGGAAGCCGCGGACGCGCGGCAGGTCCGGCGCATGCCCGACGCCGAGGGCCCGGCACTGCTCCAGGTCGCAGGTTTCCTTGGTCAGGATGAAGCTGGTGATGCCCTTGTTCCCCTTGCCCGGCTCGGTGCGCGCGGTGGCGACGAAGATCTCGCCCACGCCGGCGTGGGTGATGAACACCTTGGCGCCGTTGAGGAGGTAGTGGTCGCCCTTGTCCACCGCGGTGGTGGCGGTGCCTCCGGCATCGCTGCCGGCGCCCGGCTCGGTCAGCCCGAAGCCGCCCAGGACGGTGCCGGAGGCGAGCAACGGCACGTACCGCCGCTTCTGCTCCGCCGTGCCGAAGTCGACGATCGGGGAGGTCCCCAGGTTGGTATGCGCGGAAATCGTCAGGGCGTGGCTGGCATCGACCTTGGCCAGTTCATGGATCGTGATATAGTAGGAGAGCTGGTCCATGCCCGCCCCGCCCAGCTCCTCCGACCAGGGCACCCCGAGGAGGCCGAGCTCCCCCATCCGCTTGATGTTCTCCCACGGAAAGGTGGAGGTCCGGTCGAGCTCACGCGCGACGGGCGCGACGTGGGTCCGGCCGAAATCGCGGACCATGTCGCGCACCTGGTGGTGCTGCTCGGAGAAGTACAGGGAGAGATCCATGACCTGGCTCGGCTGGGGGGGCAAGGGAAACCGGCGACAATATAATCCGGCCCACCCGGATGGCTCACCTCTTATCTTTATGCACCTCCTGCCCCCGGGTCCATCATGCGACACCTCCTCCGGATCGGCGCCGTGGGCGCTGCGCTGGCCCTGGCCGCCTGCGGTGATTCCACCAGCCCCGCCGGGGGCCCCGCCGGCCTCACCCTGGTACCGGTGGACAGCGGCTTCGACTTCTCACTCTTCCTGACCGCCCCCCCGGGCGACCCGTCCCGGATGATGATCGTGGAGCGGGGGGGCCGGGTGCTGCTCCGGAAGGACGGGGTGCGACAGGACTCGGCCTTCCTCAACCTGACCAGCCTGGTCGCTCCCGCCAGCGGCGAGTACGGGCTCTACAGCATCGCCTTCCACCCGGACTACCCGCAGAACCGCCGCTTCTACGTCTACCACACCGACCTCAACGGTGACAGCCAGCTGGCTGAGTACCTCGCCGACGCCAGCTTTGACCATGCGGACCCCGCCAGCCGCCGCGTGATCCTTTCGCAGGCGCAGGACACCGCCACCGTGTATTACGGCGGCACGATCGCCTTTGGTCCCGATGGGATGCTGTATGTCGGGCTCGGTGACGGGGCGCCACTGGAAACGATCCCGGTGACGCCGCAGGACAGCGGCTCGCTGCTGGGCAAGATGCTGCGGCTCGACGTTGATGGCGGGGACCCGTACGCCGTCCCGGCGGACAATCCCTACGTGGGCCGGGCGGGGTGGCGGGAGGAGATCTGGCAGCTCGGGCTGCGGAATCCCTGGCGCTGGAGCTTTGACCGACGGACCGGCGACCTGTGGATCGGCGACGTGGGCGAGGACTACTGGGAGGAGATCGACTACCTGCCCGGGCCGGTTGTCGGAGGCAACAACTTCGGGTGGGAGTTCCTGGAGGGGACGCATTGCTTCCAGCCGGCGGTCGGGTGCCCAACGGCGGGCCTGGTGCCGCCGATCCTCGACTACGCCCACGGACCCGCCTGCTCGGTGACCGGTGGCTATGTCTACCGCGGCAGGAAGTACCCGGCCCTTCGCGGCACCTACTTCTACGGCGACTACTGCACCGGCGTCATCCGGCCGCTCCGGCTGCTCAACGGCGTCGTCACCACCGAGTACGCCCCGCTCAGCCCGCCCGTGATCAACGACAACGTGGTGTCGTTCGGCGAGGATGCCGACGGCGAGGTGTACGTGGTGATGGCCAGCGGCCGGGTGTACCGGATCGCCCTGGCGGGCTGAGGCCTCACCGCCCGATGCCGTACTTCTGCAGCACGGCGCGGAGGCGGTCCAGGGGGAGCGGGTCCACGGCGCCGCCCCGACTCTCCACCCGGGTGGCCATGGTCAGGGAGTTGTAGATCGCCTCCTCGGTGGCCTCGACCACCGCCTGGAAGAGGGGGGAGAGTTCATCGTTCTGCAGCTCCGCCGTCGCGGGCCGGCGGTCGCGGAAGGGCCGGCGCATCCCGGGGTGGGTGGAGAAGGCGATGACGTAGTCGCCCGAGCCGTTGGCCGCGCTCGAGCCGGTCCGAGCCAGCCCCATGATGGCGCGGGCGGCGAGACGCTCCAGGCTCTGGGCCAGCACCGGCGCATCGGTGGCCACGACGATCATGATCGAGCCATCCCCCGCCGAGTCCTCCACCTGCCCCCGGAAGGCGTACCGGCCAAGCTCCTTCCCGACCGGGGCACCCAGCACCTGCAGCACCCCGCCGAAGTTGGTCTGCACCAGCACCCCGACCTTCCATCCGCCGAGCGAAGCCGGCAGGGCCCGGGACGCGGTGCCGATCCCACCCTTCCAGCCGAACGCGACCGTGCCCCGTCCCGCCCCGACGCTCCCCTCGAGGACGGGCCCGGTGCCGGCGGCCTCCAGGGCGGCACGCACCTGCGCCGAGGTGACGGGCCGGCTCCGGATGGCGTTGAGGCCGCCGTCGTTGGTCTCGCCGACGACCGCGTTGAGCGACTGCACCGACGCCATCCCGGGCTGTTCCAGCATCCACCCCACCATGGCATCCGCAGCGCGCCAGACGCAGAGGGTGCAGGTGAGCAGGATGGGCGACTCGAGTTCGCCGAGTTCGCGCACCTGCGTCATGCCCAGCAGCTTGCCGAAGCCGTTGCCGACGTGGATGGCCGCCGGCACCCGCGCGAGGTAGGGATTTCCCTCGTGCGGGAAGATGGCCGTGAGGCCGGTGCGGACCGAGTCGCCGTCATCGATCGTGACCTGGCCCACGCGCACGCCGGGCACGTCGGTGATGGCGTTCAGGGGCCCCGGCGCGAAGATCCCGGGCGCGATGCCGAGAGCCCGGGCACGCACCTGGGCGGCCGACGGGAGTACGCCTGCGAGGGACAGCAGGAGCAGGAGGGCCGTGGGGCCCAGGCGCGCGATGGGAGGCATGCGTCAGAATACACGCAGCAACCGCCGGATGCCACGCGGCGAGGCGCGGGTGCAGACGTCACAGGTGCCGCAGCCCGTGCACACCTCACCGAAGTACCCCAGGAGCAGCACCCGTCGGCACAGCGGCCGCGTGGCGTAGGCTTCCATCACCCGCAGCCGCTCAGCCGCGGCGGCCCTGCGGCGCGCCACCCTGACCCAGCCGGCATCCCCGGCGGCGCCGCCCAGCTCTGCCCGCAGGCGATCCGCCGCGGCCACCACGGCCTTCGGGTGACGGGGTCGGCTGGCGGGATCCGCCCAGAGCTGTTCCAGCACCTTGCGTGGAGGGAAGGTGACATCGAGCTGGCGCCTGTGGATCTCGGGGTCTGCCGAATGATGCAGCAGGATGCAGCGGGCCTCCTGGCCATCCCGGCCGGCGCGGCCGGCCTCCTGGTAGTACGACTCCGGAGTCGGCGGCATCCCCCAGTGCACCACCAGCCGCACCCGTGGGGCATCGATGCCCATCCCGAAGGCCGAGGTGGCCACGACCACGTCGAGCTGTTCGGCGACGAACCGCTCCAGGACCTCCGCGCGACGCTCCCGGGTGAGCCCGGCGTGGTAGGGCGCGGCCCGATGCCCGGCGAACCAGAGCGCCTGGGCCACGGCGTCGGCGCTGTTGCGCGTGGGCACGTAGACAATGCTCAGTCCGGGGCGATCGGCCAGCAGGGCGCGGGTGCGTGGCAGGCGTTCGGAGGGACTGCGCAGCAGCTCCACCCGAAAGCGGAGGTTGGGCCGGTCGAAGGAGCCGAGGTGGATGTCGGGGCGTGTGAGCGCCAGCGAGGTGACGATGTCGTCGCGCACGGGGGCGGTGGCGCTGCCGGTGAGGGCCACGACGGCGGGCCGTCCCAGCTCCTCCCGGACCTGCGCCAGGCACCTGAAGGCGGGCCGGAAGTCGTGCCCCCACTCCGTGATGCAGTGGGCCTCGTCGATGGCGAGCAGCCGCGCCCGCAGCCCGCGCCGGAGCAGGTCGAGCGCCAGGGTGGGAGCGCGCTCGGGAGAGACATACAGCAACCGCAGGTCACCGCCGGCCAGCCGGGCCAGGATGGCGGCCTGCTCCTCGGCGGGGAGGAGGGAGTTGAGGGTGGCGGCGCCGATGCCTCGGCGCACCAGGGCACCGACCTGGTCCTGCATCAGCGCCACCAGCGGCGAGATCACCACGGTGAGCCCGCCGAGCACCAGCGCCGGCACCTGGAAGCAGATGGACTTGCCGCCGCCCGTGGGCAGCACCGCGAGGGTATCGCGACCGGCGAGCACCGACTGGACCACCCGTCGCTGCAGCGGCCGGAAGTCCTGGAAGCCGTAGTGTCCGTGCAGGAGGCGGCGCGCCTCCGCGATGCGTTCGGCGAGCGGGGTCATGCCGCCACGATAGCGGCGGGTGCCTGCCGGCCAGGGCACCGGCGAACGCGGAGGGGCGCGGGGAAACCCCGCCGCGCTCAGCCTCCGCGGCGGCGGAGGTAGAGCCGGAGGGCCAGTGCCCCGGCCAGGACCGCCATGGCTGCCCAGACCAGGTAGCGGTTGTCGAGCGCCACGCCGGCCCCGGCCAGGAGGAAGCCGAGCACCGCGAAGAACAGCCGCACGGCGGCGGGGGTCAGCCGGAGGTTCACTTCTGGAGGAACCGCTCGATCGCGGCGGCGAAATCGGGGTGCATGCGCGCCAGGGCGTTGATGCGCGCGCCGAGGGCAATGCCATCACGGAAGGAGGGGCCGTCGAGCTGGTAGAGCAGTCGCTTGGTGAGGGCCAGCGCCGAGGCGCTGGCCGAGGCGAGCTGCTGCAACAGGGCGCCCGCCTCCGCGTCGAGCCGGTCCGCCGGGACCACCCGGGAGACCAGCCCCGCCAGCCGGGCCTCCTCGGCGCCGAGCAGGCGGCCGGTGCTCACGAGGTCGAACGCCACCTTTTCTCCCACCTGGCGCCGCAGCATCGTCATGACCATCGCCGGCACGAAGCCGCGCTGGATCTCGGGGTAGCCCAGCTGCGCGGTGTCGGCGGCCAGCACCAGGTCGCAGGCGGTCGCCAGCCCCGCGCCGCCGGCCAGGGCCCGGCCGTGCACCACCGCCACGACCGGCTTCTCGAGCTCCCGGATGGCCAGGAACACCTCGCCCAGGCGGCGGGCGTTGCGCTCGTTCTCGTCCGGTGGCAGGTGCGCGGAAGCCAGCAGCTCCTCGAGGTCGGCGCCGGCGCAGAAGTCCTTCCCCGCCCCGCGCAGCACCACCACCCGCGCCGTGGGGTCGAGGCTGGCGTGGGCCAGCGCGGCGCGCAGCGCGTCGACCGTGGACAGGTCGACCGCGTTGCGCTTCTCCGGACGATTGAGCGTCAGGGTCAGGACGCCTGCCTCGACCGTGGTCAGGAGCGACGACACGGGGGCCCCCGGCTCAGCCGGCACGGGTGCGCTTGAGCTGGCGGGCCACCGCAGGCGGCACGTCGATCTCCAGGCGCAGGAGCGCGGTGGAGTAGACCTTGCCCTGGGCATCGGTCTTGAGCGAGATGGTGCCGCCGCCGTCGAGCGCGCCGTGGAGCAGGAAGTTGAGCGCCGAGAGGTTGGGCAGCTCGAAGCGATCCACGCCCTTGACCATGCCCTTGAAGTGCCGGGCCACGCGCGCGCGGGTGACTTCCTTGACCAGCAGCGGGTACCACGCCGGGTCGAGCGCGATCAGGCCGACGTTGGCGGTGTCGCCCTTGTCGCCCGAGCGGGCGTGGGCGAGCCAGCGGAGCTGGACCTTAGGCATCGAGCACCTCCACCCGCACGTGCGGTTCGATCTCGGTCCGGTCGATGAGCGCGGGCCAGTACGCCACCACCTCCTGCACCTCCGGCCGGCCGCCCGCGAACCCGGTGACGCTCGGCGGGCCGGTGAGCACCAGCGGCGCGATCTCGCGGGTGAACCGCTCCACCGCCGCCTTGTCGGGCCCGCGGACCCCGACGCGCAGCTGCACCTCCGGGGCCTCGGGATCGGGCGGCCCCGAGAGCGGGCCGTGGGTGGCGTCGACGCCGACATACTCGGTGAGCACCTGCTCGAAGCGGAGGCCCAGGTCGTCCAGGCGCCGGCGCAGGATGCGATCGGCGGCCCGGGCCTTGTCGTAGGCCTCGGGCCAGCTGTACACCAGGGTCCCGACCGCCTTGTACCCGTAGAAGTAGGCGATGGACACCTTGAGCATGTCGGTGCGCGGCCGGCCGCGGATCCCGCTCACCCGCACCCGGTCGCGGCCCGCGGCCTTGAGCTGGATGGAGGTGAAGTCGGCGATCCCGTCGGGGGTGATGTAGGTGTGCGGATCGCCCATCTCGTAGACCAGCTGCTCGGTGACGCTCGCCAGGTTGACCACGCCGCCGGTGCCCGGGTGCTTGGTGACCGTGAAGCTGCCGTCGGCGCGGGCCTCGACGATCGGGAAGCCCGGGTTGGCGAGGCCCTTCACCTTGCGCCAGTCGCGCAGCAGGTTGCCGCCGCTCGACTGGGCGCCGCACTCGATGATGTGCCCCGCCACGGTGCCGGCGGCCACCTTGTCCCAGTCCTGGGGGTCCCAGCCGAACTCGTGGAACAGCGGCCCCAGCGTCAGGCCGGTGTCGGTGACCCGGCCGGTGATCACCACCTGCGCGCCCCGCCGGAGCGCCTCGACCATCGGCGCCATGCCGAGGTAGGCGTTGGCGGAGAGGACCTTGTCGCGGATGTCGGTGAGCGGGCGGCCGGTGTCGAGGTCGCGCAGGGCGTGGCCCTTGGCCAGCAGCTCGTCGAGCCGCGGCAGGATGTCATCGCCGCTCACCAGCGCGATCCTCACCCGCTCCGAGAGCCCGAGCGTCCGGGCGGCCTCGCGCACCGCCTCGGCGCAGGCCCGCGGGTTCACGCCCCCCGCGTTGCTGGTGACCTTGATCCCCTTCGCGGCGATGTCGGGGAGGATCCGCTCCATCAGGGGGACGAAGTCACGGGCGTAGCCGTAGCGCGGGTCGCGCGACTTCTGCTTCTGCATGATGGACATGGTCACCTCGGCGAGGTAGTCCATCATCAGGTAGTCGATCGGGCCGCCCTGGACCTGGCGGACGGGGGCCTCCAGCCAGTCCCCCCAGAAGCCCTGTCCCGCGGCGACGCGGACGATGCGGTCGGTCATGGGTGAAGCGGCGCCTCCGGCGCCGGGAGCGGGACCTCGAGGGTCCAGGTGCGTTCGTCCTCGGGGACAACGACGATGCCGAGGGGGACGAATCCGGGGCCGGGGACGAATCCCGGCTCCTTCATGGGAATGGTCAGGGTGGCGCCGCCGTGCGCCGGCACGGTGAGCGGCTCACCGGACAGGCGGCTCACGTGCGCCGAATCGGCGTACAGCCGGATGGAGACCCGCGCCGACCAGGGCCGGCTGCCGGCCGGGTCGGCCAGCCCGGGGAAGAGGGCGACCTCCGCCGCGCCATCCGCCGCCCCGACGCGGGCGGCGGGAAGATCGACGTGCAGCCGCCCGAAGGCGTAGTTGAGCGGCGCCTTGCCCAGCTGCCGCCCGTCCTCCCCGAGCAGGGTCACGCCGAAGTCGGTGAACTGGGGCCACGCCGCGCGATCCATCTCGACGTCCACCGCCGCGTGCACCGCCCAGCCCGGGATCGGGAAGCGCACCCGCTCCACCGCCGCGCCCCGGGATTCCACCCGGGCGTGACGCTCGGCGCCCACCAGCACCACGAAGGGGTCCGTGGTCACGGCATCGGGGGTGAGGTTCCCGAGCGCGATGCCGATGCCCCGGGCGTCGCGCGCGGCGGCGATCGTGACCGGGCTCTGCTGCACGATCAGGTCGGCCGCAGCGCCGTCGAGGGGCGGCGCCACCACGGCGGCCTCGTAGAACCCCGGCACGACATCGCGGGCATCGACCACGTACACCCCCGCCGCCTCGCCGGATCCCGCGCCGATGCCGCTCTCCTCGCGGTAGGGCTGCCCGCCGGGCTCGTGCAGGTAGGCCAGCACCTGCTCCCCGGGATCGCGGGTGGAGACCGCGACGGCGAAGGGCCGCTGCGGCATCGCCTCGAAGAAGGCACGCGCCGTGGCCCCCGCCGCGAGCCGACCGAGGTCGGCCACGATGGTGGCGCCGGTGTCGGCAACGACGACGGTGGTCACCAGCCGGAACAGCGGGCCCGCCGCGGTGTCGGTGGTCCAGCCGGTCACCACGCCGGTGCGGACCCCGGGCTCCGCGAAGGCCGATGGCCCCGCGCGGAGCGTGATGCTGGTGCTCCCGGGCGCGAGGGTGACGCGCGCCGGCGCGGCGAGCCAGTCGGCCCCCGAGCGCAGCGTGACTTCCACCGGGGCGGCGCCCGCAGCCAGGGCCACCACGAACCCGAACGCGGTGTCGGGCGCCGCGCCCAGCCGGGTGATGCGATACGCGGCGCTGCCGCGCCCGTCGGTGGTGCGCACCGCCACCTCCGGCAGGGCGCGCCCCTGGGCCAGCCAGCGCCACGCGCGCCCCACATCGGGTTGACCGGTGCCATCGTCGAGATAGCTCCCCGCGGCCAGCGGCCGGGCGGTGACCATGAGGGCCTGACGCACCTGCCGCGCATCCGGCGGCCGGCCGGCCTGCGCCTGGGCGGAGTAGAGCAGCGCCACGAGCCCCGCGACGTGCGGAGCCGCCATGCTGGTGCCCGCCTTCCGCTCGTCCCCGGTGTCCCACCGGGGCACGCTGGAATAGGCCAGGCCGGGCGCCACGATGTCCGGCTTGGCGAGTTCCCCGCCGCGGGAGCTGAAGTAGGCGATCGGATCGCCCGAGCGTCCGCTGGCGCCGAGGAACACCACCGGGAAGGTGGCGCCGACGGTGATCGAGCGGCTGGCGGAGCCGGGGTAGCCGAGGGTGGAGAGCCCCGGCCCATCGTTGCCGGCGCTCAGCGTGAAGGCCACCTCGGGGTGCAGCGCCAGCACGGAGTCCAGCATCTGGTCGATGCGGGCCGCGCCCTCCGCCTCGTTCCCGACCCCGAAGCTCATGTTGATGACCAGCGGGAGCCGGCGGCCCTGCGCAAACCGGATGGCGTACTCCACCGCCCGGATCATGCTGCCGGTGGTCGAGATGCCACCCTGCGCGTTGTTGGCGATCTTGAGTCCGAGCAGGTAGGCGCCCGGGGCCACGCCCTCGAAGCCGGTGACGCCGTAGAGCCGGTGGGCGGCGGCGATGCCGCCCACGTGCGAGCCGTGGGCGCTGGTGTCGAAGTAGAGGTCGAGCTGCGGGCCTCCATCGGCGCCGGTGGCGAAGTTGGCCGCGATGGTCACCTGGGCCGCCCGGGACCCGGTGCGCCAGGCAAAGGTCTCACGGCCGGCAAGGAAGTCCCGGACCGGGCGCTCATCCTCGAGCGTGCCGTCGCCGTCGGTATCGGCCAGGAGCACCCAGCCGTCGCTGGCGCGGCCCACCACCACGGCGAGCGTGTCGGCGTCATCGCGGTCGCCGTTCAGGTCCGCGGCGGGCAGCTTGCCCAGCGCCAGTTCGGCGATGGTGCCGGCGTAGTAGCGATCGGCCATGGCCACCGCGCGGAGCCGCCCGGCGCCGCGGAGGCGGCGGCTCCCCACCACGAACTCGTCGCCCACCGGCGCCACCGGCGCCAGGGCGATCCGTCCCTCGCCCGAGAAGTCGCGGAGGTCGAGGATCTTCCGTTCCCCGGTGGTGGTGCTGTCGAGCCCGGGGATGGCGGGGTCGAGCCCGCTGTCGAGGATGGCGATCAGGACACCGCGGCCATCGTAGGTCGGGTGGGCCTTGAGGAACTCGGGGATGCCGGTCGGGGCCAGGGGCATCCAGCCGCGGAGGTAGGCCTCGAGCGGCGGCAGGATGGGCTGCGGTTCGGGCTCCGCGGGCCGGCTCGGGGCGGGCGGCGCCACGGGAGCGGTCCGCGCCGGATCCACGCTGGGGCGCACCGCCGGCCCGCCGCCGCAGCCCAGCAACGTGAGGAGCCCGGCGGCTCCCAGGACGGTCCGCTGCCCGCTCATGCGAGGGGCGGCAGGACGAAGGGCCCGATGTGCGGGCCGGGGTTGGCGCGCGTGACCCGCAGCAGGAACGCCAGCATGTCCCGGGTCTCCTCCGCGCCGATGATCGCGTCGACGTAGCCCCGCGCGGCGGCGTACTTGGCGTCGAGCTGGTGCTCGTAGTCGGCGCGCATGGCGGCGGCGGCGGCGGCCACCTCCGGCGCCGGCGTGCGCTTCTCGGCACGCGCCTTGGCCAGCTCCACGCCGTGCACCGCCTCGACGGCGGCCTCGCCCTCCATCACCGCCATCCGCCCGGTGGGCCAGCTCACGATGAAATCGGGGTCGAACCCCTGCCCCGCCATGGCGTAGTAGCCCGCCCCCGAGGCGTGGTTGAGGGTGAGCACGATCTTCGGCACCACGGCGGTGGACATCGCCTCGACGAAGCGGGCCCCGGCGCGGATGATCCCCGACTGTTCGGCGTCGGGGCCCACCATGAACCCGCTCACGTCCTGCACGAACAGGAGCGGGATCCTCTGCCGGCTGGCGGTCTCGATGAAGAACGCTGCCTTCTCCGCGCTCTCGGTGTAGATGATGCCGCCGATCCGTGGCATCTGGCCCGGCTTGCCCTTGATCACGGTGCGCGCGTTGGCCAGCACCGCCACCGGATGGCCCTCGATGGTGCCGTGGCCGCAGAGCAGTTCCTTGCCGAGGTCGGGCTGGAACTCCTCCAGCCGGCCGCCGTCGAGCAGGCAGCCGAGCACCGCGTGCATGTCGTACGACATGCGGTGGTCTGCGGGGAGGATGTCGTAGAGGTCGGTGATGGGGCGGCTGGGCGGCGCGTACTCGGCCGGAGCCGGCAGCGCGGCGCGGGGCAGCCGGGCCACGTACCCGCGCACCATCCGGAGGCACTCCGCATCGGTGGCGGCGCGGTAGTGGGCCACCGCCGACACCGAGGTGTGCATCGCGGCGCCGCCCAGGGTCTCGGCGTCCACCACCTGGCCGGTGGCACCCTTGACCAGGTTGGGGCCGCCGAGGCCCATGAAGCTGGTGCCCTCGACCATGAAGATGACGTCGGAGAGCGCGGGCAGGTACGCCCCGCCGGCGATACAGCTCCCCATCACGGCGCTGATCTGCGGCACGTTGAGGTAGCGCCGCATGAGCGAGTTGTAGTAGAAGATCCGCGCGGCGCCGTACTGTCCCGGGAAGACCCCGCCCTGGTACGGCAGGTTCACGCCGGCGGAGTCGACCAGGTAGATGATCGGGATGCGTTGCCGCATGGCCACTTCCTGGGCCCGCAGCATCTTGCGGATGGTTTCGGGCCACCACGAGCCGGCCTTCACGGTGGCGTCGTTGGCCACCACCACCACCTCGCGGCCTTCGACGACGCCCACGCCGGTGATTACCCCGGCGCCGGGCGCCTGGCCATCGTACTGGTCGTAGGCCATCAGCAGGCCGAGCTCGAACCACGGGGCGCCGGGGTCGAGCAGCGCCTCCACCCGCTCCCGGGGCGCGAGCTGCCCCTTCTCGTGCATCTTCGCCACGCGCTTGGACCCGCCGCCCTGGCGCAGCCGGGCGGCGAGTGCCTCGTACTCCTCGGCGAGCACCCGCAGCCGGGGGGGCCGCGTGGTGCCGGGGGTCTTGGCCACGACACTAGTCCTTGAGGTGATCGACGGCCCAGCCCTGGATGTAGGCGATGAGGTCGCCCGTGGGGGTGCCCGGCCCGAAGAGCCGCCCCACCCCCGCGCGTTCCAGCGCCTGCGCGTCGTCGTCGGGGATGATGCCGCCACCGGTGAGGAGGATGTCGGCGCGGCCGGCCTCGTTGAGCAGGACCCGGACCCGCGGGAAGAGGGTCATGTGGGCCCCGGAGAGAATCGAGAGCCCCACCACGTCCACGTCCTCCTGCACCGCGGCGGTGGCGATCATCTCGGGGGTCTGGTGCAGGCCGGTGTAGACGACCTCCATCCCGGCGTCGCGCAGGGCGGCCGCGACCACCTTGGCGCCGCGATCATGCCCGTCGAGTCCCGGCTTGGCCACCAGGACCCGGATCGGGCGGGAGAGCGGTTTCTTCTCGAGCTGAGCCACCATGTCAGTCCCCGGGTTGAACCTGTCCGTCAGCGTCCAGCAGCAGGTCGGCCACCGCGGCCACGCTGGGCGCGGTGCGCACGTCGCGCCCGGCATGCAGGCCGAGCGGGTCGAGCAGGATCACGTCGAGGCCGGCGCGCCGGGCCCCGACCACGTCCACTTCGTAGATGTCACCCACGTAGAGCGCGGCGGCCGGCGGCAGGCCCAGGCGCTCCAGCGCGATCGCGAAGATGCGCGGGTCCGGCTTCTCCACCCCGACCAGCTGCGAGTCGATCACCAGCTCGAAGGCGTCACGGATGCCGGCCACCGCGAGCGCCTCTTCCGCCCGGCCGTCGCTGTTGGAGACGACGGCCAGCCGGAGCCCCGCCCGACGGAGCCGCGCCAGCGCCGGGGCGGTGGCGGGGTCGATCGCTCCCCAGAGGTGCCGCTCCCGGTGCAGCCCGAGCAGGGTCTCGCGCACCACCTCGTTCCGTTCGAGCGGCACCCCGGCGAGCCGGAACAGCAGCTCGAGGTAGCGCGAGGCGCGCTCGCGGTCGGTGGTCTCCCCCTGCTCGAGCGCCAGCGCCGCCGGTCCCGCCTGCGCGGCCAGCCCGGCGGCGGTGAGGGGGACGCCCGTCGCCTGACCCACCGCGGCGGCGAGCCGCGGGTAGTCGAGCGAGACGAGCGTATTGCCGGCGTCGAACAGGACCGCGCGCAGGCTCACCGGAACCGGAGCAGCCCGGCGAGGCTCGCCACGGCCTGGCGGGCCTCGTCGTCGTACACCACCTCGACCTCGACCCGCTGGCGGAGCGCCTCCTCGATGGCCTCGTCCACGATGTCGAGGACCGGCACCACGTCGCCGTCGGCCCGCAGCTCCCGCTCCTGGAGCGCCAGGCGCCCGGTGCGGCTGGAGCGGAACCCGGGACCCTGCGCGTCGGCATCGACCAGCAGGGTGCGCACCTGCCCGCGGCCCAGGGCCCGGAGGGTCCCCTCGAAGCCATCCACCGCCCAGCCCTGGCCCAGCGCGTCCTCGAGGCCGTGCGCGATGTGGCGCTCGGCCTCGCGCTCGAACTCGGCCCGGGCGGCCAGGGTGGCCTCGTAGACCACCGCGGTCTTGGCGTCCTTGGGGTTGAGACTGACCACCCCCATGAGGCGTTCGGCCAGGTAGGGGTGCAGGAAGGCCGCCACGGCGCCGGCTTCCTTGCCGGGCCCGGCCAGCACGATGCCGTGTACCGGCCGCTTCCGGTGGTGGGCAAAGAGCCGCTCGGCGATCGCGGCGTAGTGCCGCTGCTTCTCCTCGCGGATGCGGTTGTTGAACTGTGCCTCACCCTGCCCCGGCGAGCCCTGCCGGTCGCTGTGGAAGCGGCCGCCCCGGGTGCTGTCGGCCTTGATGCCCTCGAGCTCCTCGGCGCCGAAGGCCGTGACCTCGAACAGGCGGGCGCTGGTCCGGTCGAGGACCACCGTGAGCAGGCTGCCGATCTCGTCCTCGACCGAGGCGAGCTCGCGCACCAGCGGCGTGCGGTCCACCGCGAGCCGGGAGCGGTGCACGCTGGGGAGGCCCACCAGCTCGAACAGCTTGAGCGGCCCGCAGGCGAAGACCGCGACGCCCTGCGAGGCGGGGAGGCGCGCCGGCTCCCGCAACTGGTCGAGGATCCGCTTGAGGTCGGCCTGCACCTCCTCGCGCACGCCGCGTGGGAGGTCGAGGCCGGCCAGCGCCTGCTCCACCTCGCGGATGCGGTTCTTGAGCTTGATGACGTACTTGCCGCGCGCCCGGTCCCGGGGCTCGACCTTGAGGTAACAGGTGACGATCCGGTGCTCGTCGGTCCGCAGGCGGGTCAGCCGGGTCAGGAGCTTCTTGATGTCTGGGTTCGTCATGGGTCCACGTCAGGGCGATGGCGGCGCCAGCCGGCCCCGGACGCGTGGTCCGGGCCCGCCCTCGGGGCGCCGCCGGTTCAGAAGAACACGGGTTCCCGATAGGTCCCGTAGACCCCCTCGAGCACGTGCCGGATCTCGAAGAGGGTCGCGTATGCCCGGGCGCAATCGAGCATGAGGGGGATGACGTTCCGCCCGTCCACCGCCGCGGAACGGAGCGCCTCGAGGGCGGCGTCCACCCGGGCCTGGTCCCGGCTTTCGCGGAGCGCCGCCATGCGCGCGCGCTGCTGCCGCTCCGCGTCCCCGCCGATCTTGAGGATCGCCACCGGCGGCTCTTCCTCCTCGGCGAACTGGTTGAGCCCCACCACCACCCGCCGGCCCTGCTCCACCTCCTGCTGGAACCGCGAGGCCGACTGCGCGATCTGGCGCTGGAACCAGCCGCCCTCGATGGCCCGCACCACGCCGCCCTGCGCCTCGATCTCGGCAAACAGCCCCGCCGCCTCCCGCTCCAGCCCGTCGGTCAGGGCTTCCACGTAGTAGGAGCCCCCCAGCGGATCGGCCACGTTGGGGACGCCGGTCTCGTAGGCCAGGATCTGCTGGGTGCGCAGCGCGATCCGCACCGACTCCTCGGTGGGCAGGGCCAGGGTCTCGTCCAGCGCGTTGGTGTGGAGCGACTGGGTGCCCCCCAGCACCGCGGCGAGGCCCTGGTACGCCACTCGCACGATGTTGTTGTGCGGCTGCTGCGCGGTGAGCGACACCCCGGCCGTCTGGCAGTGGAACCGCATCTGCCAGGAGCGCGGGTTCCGGGCCCCGTACTTCTGGCGCATGGTCCGGGCCCAGATGCGGCGGGCGGCGCGCAGCTTGGCGATTTCCTCGAAGAAGTCGTTGTGGACATCCCAGAAGAACGACAGCCGGGGCGCGAAGGCGTCGACGTCGAGCCCGCGCTCGAGGCCGTGCTCCACGTAGCAGAAGCCGTTGGCGAGCGTGAACGCCAGCTCCTGCGCGGCCGTGGCGCCCGCCTCGCGGATGTGGTAGCCCGAGATGGAGATGGTGTTCCACTTCGGGGTGTGGGCCGAGGCCCACTCGAACATGTCGACGATGACCTTGAGCGCCGGCTCCACCGGGAAGATCCAGGCATGCTGGGCCATGTACTCCTTCAGCATGTCGTTCTGGATCGTGCCCTGCAGGCGGGCGATGTCCACCCCCTGGCGCTCGGCCGCGGCCACGTAGAAGCAGAACAGCATGGCCGCGGGGCCGTTGATGGTCATCGACGTCGACACCTGGTCGAGCGGGATCCCGTCGAAGAGGTCCTCCATGTCGCGGGCGCTGGAGATGGCCACGCCGCACTTGCCGACTTCGCCCTCCGACCGGGGATGGTCGGAGTCGTAGCCCATCAGGGTGGGAAAGTCGAAGGCCACCGAGAGCCCGGTCTGGCCCCGCGCCAGCAGGAACTTGTAGCGCTCATTGGTGTCCTGGGCCGTGCCGAAGCCGGCGAACTGGCGCATCGTCCACAGCTTGCCGCGATACCCGGTGGGATGGATGCCCCGCAGGTAGGGGAACTCGCCGGGCAGCCCCCCCTTCTGGGTGCGCAGGAGGTCGAGCACGGTGTATACCGGCTCCACGCTCCGGCCCGACCAGCTGCTGAAGTCGGTGTCGGCGCGCACGGCCTGGCTCGCCATGGCGGCGCGCCACGCGGCCACCTCCAGGCGCAGTGCCTCGAGCTCGCGTTCCTGCGCCTCGATGCGCTGGGCGAGGTCCTGCGTTTCGTCCGGCCGCGAAATGGTCATAGGCGGGATCCCTGCTTGAGTCCGTCCAGCACCAGGGCGGCCACCTCGTACGGACTGGTGCGCCCCTCGACCACCGCGTCCAGCTGCTCCTGGATCAGCTGCTCCGCCCCGCTCTCCTGCCAGATCCACTGCCGGGCGGCCCGTTCGACCACTTCGCGGGTCCGGTCGTGCAACCGGCGCCGACGCCGGGCCTCCAGGGCCCCCGTGCTCCCGAGATGCCCGCGGTGCCGCTCCAGGGCATCCACCAGGGCCTCGGTCCCCTCGCCCTTGGCGGCGATGGTGCCGAGCACCGGCGGCATCCACTCCGGCGGGGCGGGCTCGGCCGCCGCCTCGCTCACCGGCCGGGTCACCGCGGCCCCATGATGCGCCTTCACGTGACGGAAGGCGTTGCCGTGGCGGATGCCGAGGGTCACCTCGATCTCCTGCCGCAGCCGGTCGGCGCCGGGGCGGTCGGCCTTGTTGACCACGAACAGGTCGCCGATCTCCATGATGCCCGACTTGAGGGTCTGGATGCCGTCGCCGGATTCAGGGACCAGCACCAGCACCGTGGAGTCCGCGGTGCGCGCCACGTCGAGCTCCGACTGGCCCACCCCCACCGTCTCGACCAGGATCCGATCAAAGCCCCCCGCGTCCAGCACGTCGCACACCTCGCGGGTGGTGGTGGCCAGCCCGCCGAGGGAGCCGCGGGTGGCCATGGAGCGGATGAACACCCCCGGGTCGAGGGCGATCGACTCCATGCGGATGCGGTCGCCGAGGAGGGCGCCCCCCGTGAACGGACTGGTGGGGTCCACCGCCACGACGGCAACGGTGAGGCCCTGGGCCCGGTACGCCTGCACCAGGCGCTCGGTCAGGGTGGACTTCCCGGCGCCCGGCGGGCCGGTGATGCCGATGCGCCAGGCGCGACCCAGCGCGGGATGGATGGACGACAGCAACTCCTCGAAGCCCGGCCGCGCATTCTCCACCATCGAGATGGCACGGGCGATCGCCGGGGTCTTGCGGGCCCGGAGGTCGGCCACGAGGGGAGCCGGAGGCATGGATGTAACTTCGCTAGACTGAATCACCTACGCAACTTTCGGGGATCCCCCCAAGAGGGCGGCGGTCCGGGGCGTTCCCGCCGGGTCGGGCGCGCCCGCCTCGCCCGTCGCTCCGGATCGGGGCCTCCCCCGGCGATGGCGCGGGCACGGCCGCGCGGGTCGCTTGACGCGCCCATGATTCGGGCGTACTCTCGCCGGTGAGAGGCCTTTCCCCACCGACAAGCCGCTTCACCCCTTCGGAGGTCCGGATGCAACGATCCGTGGTCCGCCTGCTCGGCCTGTGCGCCGGGTTCTTGCTGCTGCTCCTCGCCGCGCCAGCCCCCCTCGCGGCCCAGTCGGGCAGCGTGCAGGGCAAGGTCATGGACAGTACCGGTGCCGCGATCGCCGGCGCCACCGTGTCGGTGGACGGGACCACCCTGCGCGCCACCACCGCCGCCACCGGCCGCTACACCCTGCGCGGCCTGCCCACCGGGACCCGGACGCTGCGGGTGCGGGCCATCGGCTACACGCCGCTGCAGACCAACCTCGAGATCGCCGCCGGCGACATGGCCCAGCGCGACTTCACGCTGGCCCGCTCGGCGGTCGAACTGGCGCCGATCGACGTGGTCATCGGCTCCCGCGGGCGCCACACGGCGGCGGAGGAGCTGGCGGTGCCGGTGGACGTCTTCACCGCCGAGGAGATCGCCCAGCAGGGTACCACGGAGACCAGCCAGATCCTGCAGGCGCTGGCGCCCTCGGTGAACTTCCCGCGGCAGAGCGTCACCGACGCCAATGACATCATGCGGCCCTTCACCCTGCGGGGGCTCTCGCCGGACCACACGCTGGTCCTGGTGAACGGATGGCGGCGGCACCAGATGGCGGTGGTGAACACCTTTGCCTACGGCATGGGCGCCGGCAGTTCCGGGGTGGACATGAACGCCATCCCCGGCGGCGCCGTGGAGCGGATCGAGGTGCTGCGCGACGGCGCGGCGGCGCAGTACGGGTCCGACGCCATCGCCGGCGTGGTCAACGTGGTGCTCAAGGAGGGGCGCTTCTCGCCGTTCCTGACGGCCAACGCCGGGCAGTACGTCACCGGCAAGGGCTACAAGAACGACGGCTCCACCGTGGACCTCAACGGCGGCCTGGGGATCGGGCTGGGCCGGGGCTCACTGGCGATCTTCGGCGAGTTCCAGCGGCGCGAACCCACCAACCGCGCCTGGGCCGACCCGTACCTCGTGGACGCCGCCGGCAATGCCGACTCGATCAACAAGAACGGCGAGGTCGTGGTCAAGCGGAACAGCCTCCCCCAGCCCAACCTCCACTGGGGCGACGGGTTCGAGAAGGACGCGATGACCTTCGCCAACTTCCGCATGCCCCTGGGCGCGGCCGGCAGCACCGAGCTGTACGCCTTCGGCGGCTACAGCCACCGCATCGGCACGGGCAACGGCTACTGGCGCTACTTCGACGGCAACCGCAACTGGCAGGAGATCTACCCGCAGGGGTTCCTGCCGGAGTTCCATCCCACGGTGGAGGACTTCTCCGCCGCCGCGGGGCTGCGCACCAGCGCCGCCGGCTGGGCCATCGACTTCGGCGGCACCTACGGCGTCAACCGGTTCGACTACAACCTCCGCAACACGCTGAACGCGTCGCTGGGCCCCTGCCTGGTCACCGCCTGCGCCCCGGGGGCCGACAGCACCCTGGGGACCAGCGATGACCCGGGGATCCCCAACCAGACCTCGTTCTTTGCCGGGCGCCTGCTGCGCCGCGAGACGATCGGGGCGGTGAACTTCGCCAAGGCGCTCTCGCTCGGGCTGCCGGCCGCGGTCAATGTGGCCATCGGCGGCGCGGTGCGGCGGGAACAGTTCAAGATCGAGCAGGGCGAGTTCGCCTCGTGGGTGAACGGCAATCACCTCGACCAGGACTCGGCCGGCCCGGCGCCGGGCGGCTCGTCGGTCTTCGGCGGCTTCTCGCCCAGCGACGCCAGCGACCACTCCCGCACCAACGCCGGCGCATACCTCGACCTCGAGACCAACCTGACGCCGAAGGTGCTGGCCAACGTCGCCAGCCGGTTCGAGAACTACTCCGACTTCGGGTCCAACCTCTCCGGCAAGCTGGCGCTGCGCTTCCAGCCCACCCCGCGCCTGGTGTTCCGCGGCGCGGCGAGCACCGGGTTCCGCGCCCCGGGGCTCAGCCAGAACTACTTCAGCCACCTGACCACGAGCTACATCGCGGGCCAGCTGGTGGAGGTGGGCAACTACCCGACCGACAACCCGGTCTCGCAGCTGCTGGGCGCCAAGGCGCTCAAGGAAGAGAAGTCCCTCAACCTGAGCGCCGGCCTGGCGGTGACCCCGCGCGACAACCTGACGATCACGCTCGACGTCTACCACATCAAGATCACCGACCGCATCCTGCTCGGGGCCACCTTCGATGACGACACCACGCTCGCCATCCTGGCCCGCAACGGGTACACCGGCGTGGGCGGCGTGCAGTACTTCACCAACGGGCTCGACACCAAGACCCAGGGCATCGACCTCTTGGCCAGCCTGCGGGTGCCCGCCGGGCTCACCGGCACGCTGACCTTCGACGCCGGGATCAACTACACCAAGAACAGCATCACCCACATCGACCCGCTCCCCGCGGCCCTCGCCAACTCCACCGAGCCCGGGCTGATCGACACGGTGACCTACATCGGCATCACCGAGGAGCGGCCCGACTGGCGCGGCACCCTGACCACCACCTACGACCGGGGCCGCTTCCACGCCCTGACCCGCGCGTCGTACTACGGGAAGTTCTCCTCGGCCCAGCCGGGCTACTGCGACCTGTGCCGCGAGAACTACGGCGCCAAGACGCTGTTCGACGCCGAGATCAGCTACACCTTCAACCAGGTCAAGCTCGCCATCGGCGCGCGCAACCTCTTCAACACCTACCCCGACCAGCCGTCGTCCAACACCCCGACCGACCCGGGCGACCCGAATTCGGACCCGGCCAAGCTGTTCAACAACAACTACGGCACCTTCCCCTGGGCCGCCGCGAGCCCCTTCGGCTACAACGGGCGGTTCCTCTACAGCCGGGTGGAGGTGCAGCTGGGATGGTAGGGCGGTAAGGCGGCAAGGCGGTACGGCGGTAGGGCGGTAGGGCGGCAGGGGCGCGTGAGCGCTCCTGCCGCCATTCCGTTACACCTGGAGCAGCCAGCCCGCGAGGCCGAACAGGAGGGAGTAGCCGCAGACGTCGGTGAAGGTAGTCACGAAGATCGAGCTCGCGACGGCCGGGTCGATGCCCATCCGGTTGAGCACCAGCGGGATGAAGGCCCCCGCAAAGCCGGCCACGAGCAGGTTGCAGGTCATGGCCAGGAAGACCACCAGGCCCAGGGCGGCACCGTGCCCCAGCGTCACCGCCACCAGGGCCGCCGCCGCCCCGTTGACCGCGCCGTTCACCATGCCCGCCAGCACTTCCTTGCCCACGATGCTGGTGGCCCGCCCCACCGGGATGAGCCCGAGCGCCACGCGGCGCACGGTCACGGCCAGGGCCTGGGTGCCGCCGTTGCCGCCCATGCCGGCGATGACCGGCATCCAGAAGATGAGCGCGCGCACCGCCGAGACCCGGTCGGCGAAGAACGAGGCGACCGCGCCGGCCGCAAAGGCGGTCACCAGGTTCACCAGCAGCCAGGGGAGCCGGCTGCGCACGGCGCCGGTCCACGGCGCGGCGAGCTCTTCGTCGGCGGAGGTGCCGCCGAACTTGAGGAGGTCCTCGGTCTGTTCCGCCTCGACGACGTCGATCACGTCATCGAAGGTCACCTGCCCGAGCAGTCTGCCGCCCCCATCCACCACCGGGACGGCGGGGACGTTGTAGCGGCTCATGATCCGGGCCACGTCCTCCTGGTCCATCTCGGGGGCCACCCGGATCTCCGTGTCCTCCATGATCTCCCGCACCGGCCGACCGGCCGGGCTGGTCACCAGGCCCTTGATCGGCAGCACCCCGAGCAGGTGCCCGGTCTCGTCCACGACGTAGACCTGGGTGAAGTCCTCGATCTCCTCGGCCTGCCGTCGCAGCGACTCGATCGCCTCCCCCGCGGTGGTGTCGTCCCGGACCGCCACCACCTGGGCGGTCATGAGGCCGCCCGCGGTCTCCGGGTCGTAGCGGAGCAGGTCCTCGATGTCCGCCCGGTCCTCCACCTCCGCCAGGATCCGCTCCTGGTCCTCGGGGTCGAGGTTGCCGACGAGGTCGGCCGCCTCGTCGTCCGGCAGCTCCTCCACGATCTCGCCGGCGGTGGCGGGCGCCTCCTCGGCCAGGCTTTCCATCGTCTCTTCGGCCTGGGTCTCGTCGGTCATCTCGACGAGTGCCGCGCCGGAGAGCCGCGCGGGCAGCGCCTTCACCACCTCGAGGCGTTCCTCATCGTTCAGGGAGGAGAGCACGTCGCCGAGGTCGGCGGGCTCCGCCTTCTCCGCCAGCGCCAGGAAGCCGCGCAGGTTGCCCCGGCGGATGAGCTCCAGCATCGAGCGGACGATGGTCGCGGTGCGGCTCACGCGAGGCCTCCTCCGGCCACGGGCGGGGACAGCACGATGGGCGGCGCGGCCCCGCGACGGATCAGCACCCGGTCCACCCGGGTAGGCGAGGCCTGCATCACCTCGAACTCGAGCCCGCGCACCATGAACCGTTCACCGGCCTGCGGGATCCGGCCGGCCAGCTCGGCCAGCAGGCCACCGGCGGTGCTCACCCGCACCTCGGGCAGCCGGAGCTCGAAGCGCTCCTCGATGGCGCTCACCGGCGTGCCGCCGTCCGTCTCGAACAGCAGCGGGCCGGCGGCCTCGGCCTCCGGCGCGGGGTCGTGCTCGTCGAAGATCTCGCCCACCAGCTCCTCCAGCAGGTCCTCGAGGGTCACGATCCCCTGGGTGCCGCCGAACTCGTCGAGCACCACGGCGAGGTGGCGGCGCTCCCGCTGCATGTCGAGCAGCAGGTCGCCGCAAGTCCGGGTGGCCGGCGCGTTGGCCACCGGGCGGATGGGAAGCTGGTCGCCGGGGCGCAGGCGGAAGAGGTCGAAGGCGTGCAGCATCCCCACGATCTCGTCGAGGGTCCCCCGGTACACGGGGAGGCGGCTGTAGCCGCTCTGCGCGAAGACCGCGGCGATGTCCTCGAGGGCGTCGTGCTCCGCCACCGCCACCAGCTCGGTGCGGGGGGTCATGACCTCGCGGGCCGGGCGTTCGGTGAACGTCATCACCCCGCCGACCATCAGCAGCTCGTCGTCCTTGGCGAGCCCGATGGCCGCCCCCTCCCGCCACACCGCCCGCAGCTCGCTCGCGCCGGGCCGGGCCCGGGCCGGCAGCACCAGCCGCACCAGGGAGGCGAGCAGCCGGAGCAGCGGCACCACCAGGCTGCGCAGCCGCTCGGCCCGGGGCCGCACCAGCCAGCGGGGGATGAAGTAGCCCGCCAGCAGCACCCCGGGGACCACCACCAGCACCAGCACCAGCGCGAGGGCCGCGAGGGTGTAGCCGGTGAAGAAGGCGGGCAGCGCGGCGCCGACGATGATCATGCCCAGCGCGGTGAGGATCCCGGTAACGCCGAGGTACTCCTCCATCTGCGCCAGCCAGTCGAGCGAGCCGGCGTTGCCCTTGAGCTGGCCGGCCACCGCGCGGGTGAGCTCCAGCCGGCTCAGGGAGACGAGCGCGGTGCCGGCCATGGCGCCGAAGATGGCGAGCCCGAGGCCCACGGCGAGGACGGCCCAGATCATCCGGCGCCCTCCCCCGGCTCCGCCTCGAGGGGCGCAGGCCGGGTGATCAGCACCCGCCGCACCCGCCGGCGCGCCACCTGCTCCGCCACCAGTTCGTAGCCGTCCACCTCGGTGCGCTCGCCGCTGCGGGGCACCCGCCCGAACAGGTCGAGCGCGAGACCGCCCACGGTGGCCAGGTCCTCCCGCTGGAAGTGGTGCCCGAGCAGCGCCTCCAGCTCGGCCAGCGGCACGCCGCCCTCGATGGACAGGCGCCCCTCGGCGTCTTCCACGATCGGCGGCGCCTCGTCGGTGTCGTGCTCGTCCTGGATCTCGCCCACCACCTCCTCCAGGATGTCCTCGAGCGTGATCAGGCCCGCGGTGCCGCCGAACTCGTCGACCACCACCGCGAGGTGGCTCGGCCCGCGCTGGAAGTCGCGCAGCTGGCGGTCGAGGGTCTTCCCTTCCGGCACGAAGGCCGCGGGCCGGATGAAGGCCTGCCACTCCCCCGCCTCGGCACCGGTGGCGAGGCTGGCGACCATGTCCTTGGCGTAGAGCACGCCGACCACGGCGTCGGGGTGCCCGTCCAGGACCAGGATGCGCGCGTGCTCGGACCGGCGGAGGGTGGCGACCACCTCCTCGCCGGTCGCGGCGGTGTCCACCGCGATGATGTCGATCCGCGGCGTCATCACCTCCGCCACCGTCATGTCGGCCAGGGAAAAGAGCCCGAGCAGCATGTCGCGCCGGGCCGGTCCGCTTTCGCGATTGAGGGCGGGGCTTGGCGCCCGGATGCGGTTGTCGGCCCGGGCCACAAGGGCCAGGAGCGGCGCGAACACCCGCAGGCTCCGGAGTGCGGCGGGGCGCACCAGCGGCGGCAGGTCGGGCGCCACCGCGGCGAGCAGGCGCGGCAGGAGGCTCGCCACCACCCACACCAGCACCACGGCCAGCAGCAGGCGCAGCGTGGCGCCGAGCGGCGCCCACTCCCACCAGGTCTCCGCGATTCCGCCCGCGGCGCCCGCGAGCACCAGCAGGAAGAGGTGGCCGGCGTAGAGCGCGCGCGCGGGGGGCAGCCGTCCCCCCACGCCGACCTGCTGATCGGCGAGGATCCGCGGGACCTCGGTGTCCGCCTCGGCGGCAAACGAAAGCCACGCGGCCCAGAGCGCAAAGCAGAAGGTCGCGAACGGCGTCAGCAGGTGGTGCAGGGTTTCGATCATGCGAGCCTGGAGACGAGGCGTTCCTGCGCCCGCCACATCGCGGACCGGGTGCGGGCCTCCCCCTCGGGGTGGTCGAGGCCGAGCACGTGCAGCGCCCCGTGCACCACGAGGCGGATGGCCTCCTCGCGGGGTGGGACCCCGAACTCCCGGGCCTGCTGCCGGGCCACGGCGGGGCAGATGTACACGTCGCCCGTGATCGTACCGTCGGGGGCCACCAGCGCAAAGGAGAGCACGTCGGTGGGCCGGTCCTGGCCCTTCCACGTCCGGTGCAGCCGCTGCATGGCCGGCCGCGTCAGCCAGGTGACCTGCAGCGTCACCACGGGCCGCCGCGCGGTGGCCAGCGTGGCGCGCGCCACCCGCGCGACGGTGGCCGCCGGGAGCGGCGAGCGTCCCGCCACCACGACCGTGACCCGCTTACGCCGGTCGGTGGCCGGACGCACGGCGGGTCCCTCCGGCCCGGCGGGCCCTGCGGGCGGCGCAGCTCACCCGTGCTGGTCCGCGGCGTAGGCGCGGATGATCTCCCGGACCAGGCGGTGGCGGACGACGTCATTCTCGTCGAGGTAGCAGAAGGCGATGCCGTCCACGCCGGGGAGGATCCGCTCGATCTGCACCAGGCCGGAGTCCTCGCGCCGCGGGAGGTCGATCTGGGTCTTGTCGCCGGTCACCACGACCTTGCTGTTCACGCCGAGGCGGGTGAGGAACATCTTCATCTGCGCGCCGGTCGCGTTCTGGGCCTCGTCGAGGATGATGAAGGCGTCCTGCAGGGTCCGGCCGCGCATGTAGGCCAGCGGGGCGATCTCGATGACCCGCTGCTCGAGCGCCTTCTGCACCCGGTCATGCGGCATCATGTCCTCAAGCGCATCGTAGAGCGGGCGCAGGTAGGGATCGACCTTGGCCTGCAGGTCGCCGGGCAGGAAGCCGAGCGACTCGCCCGCCTCCACCGCCGGCCGCGCCAGCACGATGCGCCGCACCCGCTTGCGGGCGAGCGCCTCCACCGCCTTGGCCACCGCCAGGTAGGTCTTGCCCGTGCCGGCGGGGCCGATACCCACCACGATGTCGTGGGTGGCCACGGCCTGCAGGTAGTCGCGCTGGCCCTGGGTCTTGGCGGCGATCACCCGGCGCAGCCCGGGCAGGATGATCTTGTGGTCGAGCGTCCCCGGCCCCTCGGTGAGCGGGCCCGCGGCCACCAGCCGGGCCACGTCCTCGGGGGTGACGGTCTCGCCCATGCGCGCAAGCTCCAGCATCCCCTGCACCACCGGCGTGGCCCGTTCCACCTGCTCGAGCGTCCCGCCGAGGGTGAGCGTGTCGCCGCGGAGGGCGGCGCGGACGCCGGTGGCGCGCGCGAGCTCGAGGAGGTTGGCCTCGTTGACGCCCGCCAGGAGGAGCGGGTCGGCGCCTTCGGTGGAGAGCCGGTGCTGGACGTCGTCGGCCAAGGGTGATCCTCCCGTCAGTCGTGGGTCCGCGGTGCCCGAACGGCCGGGCCTACTCGATCGCCCGCACGTGCAGGGCCCGGAGGTCGTCGTTGCTCACCGGCGTGGGCGCCCCCTCGAAGAGGGCCCGCGCCGCCGTGGTCTTGGGGAACGCGATCACATCCCGCAGGCTGGTAGCGCCGGAGAGCAGCATGGCCACCCGGTCGAACCCGATCGCGAAGCCCCCGTGCGGCGGCGCCCCGGTGGCCAGGGCATCGAGGAGGAACCCGAACCGGCGGCGCTGGTCCTCGGGCCCGATCCCCAGCTTCTGGAAGACCGCCGACTGCATCGCGGGATCCGTGATCCGGATGGATCCCGAGCCCAGCTCGTTGCCGTTGTACACCGCGTCGTAGTGCAGCGCCCGGCAGCGGCCCGGGTCGCTCGCGAAGTAGGCGGCATCGTCCGGGTGCGGCGCGGTGAAGGGGTGGTGGGTGAAGATCCACTCGCCGCTGGCCTCGTCCTGCTCGAACAGGGGGAAGTCCACCACCCAGCAGAAGGCATGGGCCGTGCGGGGCGCCGGGTTGAGCTTCCGGATGACCTCGGTGCGCACCGCGTGGAGCGCCGGGCTGGTGATGGCGTCGGGGCCCACCACCGCGAGCAGCAGGTCGCCGGCGCTGCCGCCGAGGGCGGCGAGCGTCGCGGCGCCGATGGCCTTGACCCCCTGCCCTTCCCAGCCCTGCGCGCCCAGGCGCGCCCAGATGAGCCCGCCCGCCCGGGCCGCCTTGGCCACCTGGGTGAGCCCGTCGAGGTCCTTGCGGCTCAGCCCGGCGCCCGGCACCACCAGCCCGCGCACCCGGCCACCGGCGGCGATCGCGCTGGCCACGAACTCCGCCGCGTCGGACGCCACCTGGCCGGTGAGGTCGGTGAGCTCGAACCCGTACCGGAGGTCCGGCTTGTCGATCCCCCAGCGCTCCATCGCCTCGCGGTAGGGGAGCCGGCGGAAGGGCTGGGCGATCGGATGCCCCGCCTCGTCCCACAACGCCACCAGCACCGCCTCGATGAACGCCATGATGTCGTCCTGCCGGACGAACGAGGCCTCGAGGTCGATCTGGGTGAACTCCGGCTGCCGGTCGGCGCGCAGGTCCTCGTCGCGGAAGCAGCGCGCGATCTGGAAGTAGCGGTCGTAGCCGGCCACCATCAGCAGCTGCTTGTAGATCTGGGGCGACTGGGGCAGCGCGTAGAACTCCCCCGGGTGCACCCGGCTCGGCACCAGGTAGTCGCGCGCCCCCTCGGGCGTCGGCTTGGTGAGGATCGGGGTCTCGATCTCGAGGAAGCCCTCCGCCGCCAGCGTGGCGCGGGCCCGCTGCAGCAGCCGGTGCCGCAGCTGGAGGCTCCGCTGCAGCTCCGGGCGGCGCAGGTCGAGCACGCGGTGCTTGAGCCGGAGTTCCTCCGCCGGCAGCTCCTCGCCTTCCTTGCGGGCCACCGGGATGGCCGGCACCAGCGCCGGGCCCACCACCTGGAAGACGCGCACCTGCACCTCGACCTCGCGTGAGGCGATCGACGCGTCCCGCGCCGACTCGGGCCGCAGCGCGACCTCGCCCTCGACCAGCACCACCGACTCGGTGCCCACCGCCCCGGCCCGCCGCAGCACCTCGGGGGGCGTGAACCGGGGGTCGAAGGAGAGCTGCACCAGGCCGTCGCGGTCGCGCAAATCCATGAACACCACGCCGCCGAGGTCGCGGGTGCGGTGGACCCAGCCGCCCAGCCGGACGGTCTGGCCGACATGCTCGCGGCGCAGGCTGCCGGCGCGGTGGGTCCGCAGGGACGTGGCGGCGCTCATCGTTCTTCGGCCTCGATCAGGATCTGGTGGAAGGCGGCCGCGTCCGGCGCGGCCAGCAGGGCCTCGCGCACGCTCTCCCGCCGCACCAGCCGGGCGATCCGGGACAGCGCCTTGACGTGCAGCCCGGCCGCGCTGTCGGGGCCGATGAGCAGGAAGAAGAGCCGCACCGGTTCCCCGTCGAGGGCCTCGAAGGGCACCCCGGCCGGGGAACTCCCCGAGACCAGCATCAGCTCCTGCACCAGCGGCGACTTGGCGTGGGGAATGGCGATACCGTGCCCGATGCCGGTGGAGAGGACGGCCTCGCGCTCCAGCACGGCCGCGAGCAGCGGGTCCAGGGGGGCGCCGGCGCGGTCGGCCAGCAGCAGGGTCAGTTCCCGCAGCACGCCCGCCTTGTCGGCGGCCGCGAGGGGCACCTTGATACGCTCGGGCGTCAGCAGGTCGGTCAGCAGCAATCCGGGATTCTGGCTAGGGACCCGGGGAAGCTAACGGCCCCGCTGGGGCCCGGCAACCGATTCAGGGATGGTGAGTTAGCGCGTCGACGGGGCGGAAAAAACCAGCCGCCGGACCCCAAGGGGGTCCGGCGGCCGGGAGCGTGCGCCAGGCGACCTTACGGAACGGTGATCGTCTGGGTGCTGCTGTTGGTCGCCCCGCCGTTGTCCGTGACCGTGAGGGTCAGGGCAAAGGTGCGCGCCGACGGGAAGGTCCGGGAGAAGCTCGCGGCGGTCGAGACCGTGTTGCCGGCGGCCAGCTTCCACGCGTAGCTGGCGATGGTGCCGTCCGGATCGGTCGAGGTCGAGGTGAAGGTGCAGGCATGCGCGGCGGTGCAGCTGTAGGTGAAGCTGGACACCGGCGGCACGTTGCTGCCGCCACCCGTGACCGTGATGGTCTGGGTGGTGCTGTTGGTGGCGCCCTGGTTGTCGGTGACGGTCAGCGTGAGCGTGAACGTCCGGGCCGACGGGAAGGTGCGCGAGAACGACGACGCGGTGGAGACCGAGGTGCCCGCGGCGATGGTCCAGTTGTACGAGGCGATGGTGCCATCCGGGTCGCTGGAGCCGGCGCCGTTGAAGGTGCACGACAGGCCGGTGCACGACCAGGTGAAGCTGGCGACCGGGGGCTGGTTGACCGGCCCGCCGCCACCGATGAACTGGATGTTCAGGTTCTTGTTCGGCGAGTTGGCCGGGAACGCGCCGCCGCCGACGCCGCCGATGATGCCGTTGGTGGCGTTGTTGATGATCGCGGCGTTGACCTGCGCCACCGTGGAGCCCGGGTTAGCGGCCAGGTAGAGCAGCGCGGCGCCGGCCACGTGCGGGGCCGACATCGAGGTGCCGCTGATGGTGCTGGTCGCGGTCGGGCTGCCGATCCAGCCGGCGGTGATGTTGACGCCCGGCGCGCCCAGGTCGGTGCAGGTGCCGATGTTGGAGAAGTTGGCCAGCCGGTCGGTGATGTCGAACGCCATCACGGTCAGGCCCGCGGTGACGCGCGCCGGGGACTGGGTGCAGGCGTCGGCGCCGAAGCTGTTGCCGGCCGACAGGGAGTACACCACGCCCGCCGCGATCGAGGCGTTCACGGCCGCGTCGGTGGCCGGATCCGCGCCGCCGCCGAGGCTCATGTTGGCCACCGAGTTCTGGCCGGGGTGGGCCTGGTGGTCGCCGGTGACCCAGTTGATGCCCGCCACGACCTGGGCGAAGGTGCCCGAGCCGCTGCAGTTGAGCACCCGGACCGGGTGCACGGTGGCCGTCTTGGCGACGCCGTACGTGGTGCCCGCCGCGGTGGTCGCGGTGTGAGTGCCGTGCCCGTTGCAGTCATTGGCGGTGCCGCCGACGGTGATCGCGTCAAAGCCGGTGCTCAGGCGCCCGGCGATGTCCACGTGCGGCGTGGTGCCAGTGCCGTTGATGCCACCGAGAATGCCGGTGTCGATGCCGTAGAAGTGCGTGCCGGCGCCGGTGTTCGGGTAGGTGTAGCTGTTGTTGAGCGGCAGGTTCGCCTGGTCGATGCGGTCCAGGCCCCACGACGGGGTCGGCGCCTGGGTGGCGTCGAGGGTGACGATGCCGTCCTGCTCGATCAGCGCGACGTTCGGGTTCCGCCGCAGCCGCTCGATCGCCGCGTCCGACAGGTCGGCCGCGAAGCCGTGGGCCGCCTTGTCATACACGAAGAGCATCCGCCCGCTTTCGCCGGACACGATCCGGCGCGCCTCCGCCCCCACATCCGCGAACTTGCCCTGCTTGAACAGCACGATGTACCGGCCCGGGACCAGCTGGGCGCCCGGCGTGCGGTACACGTTGAGCAGCGGTTCCTGCGTGGTGCCCGTCGGACCGTCCGAACAGGCCGCGACCAGCAGGGCGGAACACGCCAACGCGAGCAGCTTCTTCTGCATGAACCCTCCAACAGGGTTGAATGAACCGGCCGGGGGCGATCCCAGGGGGGAGGGAGGCCGTACCAGCCAGGCGGAACTGCCAGATGTCGTCGAGTGCGATCGGGGTGGCGCGCACCACCCCTGAGGAAGGACGCCCCAAAATGACAGGGTCGGTCCCGATGGTCAATCGGTCACGTACGCCACACACCCTGTCGGATCGCCGCCACGGTCCTGTGGCGTCGTGACCGCGTCCGACCGTCGGCGATTATCTTCCCGGCATGCCCGAGAGACGCAGCGATCCCGCCGGAATTCTCGATCGCCCGCCCGCCGCCGCCGCCGAGGTCCTGGCCGCGTGGTGCGCGGCGCAGGGCCTGCCCGCCTTCCGGGCCCGCCAGCTGCAGCCCTACCTCTGGCAGCGGCCCCTTCCCGGCTGGCAGGAGGCCACCGACCTCCCCCGCCCCCTCCGGGAGGCCCTCGACCGCGACTGGCCGCTGGGCCGCCTCGAGCTCGCCACGGAGCAGCGCTCGGTGGACGGCACCCGCAAGTTCCTGTGGCGCCTCCCCGACGGGGAGGCGATCGAGTCCGTGCTGATCCCCACCGGGGAACGCCGGACCCTCTGTATCTCCTCGCAGGCCGGGTGTGCCCTCGGGTGCATCTTCTGCGCCACCGGCCGGATGGGGTTCCGCCGCAACCTGACCCCCTTCGAGATCGCCGGCCAGGCCCGCGAAGTCGCGCTCCGGTACCCGGCCGAGACACCCACCAACATCGTGTTCATGGGCATGGGGGAGCCGCTGCTCAACTGGCCGGCGGTGGACGTGGCGCTCACCATCCTCAACCATCCGGACGGCCTGGGCATCGGCGCCCGTCACATCACCGTCTCCACGGTGGGCATCGTACCGGGGATGGCCGCGCTCGCCGCCCGGCCCGAGCAGTTCCGGCTGGCCATCTCCCTGCACGCCGCCGATCCGGAGCGGCGCCGGCCCTTGATGCCCATCGAAAAGAAGTACCCGCTCGCCGCCGTGCTCGAGGCCGCCCGCGCCTTCACCAAGCGGATCACCTTCGAGTACGTCATGATCGCGGAACAGAACGACACCGACCGTGACGCCGATCACCTGGGCCGCCTGGCGCGGAAGATGGGCGCACTGGTCAACCTGCTGCCGCTGCACCCGGGCGGCGCGCCGGGCCTCACGCCGGCCCCGCCCGCGCGGATCCGCGCGTTCGCCGACCGCCTCAAGCACCAGGGGGTGGAGGTGGTGGTGCGCCGGAGCCGTGGGCTCGACATCAGCGCCGCCTGCGGCCAGCTCCGGGTGGAGACCGAATCCCGGCGGCCGCGCGCGCGTGCCCCCGGCACGGTGGCCGGCTAGCTCACGACGCGACGGCCCCGGCGCGCGCGCGCCGGGGCCGTCCCCTGTCCCACCCGAGCCCGCCGTCCCGGGGCTCAGCCCGTGGCGCCGAAGCCGCTCGAGATGCAGTTGATCGACAGCAGCAGCGCCGACAGGTAGGCCTCCCGCTCCGCCTCGCCGGCCGCGCGGTACCGGCGCAGCAGCTCCACCTGCTGCACGCTCGCCTGGTTGATCGTGGGCAGCCGGCGCACCAGGCGCCGCCGGAAGCGGGGAAACCGCTCCGCCAGCTCGGCCCCGCCCGTCACCTGCAGCACCGCCCGCACCGTCCGGCGGTACTCCGCCTCCACCATCGCGAAGATCTCGTCCCGGGTGGTGACCTCGGGGACCAGGCCGGCATACATCCGGGCGATGTCGAGGTCCACGTAGCTCAGGGTCTTCTCCACCTCGTCGAGCACCAGGCGGAAGAGCCGCGAGTCCTCGTACATGCGGGCCAGCAGGCGGTGGCCCCGGTCGCCGCGGATCTGCAGGAAGTTGTCGAGCCCGCTCCCCAGGCCGTACCAGCCGGTGATGAAGTGCCGGTTCTGCGACCACGCGAACACCCAGGGGATGGCCCGGAGGTCGGCCAGCGAGCGGGCGCCGGTGCGCCGGGCGGGGCGGGAGCCGATGTTGAGCCGGGTGAGCTCCTCGAGCGGGCTCGCCGCGCTGAAGTAGGCCAGCATGTCGGGCCGCTCCACGAACCGCCGGTACGCCGCCTGCGCCCCGCCGGCCAGCGCCTCGAACGCCTCATCGTACTCGGTGGTGGGCTTGAGCGCTGCCTCATGTTCGGACCGGAGCGAATGCTCGATCACGCTCGCGGCCAGCAGCTCCACCTGGTACTGCGCGGTGCCGCGGTTGGCATACTTGAGCGAGACCACCTCGCCCTGCTCGGTGATCCGCATCCGGCCGCGCACCGAGCCGGCCGGCTGCGCGGCGATGGCGCGGCCGAGCGGGGCCCCGCCCCGGCTCACCGAGCCGCCGCGGCCGTGGAAGAAGCTGATCGGGACGCCCGCCTCCTCCCCCACCCGGGTGAGCCGCGCCTGCGCCTTGCACAGCTCCCAGTTGGAGGTGAGGTAGCCGCCGTCCTTGTTGCTGTCGGAGTAGCCGATCATCACCTCCTGCGTGCCCCCGAGCGCGCGCACCGAGCGCCGCACCACCGGGATGCCGAGCAGCTCGCGCATCATCGCGGGGGCGCGGTGCAGGTCCTCGATGGTCTCGAACAGGGGGACGATCGGCAGGGTGCAGCTCTCGATGCCCGCCTCGTCGGCGAACAGCCCCCCCTCCTTGGCCAGCAGGTAGGCGCCGAGCACGTCGGCCACCTCGCGGGTCATGCTGAGCACGAAGCTGCCGAACGCCTCACGATCCAGCTCGGCCCGCATCTCGCGCACCACCCGGAACATCCCGAGCGTCTCGCGCACCTCCTCGGGCACCGTCTCGAGCGGGCGGTCGCCGCGGCGGGGCCGCGCGAGCTCCGCCAGCAGCCAGGCCTTCCACTCCTCCGAACTCACCGCCGGCGGCTCGTCGGCGCGCCCGGTGCTCACCCGCCACAGCGCCACCAGCGCCTGGGTGAGCCGGGTGGTGTTCTCCCGGAGGTCGAGCCGCACGGTGCTGAAGCGGAAGGTCTCGATCTCGCGCCGCACCGGCCGCACCAGCTGGTCGGCGAGCCCCCCGCTGCCGCCCTCCCGCAGCGCGGTCTCCAGCAGGCGGATGTCGGCCAGCAGCTCGTCGGCCGAGGCGTACCCCTCCGCGGTGGGCGCGGTGCGGCCGTCCTCGGCGTGCCGGATGGCGCCCTCCAGCCGTCGCACCATGCAGGCCAGGAACTGGCGGAACACCTCGCCTGGGTTGCGGCTCACGATGCCGGCGCCGTCGCTCACCTGCGCCAGGGCGCGGTCGAGGGCGGCGCGGAACCCCGGCCCCACCTCCAGCGCCCGCTCGGTGATGCTCAGGGTCTTGAGCAGCTCCGCCAGCCGCTGGCGGTAGCGCAGCAGGCTCGCCACCCGGTTCTCCGCGAGGGTGCGCCGGGTGACCGCATTGGTGACGAAGGGATTGCCGTCGCGGTCACCGCCGATCCAGCTGCCGAACTGGAAGAAGGGCGGGATGTCGAACCGCTCGCCGGGCCAGGTCTGGGCCAGGACCCGGTCGAGCTTCTCCAGCATCTCGCTGGTGGCCTCGAACAGGGTCTCGCTGAAGAAGTGGAGCCCCCAGTAGACCTCCTGCGGCACGGTGGGCTTCTCCAGCCGGAGCTCCCCCGTCATCCACAGCAGCTCGATGTCGGTCCGGAGCCCCTCGACCAGCTGGCTCCGCTCCCGGGGGGTCCACCGGGGCGACTCGAGGTCCACCAGCTTGCGGTAGATCCGGCGGTGCCGCTCCAGCACCGTCACCCGCTTGGCCTCGGTGGGGTGGGCCGTGATGGTGGGCCGCACCCGCAGCTCGCGCAGCAGGCGCCGCGCATCGTCGGGCTGCGCGATCCCCTGCGCCGCCAGCTCATGGAAGACCTGCGGCAGGGTACCGCGCACCTGCTCGGCGCCGCGCTCGGTCTCGGTCTGCCGCCGCCGCCGCATGCCCGCGTTCTGCTCCGCGATCGACAGCAGCTGGAACCAGATCCCCTGGGCCCGCAGGCACGCCTCGAGCTGCTCCGGCGTCCACGCCGGGTCGATCGGCCCGCCCTCGAGCACCCGCTCCAGGTAGGGATGCCGCACCCGCACCACCTCCACCAGCTGCCCGAACAGCAGCTCAGCCACCTCCGACGCGTACTGCGCGGCGCTGGCGGCGAGCGGGTCGGCGGAGGGCGGCAGCGCCACCGCCTCGTAGGGCGTCGGGTGGTCCAGGGTCACACCACGCGGTCGCGGACCGGCTGGCCTGCGAAGAAGAGCGAGAGGTTCTCGAGCGCGCGCATGCCCATGGCGGTGCGGGTCTCGAGGGTGGCGCTGCCGAGGTGCGGCAGCAGCACCACGTTCTCCATCGTCAGCAGCTCGGGCGTGACGCTCGGCTCGCCCTCGAACACGTCGAGCCCGGCGCCGGCGATCACGCCCTCGCGGAGGGCGGTCACCAGGGCGGCCTCGTCCACCACGTCGCCGCGGGCGCTGTTGATGAGGAAGGCGTGCCGCTGCATCTGGCCCAGCCGGGTGGCGTTCATGAGGTGCCGGGTCTCGGGGGTGGCCGGACAGTGCAGCGAGACGAAGTCCGCCTCGGCGAGCACCGCCTCGATGGAGTTCCGCGGCTCCGCGCCCAGCGCGGCGGCCTCCTCCGGCTTCGGGGGGAACGGATCCGCGAAGAGGATGCGCATCCCGAACCCATGGTGCGCCCGCCGGGCCATCGCCTTGGCAATGCGCCCGAAGCCGATCATGCCGAGGGTCTTCCCCGACACCCGGGCGCCGAGCATGTGGGTGGGCCGCCAGCCGGTCCATTCGAGGTGCCGGACGTGGCGCTCCCCCTCCCCCGCGCGCCGCGCCACCATGAGCATGAGCGTCATGGCGATGTCGGCGGTCTCGTCGGTGAGCACGTCGGGGGTATTGGTCACCGTCAGGCCGAGCGCCTTGGCCGCGGCGATGTCGATGTTGTTGAAGCCGACGCCGAAGTTGGACACGATCCGGGCCCGGCGCCCCGCCACCCCGAGCACCTCGGCGGTGACCTTGTCGGTCACGGTCGGGAGCAGGCCGTCGGCGGTGCGCAGCGCGTCCCTGAGCTGCTCCGCCGTGAGCGGCGTGTCCCCGGGATTGAGGACGGCATCGAACCGCCGGGCCGCCTCCGCCTCGCAGGCCTCGGGGATCTTCCGGGTGATGACGACCCGCGGGCGGGCGCTCATCGGGTCACCGTCTTCTTCTTCGCGGGGCGATTGGCCAGCGCCTCGGCCACCGCCTCGCCCAGGTGCGCCGGGCTCTTCGCCACCGTCAGCCCCAGGGAGCGCATGATCTCGGCCTTCTCGGCCGCGGTGTCCCCGAAGGCGGAGATGATGGCGCCGGCGTGGCCCATGCGGCGTCCCTTGGGGGCGGTGAGGCCGGCCACGTAGCCGATCACCGGCTTGGTCATGTGCTGCTTGACCCACATCGCCGCCTCGGCCTCCTGCGGGCCGCCGATCTCGCCGATCATCATGACGGCCTCGGTCTCCGGGTCGTGCTCGAAGAGCGCGAGGATGTCGAGGAAGCTCGACCCGTTGATCGGGTCGCCGCCGATGCCGATGCTGCTCGAGACGCCGATGCCCAGGTCCTTCATCTGGCTCGCCGCCTCGTACCCCAGGGTGCCGGAACGGGTGACCAGGCCCACCTTCCCCGCCATGTAGATGTGGCCGGGCATGATGCCCAGCATCGACTTGCCGGGCGAGATCAGGCCGGCGCAGTTGGGGCCCACCAGGGTGGTGCGCTTCTCCTTCGGGTACCGCCGCAGGTAGCGCTTGACCATCATCATGTCCTGCGCCGGGATCCCGTCGGTGATGCAGCAGACCAGCTTGATGCCGGCGTCGGCCGCCTCCATGATGGCGTCGGCGCAGAACGCCGCCGGCACGAAGATGAGGCTGGCGTCGGGGTAGACCGCGTCCACCGCCTCCTTCACCGTGTTGAAGACCGGCAGGCCGATGTGGCTCTGCCCGCCCTTCCCGGGGGTCACGCCGCCCACCACCTTCGACCCGTACTCGATCATCTTCTGGGCGTGGAAGGTGGCCTTGTCGCCGGTGAAGCCCTGGATGATGATGCGGGTGAGCTCGTTGATCAGGATGGCCATGGTCAGTTCCCCTTCGCGTGCTTCCAGGCCGCCACGACCTTCTCGGCCGCGTCGGCGAGCGAGTCGGCGGTGATGATCGGCAGGCCCGACTCCGTGATGATCGCGCGGCCCTCCTCCACGTTGGTGCCCGCCAGCCGCACCACCAGCGGCACGTTCACCCCCACGTCCTTCACCGCCTGCACCACGCCCCGGGCCACCCAGTCACAGCGGTTGATGCCGGCGAAGATGTTCACCAGCATGGCGCCCACCTTGCGGTCCTGCAGCACCAGCTTGAAGGCCATCGCCACCCGCTCCGGGGAGGCGCCGCCGCCCACGTCCAGGAAGTTGGCCGGGTTGCCGCCGGCGTGCTTGATCATGTCCATCGTGGCCATGGCCAGGCCGGCGCCGTTGATGATGCAGCCGATCTCGCCGTCGAGCGCCACGTAGTTGAGGCCGTGCTCCGAGGCCTGCGCCTCGCGCGGGTCCTCCTCGGCGTGGTCGCGCAGCTCGCTCACGTTGGGGCGGCGGAAGAGCGCGTTGTCGTCGAAGCCCATCTTGGCGTCGAGCGCCAGCAGCTGGCCGTCCCGGGTGAGCACCAGCGGGTTGATCTCCACCATGGTGGCGTCGAGGTCGCGGAAGGCGCGGTAGCAGCCGAGCAGCACCGTCACCGCGCGGTTGATGCTCTGGGCGGGGAGCCCGAGCCCGAAGGCCACCTCCCGGGCCTGGAACGCCCGCATGCCCACCGCCGGCTCCATGGTCTGCCGCAGGATGGTCTCCGGCTCGCTCTTGACGATCTCCTCGATCTCCATGCCGCCGTGCGGGTGCGCCACCAGCATGATCCGCTCGCTCTTGCGGTCGAGCACGAAGCCGAGGTAGAGCTCGCGCTCGATCGGCACCGCGGCCTCGACGTACAGGCGGTGCACCACCTTGCCGTCCGGCCCGGTCTGGTGCGTCACCAACCGCTTCCCCAGCAGCTCGGTGGCCGCCTTCCGGACCTCGTCCTCGGTGGTGCAGAGCTTGATGCCGCCGGCCTTGCCGCGGGCGCCGGAGTGGATCTGCGCCTTCACCGCCCAGCGCGCGCCCCCGATCTCGGCGGCGCGGTAGACGGCCTGCTCGGCGCTGTAGGCGACCCCGCCCCGGGGGACGGCGACGCCGAAGTTGGCCAGCAGCTCCTTGGCCTGGTATTCGTGAATATCCAAGACTGCCTCCTCTGGCCGCGCCTCACCGGGCGGGCGGTCGAGTGGGGGCGCACCGGGCGTGCGCACCCGCGGGACGGGTCGGGGCTAGCGCTTGCCGGCGATCGCCTGGGCCATCTCCACCACCACGTTGGCCATCCGGGCGCTGGCGGCGTCGATCATCCGGCCGTCGAGCTGCGCCGCCCCCTTCCCCTCCCGGGCAGCCTGTTCCAGCGCCTCCAGGATCCGGCGGGCGCGCTGCACCTCCGCCTCGGGCGGCGAGAAGACCTCGTTGGCCAGCGCGATCTGCGAGGGATGGATCGCCCACTTCCCCTCGATCCCCAGCGCGGCGCCCCGGCGGGCGGCCAGCAGGTACCCCTCGGGGTCCTTGAAGTCGCCGAAGGGTCCGTCGACCGGGCGCAGGCCGTAGGCGCGGCAGGCCACGATCATGCGGGTGAGCGAGGCGTGCCACTGGTCGCCGGGGTAGTCGGGGTTGAGCCCGCCGATGTTCACGGTGCGGGCCCGCATGCTGGCGGCGTAGTCGGCCACCCCGAAGTGCATCGTCTCCAGCCGCTTCGAACTCTGCGCGATGGCCTCGACGTTGGCCATCCCGAGCGCGGTCTCGATCAGCACGTCGATCCCGATCCGGTGCGGGATGCCCTTCGCGACCTCGATCTGGGTGAGCAGCGCGTCGGTGAGGTACACGTCCGCGGGCACCCCCACCTTCGGGACCAGCACCACGTCGAGCCGGTGGCCGGCCTGCTCGATGACATCCACCATGTCACGATAGTAATAGTGGGTGTCGATGCCGTTGACCCGGACGCAGATGGTCTTGCCGTGCCCCCGCCAGTCGTACGTGAGCAGCGCCTCGATGACGTTGCGCCGGGCCTGCTCCTTGTCCGCCGGCGCCACCGCGTCCTCGAGGTCGAGGAAGACGTAGTCGGCGGCGCAGGTCAGCGCCTTCTCGAACATTGCCGGGTTGGACCCCGGCACGGCCAGCTCGCTCCGCTGCAGGCGAGGGTGCGCCGGCTCGTAGCGGGTGTGACTCACGCGACCCCCGCCGGCTTCTTGGCCGCGGCGGCCTCGGCCGGCGCCGCCCCCTTCCGGGCGGGCAGCGGCGCCTGGGTCTGCTGCCAGTACTCCTGCGCGGCCGCCACGCCGGTGCCGTAGGCCACCTTGATGCCGACGTCGCGCATGGCCATCTCGGCCCCGGCGATCCCGGCGAGCAGGGTGATCTCGTTGAGGTCCCCGAGGTGCCCGATGCGGAACAGCTTCCCCGCCACCTTGTTGAGCCCGGCGCCGAGGGCAAAGTTGTAGCGCCGGTACGCCACGTCGATCACGTCGGCGCCGTTGAACCCCGGCGGCACCATGATGGCGCTGACCGTGTCGGAGTGCCACTGCGGCCCCTTGGAGCAGAGCGAGAGCCCCCACGCGGCCACGGCGCGGCGGCAGCCTTCCGCCAGGCGGTGGTGCCGCGCGTAGACATGCTCCATCCCCTCCTCGAGCAGCATGGTCAGCGCCTCCCGCAGCCCGTAGAGCATGGGGATCGACGGGGTGTAGGGGAAGTACCCGGTGGCGTTGGCCTTGAGCATGTCCTCGTAGCTCCAGTAGCAGCGCGGCAGCTTCGCCGTCGTGCCGAGCTCGAGGGCGCGCGGCCCCACGCAGACGATGCCGGCGCCCGCCGGCAGCATGAAGCCCTTCTGCGAGCCGGTCACGCAGATGTCGACCTTCCACTCATCCATGCGGAAGTCGATGCTGGCCAGGCCGGACACGCTGTCCACGAACAGCAGCGCCGGGTGCTTCGCCGCGTCGATCGCCTTCCGTACCGCCCCGATGTCGCTGGTCACGCCGGTGGCGGTCTCGTTGTGGACCACGCAGACCGCCTTGTACGCATGGGCGGTATCCTGGCGGAGGAGTTCCTCGATCCGGGCCGGCGGCGCGCCCTCGCCCCACTCCACGTCGATGGCGGTGACGTCGAGGCCGAGCCGTCCCATCATGTCGATCCAGAGGTGGCTGAACTGGCCGTAGCGGAAGGACAGCACCTTGTCGCCCGGGGAGAGCGTGTTCACGAGCGCCGATTCCCAGCCGCCGGTGCCGGTGCCCGGGAACACGAACGGGGTGCCGGTCGTGGTCTTGAAGACGGTGCGCAGGTCGCGGAGGATCGGCAGGGTCAGCTCGGGGAACGCCGACGAGCGATGGTCTTCCATCGGGACGTGCATCGCCCTGAGGATCCGGTCCGGGGTGTTGGTGGGACCGGGGACGAACAGGAAGTTGCGGCCAGGCATGACACCATCCTCTGCTGAAGTCACGACGAACCGGGCGCTCCGGGCGCCCGCGCGAATGCGTGCGGGTGGCTGTATGTTCATACGGCGTCACCCTGCCCCACGACCTCCGGACCCGAGCATGCCGACACTCGAACCGCCCGCGGACCCCCGGGCCCTGCTGGCCGAGCTGTACTGGGCGGCCGTCACCGCGGCCGCCCCCGGCCCCGCGCTGCGGGCCGCCCTCGATGCCGCCACCCCGCCGGCCGGCCCGGTACACCTGCTGGCCCTCGGCAAGGCCGCGCACCCGATGGCCGTAGCCGCGGTGGAGTGGCTCGCGGCCCGGGGCCAGGCGCCGGCCGGCGGACTGCTGGTCGTGCCGGAGCCTGCCGCGTCGCCACACCCCCGACTGGCCGTGGCCGTCGGCGACCACCCGCAACCGGGCGCAGGCTCGCTCGGGGCGGCGGAGGCGCTGGGCCGGGCCGTCCAGGGCGTGGCCCCGGGCCACGAAGTCTGGGTCCTGCTGTCCGGCGGCACCACCAGCCTGATCGGCGCCCCGGTGGCGGGGATCCCCCCCGCCGATCTGGCCCAGCTCTATCGCCTGCTGCTCGGTTCCGGCCTCGACATCACCGCGATGAACCGGATCCGCAAGCGGTTTGCACGGTGGGCGGGCGGCCGGCTCGCCGCCGCACTCTCCCCGGCACACGTGAAAAATTTCACAATCTCCGACGTCATCGGGGACGACTTGGGGTCGATCGGCTCGGGTCCGTGCGTTCCGGATGCGTCCAGCGCGGCGGAGGTGAAAGCAGCCATGGGCTCCGCCGGTGTGTGGGAACAGCTGCCCGCCACGCTGCGCGCGCACCTCGAGGCGGTGATCCGCGGGACCATCCCGGAGACGCCGAAGGCCGGGGACGCCGCCTTCCGGACCACCGAGACGACCCTCATTGCGAGCAACCGGTTGGCGCTCGAGGCGGCCTGCCGATGCGCGTCCGGGTACGGGCTGGAGGCGCGGCTGCTGGATGCTGCCCTGTCGGGCGAGGCGGCGGATGTGGGACGCCGCCTCGCAGCGACCCTGCTGACCTATGATGCCACAAATGGCACGGGAGCGCAAGCCGGGGGGATGAATAAAGATACAGTCCTTGTATGGGGTGGGGAGACCACCGTCACCCTTCCCCCCGACGCCGGCCTGGGGGGGCGTTCGCAGGAACTGGCGCTGGCCGCCGCCGGCGCGCTGGCCGCTGCGGGGCCCGCCGCGCGGCCGGTCACCCTGCTGGCCGCCGGGACCGACGGGCGGGACGGCCCCACCGACGCGGCCGGCGCCTTTGGCGACGCCGGCACCTGGGCGCGGGCCGCGGCCGCCGGTCGCGACCCCGGCGCGGACCTGGCCGCCCATGCCAGCCAGGCGGCGCTCGCCGCCGCCGGCGACCTGTTCCATACCGGGATGACCGGGACCAACGTGATGGACGTGGTGCTGGGTTTTCTCCTCCGCCCCCGCTAGGTTGCCCTAGCCCCTCCCCGCCCGCCGTCCGGGCGCCGGGCCCCCTGAGCTGACCGGCCGCCCCGTGCGGCGCCAGCCGCTCCCGATGGAGCGTGGGTGGGTTCATGGCGCTCGTCATCCTGTCGATTTTCCTCCAGCTCCTCGCGGCCGTCCAGGCCCTGCTGCTCGCGCGCGCCAGCTCCCGGCCGTGGGCCTGGCGCCTGCTGGCCGGCGCCATCTTCCTGATCGGCATCGGGCGGGTGCTGCTGCTGCGCCAGATCGCCGCCGCCCCGGATCACCCGTCCCTGGTCTTCGAGGGGCTCCTCGCCCTCGCCGTGTCCGTCCTGGTGGTCATCGGCCTCGCGGCCCTCCGCCCCATCCTTGGCACCGCCAGCCGGGCGCGCGCGGCGGAGGCGGAAAGCCGGGCCCTCGAGAACGAGCTGAGTTCGCTGCTCGAGGTGGTGCCCGCCGCGGTGTGGTTTGCCCGTGACCCCGACGCCGCGCACATCACCGGCAACCGCGCCGCCCGCGAGCTGCTCCGCATGCCCGTGGGCAGCAACCTCTCCCTCAGCGGTCCGGACGCCCCGCGGCATTTCGAGGTGCGGCAGCAGGGGCGGGCGCTCGCGCCGGAGGAGCTCCCCCTCCAGCGCACCGCCCGCCGCGGGGTGGAGCTCCGGGGCTTCGAGGAGACGATCCACTTCGCCGACGGCGCCGAGCGGCACCTGCTGGGCAACGTCACCCCGCTGCGCGACGAGGCGGGCCGGGCCCGGGGCGCGGTGGCGGCGTTCGTGGACATCACCGACCGGCGCCAGGCCGAGCAGGCGCTCGAGGCCAGCGAGCGGAAGTACCGGACCCTGGTGGACCTGACGGCCACCGGCTACGTGATCATCGACGCCGCGGGCCGGGTGCTCGACGCCAATCCGGAATACGTCCGGCTCACGGGCCACCAGTCGCTGGAGGAGATCCGGGGGCACCGGGTCACCGAGTGGACCGCCCCGTACGACGTCGACCGCAACGCCGCGGAGGTGCGGCAGGCGGTGCGCGTGGGCAGCGTGACCAACCTCGAGGTGGATTACCAGCACCGGGATGGCGCGGTGCTCGCCATCGAGATCAACGCCGCCGTCCAGGACGACGGCACGATCGTGGCGCTGTGCCGCGACGTCAGCAGCCGCCACCAGGCCGCGGACGCGCTCCGCCGCAGCGAGGAGCGCTACGCCCTCGCGGCCTCCAGTGCCCGCGCCGGGGTGTGGGACTGGAACGTGGTGAGCGGCGAGACCCTGTTCTCCCCCCAGTGGAAGGCGCTGCTCGGCTACGACGACGCCGAACTCCCGAACCATGTGCGCACCTGGGAGGAGGCGCTGCACCCCGACGACCGGGAGCGGGTCTTCGCGGAGGTGCGGCGGCACTTCGAGCAGCGCACGCCCTACGTGGTCGAGTACCGGATGCGGGCCCGCGACGGCGGGTGGCGCTGGTGCATGGTGCACGGGCAGGCGGTGTGGGACGCGGCGGGGCGGCCGGTGCGGATGGCGGGCGCCACCATCGACATCACCGGCCAGAAGGAGAGCGAGCACCGCATCCGGGAGCTGGAAGAGCGCTTCTTCCGCTACGCCGAGCAGAGCAGCGAGGTCTTCTGGCTCGCCCAGGTGGAGCCGGAGCGGGTGCTGTACGTGAGCCCCTCGTTCGAGCGGATCTGGGGACACTCCCCGGCCGCGCTGTACGCCGACCCGCACCTGTGGCTGGCCACGATCGCGGCGGACGACCGGCCGGCCGTCGAGCGGGCGTGGCACGGGCTGGTGAGCCGGGGTGAGGAAGGCGGGTACGACCTCGAATACCGCATCACCCGGGCGGACGGCCGGGTGCGCTGGATCCACGATCGCGCCACCCTGGTCCGGGACCCGCTCGCCGGCACGGCCCACCTCTCCGGCATCGCCGGGGACATCACCGACCGGAAGCACGCCGAACTGCTCGAGCGCGCGGCCACCCGGCGGGTCCGGGCCGTCATCGATGCCTCTCCCCTGCCGATCGTCACGCTGGACCGCGAGGGGATCGTCACGGGCTGGAATCCCGCCGCGGAGCGTCTGTACGGCTTCACGGCGGCCGAGGCGGTCGGCGGGCCATCCCCGGTGATCCCCCCCGAGGAACGCGAGGACTTCCGGCGGATGGTCGAGGCGGCGCGCCGGGAGGGCGGCGTGCGGCGGCTCTCGGCCACGCGGCGGCACAAGAACGGCACCACGCTCGAGATCACGATCTCCACCGCGCCGCTGCGGGACCACACCGGCGAGGTGACGGGCCTGGTGGCGATCCACGAGGACGTGACCGAGCAGCGCCGCGCCGGACGGGCCACCCAGCAGTTCCAGGAGCGGCTGCTGGAGGCGCAGAAGCTCGAGAGCATCGGGGTGCTCGCGGGCGGGATCGCGCACGACTTCAACAACCTGCTCACCCTGGTCCTGGGGAACGCGCACCTGGCCCGGGCGGCGCTCCCCCCGGAGCATCCGGCCACCGAGCCGCTCCGGCAGGTGGAGCAGGCCTCGCTCCGCGCGGCGGAGCTGACGGCGCAGATGCTGGCCTATGCCGGCCGGGGCCAGTTCGTGGTGGGCCCGGTGGATTCCTCGGCGGTGGTCCGCGAGAGCGCCAGCCTGCTGCAGGCGGCGCTGCCCAGCCCGGCGCGCCTGGTGCTGGAACCGGCCGAGGCGCTGCCCGCCATCGAGGCGGATCCGTCGCAGCTGCGGCAGGTGCTGGTGAACCTGGTGACCAACGCCGGCGAGGCGCTGGAGGGGAACCGGGGCATCGTCACGGTCCGCACCGGGCTGCTGCACGCCACCCGGGAGTTCCTCGTGACCACCCTCCTGCCCCAGGAGGCCCAGCCGGGGCCGTACGTCTCCCTCGAGGTGGAGGACGACGGCTCGGGGATCGACGTGGAGGTCCAGCGGCGGATGTTCGAGCCATTCTTCTCCACCCGCTTCCCGGGCCGCGGGCTGGGCCTCGCCGCGGTGCTGGGCATCGTCCGCCGCCACCGGGGGACCATCGCGGTCGCGAGCGCGCCCGGCCGCACCGTGATCCGGGTGCTGTTTCCGCTCGCCGGGCGCGCGCCGGCGGTCACGGTCGCCGCCCCCGCCGGGGCGCCCCGCGCGCGCCTCCTGCTGGTGGATGATGAGGCGGACGTGCTCCGGCTGATGCGGACGTTCCTGGAACGGGCCGGCTACGAGGTGACGACGGCGGCGAACGGCGAGGAGGCGCTGGCCCGCTTCCGCGAGCTGCGCGAGCGGCTGGGACTGGTGGTGCTCGACCTGACGATGCCGGGCATGGGCGGCGACGAGACGCTGGCGGCGATGGCGGCGCTGGCCCCGGAGGTCCCGGTGATGCTGACCAGCGGGTTCAGCGAGGAGGAGGTGTCCCGCCGGTGCGGCACGATGCCCAACGCGGCCTTCCTGCCCAAGCCCTATCTCCCCGCCGAACTGGTGGCGGAGGTGGGACGCTGGGTCAGGGCCGTCCCTCCTCATCCGGCTGGAAGTCCGGCCCGAGGAGCACGGTGACGTCCACCCGCCGCAGGGAGTCCAGCGCCACCTCGAGCCTGCCCAGGCCGAGGGCGCCACGCACCCGCTCGGCCCGGTCGCGGTCGCCGCGGCGCAGGATGATCCGGGTGCTGTCGGTGGGGGTCTCGGTGGCGGTCCCGAAGAGCACGACGTCGATCCCCTGCCGCCGCAGCCGGCGCGCGCCGAGACGGGCGAGGCCGTTGCGGCCGCTGCCGTTGAGCACCTCGACCTGCAGGGCGTGATCGGTGGCGGGGATGGCGAAGGCGTGCCCTTCAACCTGGTCGCGGCGGAGGGCCCGCACGGCGAGGACCAGGAGCAGCAGGGCCAGCAGGGCGCCGGCGGCGATCAGCCCGCGGCGCGCGCCTGGAGTGAGTTCCAAAACCGGACCGTGGGCTCGGGGAGGGGCCAGCCGGATTCCACGGCGTGGCCCAGGCGAAGGCGCGCCACCTCGCGCAGGACCCCGCCGGGGTCGTGCGGGAAGCGCGCCGTGAGGGCCGCGCGATCCTCGTTCCGGTACGTCCGCCCCGGCTCGAGAAAGTCCGCGCAGTACAGCACCCGTCCCACCATGTCCCATTCGGCCAGGCCGGTGGTGTGATACCGGACAGCGTCGAGGACGCCCCGATCGGTCTCGCCATCGGCCTTGGCGCGCGCGGCGCTGGCGGGCCCGTGGCGCAGTTCCACGGGGCCCACCGCCGACGGCGCCCACCGCTCCAGCTCCGGGGCCGGGGCGTCCCGCAGCGCGTCGTGCAGCCACACGGCGCGCAGCCACCGGTTCCGTTCGCTGTCCGGGACCCCCATCTCTTCCGCCCAGCGCGCCACCAGTCCCGCGACCCGCTCGATATGAGCCAGCCGCGCCGGGGTCACCACCGCCCAGTCCGGCAGGGTCGGCCGGAGTCCGGAAGGCGTGGGGCGTGCTTCGCCGATGAGGCTCAACAGAACTCCGTCCCGAGGATGTGGTTATCGAGCAGTCGCGTCCGACCTACGCGGGCAGCAACAGCGACGATCGTGCCACCGTCAGCCCGCTCCACCGGGCGCAGGGTGTCGGGGTCGACGATGGCAATATAGTCCACCGTAACTCCAATGGACATATGGAATTGCTCCATCATGAGGGAGTGGAGCCGCAGCGCCTCCGCCTCACCCCCGCGCCATGCCAGATCGGCGGCCCGGAGGGCCCGACTCAACGACAGCGCCGCGGCCCGATCCGCACTCGACAGGTAGGCGTTGCGGCTGCTCAACGCCAGGCCGTCGGTTTCACGGACGGTCCGCCCAACATGAATTTCGACCGGCAGGTCCAGATCGCGGACCATCCGCTGTACCAGGCAGACCTGCTGGATGTCCTTCTGGCCGAAGACGGCGAGGTCGGGCTGGACCAGGTTGAGCAGCTTGGCCACGACCGTGAGCACCCCGGCGAAGTGGCCCGGGCGCTGTGCGCCTTCCCACCGCTCCGCCATCGGGCCCGGCACCACGCGGGTCTCGGCCCCGGGGGGATACATCGCCTCCACGGCCGGCACGAACAGCGCGGCCACCCCGCGTCCCGCCGCGAGGGCGCGATCGCGGTCCAGGTCCCGGGGGTAGCGGGCAAAGTCCTCGCCCGGGCCGAACTGCAGCGGGTTGACGAAGACGCTCATGAGCACCGTCGGGGCGAGGCGCGCGGCCAGGTCCACCAGCGCCAGGTGGCCGGCGTGCAGCGCGCCCATGGTGGGGACGAACGCCACCCGCCGGCCGGCCGCCCGTTCCGCCGCGCGCCAGGCCCGGAGCGCGGGGATCTCCCGCAGGTCGACCATCACTCGAAGCTGTGTTCCTTCCCGGGATAGCGGCCGGCGCGCACGTCGTCGCTGAAGGCGCGGGCCGCGCCGCGGACCACCCCCGCGAGGTCGGCGTAGGTCTTGAGGAACCGGGGCCGGAAGCCCTCGTTGAGGCCGAGCATGTCGTGCAGCACCAGCACCTGGCCGTCGCACCCGGCGCCGGCGCCGATGCCGATCGTGGGGATGCGGAGCAGCGCGCTCACCTCGGTGGCGAGCGGCGCGGGCACCAGCTCGAGCACCACCGAGCAGGCGCCGGCCTCCTCCACGAACCGCGCATCGGAGCGGAGCCGGTCGGCGGCGGCGGGGTCGCGGCCCTGCACCCGGTAGCCCCCGAGCTGGTGCACCGACTGGGGCGTGAGGCCGATGTGCGCCATCACCGGGATGCCGATCCGCACCAGGGCGCGGATGGTCTCGGCCATGGTCTCGCCCCCCTCGAGCTTCACGCCGTGCGCGCCGGTCTCCTTCATGACGCGGCCGGCGTTGCGCAGCGCCTCCTCCACCGTGACCTGGTAGCTCAGGAACGGCAGGTCCACGAACACCAGCGACTTCTCCGCGCCGCGGCGCACCGCCTGGGCGTGGTAGATCATCTGGTCCAGGGTGGCGCTCAGCGTGGTGGCGTGCCCGGCGAGCACCTGGTTGAGCGAGTCGCCCACCAGCAGGAGGTCCACCGCGCCGTCGAGCAGCCGGGCGAAGAGGGCGTCATAGCAGGTGAGCACGGTGAGCTTCCGGCCCTGGGCCTTCTGCTCCCGCAGGTCGGGAATGGACAGGGACTTCGGTTCGACGGACATGCAGGTTCCCCAGGAGGAGTGCCGCGCCCCGTGGTCCGGGCGCGGGTCGGGTCAGTCGCTGGTGCGCGCCGGCGCGAGCCGGTCCACCTCCTCGATCTCCCGCTGCCACCAGTCGCGGTTGGGGAGCTCGAGGTGGGGAATGCGGAGGTCGGCATCGCGCAGGCGCCGGGTGCCGAAGCGGACGATGTCGAGGTCCAGGGTGCGCGGCCCCCAGCGCTCGCCCCGCTCGCGCCCGTTCTCGTCCTCGATGCGGTGCAGCTGCTTGAGGAAGCGGCCGGGGTCGAGCGCGGTCTCCACCAGCACCATCTGGTTGAGGTAGCGCTCCTGGCCCGGGGGCCCCACCGGCTCGGTCTCCTCGATGGAGGACACCGCCAGCACGGTGGTGAGGGGCAGCTTGCCGAGCGCCTCGCGGGCCCGGGCGAGGTAGCCCTCGCGGTCCCCGAGGTTGCTGCCGAGGGCGACATAGACGCGTTCGCGTGGGTTCATAGTTCCTGCGAAAAGTGCTGGGCGATGGCCTGGAGCCGTCCCGCCACCCCGGCCAGCTCCCGGATGGCGCGTTCCAGCTCGGCGTGACTGCGGGCGGCCTCGGAGGCGCGCCGGGCGGTGGTGTTGGCGTCCTCGAGGGTGCGGATGGAGACCGCGGACACCTGCTCCATCTGCGCCCGCAGCCGGTGCACGGCCTGTTCCTGCCGCGCGGCGGTGGCCGCGATGCGCTCGGCGTGCGCGCCGGCGTCGCTGGTGCCATCGACGATGTCGGTCAGGGCCCGCGCCGCGTCGGCGGAGAGCTCCTCCACGCCGCGCACGATCCCGGTGCCCCGGTCCATCTCCTCGGAGATCTGCGCCACCTGGCCCAGGATCGCGGCCACCAGGCCCCCCGCCTCGCGCGAGGCCTGCGCGCTCTGCGCGGCGAGCTGGCGCACCTCCTCGGCCACCACGGTGAAGCCGCGGCCCTGGTGCCCCGCCCGCGCCGCCTCGATGGCCGCATTGAGGGCGATCAGGTTGGTCAGGTCGGCGATCTCGCGGATGGTCCCGATGAACCCGATCAGCCGGTTGGTCACCTGGTAGAGCTCCCCCACCCGGGTGGAGGTGTCCCCGACGAAGCGCTGCAGCTCCACCAGCCGCCCGATGGCGTCCTGGATGTGGGTGCGGTTCTCGGCGGCGGTGGTGCTGGCGGTGGCGGAGGCCTTGCGGGCGGCCTCGCCATCGGCGGCCACCTCGCGCGCCTCCTGCACCAGGCTCTCGGTGGCCTGCCGCCCCGCCGCCACCAGCTGCTCCTGCTCGGCGGCGCCGGTGCGGATGGCCTGGGCGGTCTGGGCCACCGCACCGGCGGCGGTGCGCAGGCGGTCCGCCGTGTCGGCGAGGGTGCGGACCTCCGCCCCCACCCGCTCCACCGTGTCGACCAATGGGCGGCGCAGGTCGGCAATATGAATGGCGGTGGCGAGCTGCGCGGCGAAGGTGGCGGCGGCCGCCACCTCCTTCTTGCCGTAGGTGCGCGGCTTGTGGTGGTCGAGCTCCAGGGTGCCGATCGACTCGCTGCCGAAGCGCAGGGGCAGCACCAGCATGCTCACGGCGTCGGGGGTGGGGGCGAGGATCCGGTCGTCGGTGCGGGCATCGTGCACCACCACGGTCTCGCCGGAGGCGACCACCCGGACCCGGAGCTCGGCGCTGTCGAAGGGCGGCTCGCGGCGCTCGGGCCAGCCGAGGGCGCCGCGGTAGGCCAGCGCCAGGGCGCCGTCGCTGACGCGATAGATCCGGAAGTCGCTCCAGTCGAGCACCCGGTTGGCCAGCTCCTCGAGCTGGGTGAAGGCGTCCTGCAGCGACAGGTTGCTGGTGATCACCCGCTCGCGCGCGTGGATCTTGTTGAGCTCCTCGGCGGCGATGGCCTCCTCGAGGATCCGGCTGGTGAGCACCCCGAGCACGCCGAGGGTGCCGAGCACGGTGAGCCATCCCTCAGGCGGCAGCGAGTGGATGGCGCCGGCGGCGATCACCGACCCGATCAGGGTGAGGAGGTAGGAGAGGATCTCGTAGCGCAGGATCATCAGCCGCTCGTGCGCCTCGAGCTTGGCGCGAACGAGCAGGGTGAAGTAGAACAGCGCGCGGGTGCAGAAGAAGTACATCCCCGCCAGGGTCAGCGCGGCGGGGAGGAAGTCGAGGCTGGGGCCGTTGGCGCCGGAGCGCAGCAGCACCACGCTGTAGGCGCCGAAGGCGGCGAGGAAGCCGAGCACCTCGCGGCCGGCATTGATCCAGGCGGCGGTGAGCAGCTTGCGCTGCCAGAAGGCGTCGGCGATGAACGTCCCGAGCCCGAGGGCAAACACCACCATGCCGGGGCCGAGGGTGACGGCGCCGACCAGCGCCACGAGGCCGATCTGGGTGAGGTAGGAGAACTTGGAGAGCTGGATCTGGCCGCGGCGCAGCAGGATGGCGAACGCCAGCACCCCGCCCGCGAGCCATGGGCGCTCCATCCAGCCGCGGTCGAGCCCGAGCGCCGCCAGCCCGAGGACGGTGCCGCCCCACGACATCAGGGCGGCATAGCCCTCCAGCAGGCCGCGCGGGGCCGCCTTCACGCGGGGCGCTCCCTGTCGGCCTGATCGAGCGCGGCGCGCAGTTCGCCGAGCAGGCGCCCGGCCGCCTCGGGGCCGTCCCGGCCGAGGCACTCCACCAGCGCGCTGCCCACGACGACACCGTCGGCGAGGTGGGCCACGGCGCAGGCCTGGGCGGCCGTGCTGATCCCGAAGCCGATGGCCAGGGGCAGCGGGGTCGCGGCGCGCACCCGGGCCACGTAGGCCTCGAGGCCGGTGGCGAGGTCGCGGCTGGCGCCGGTGACCCCGAGGCGCGCCACCAGGTAGAGGAAGCCCTCGGCGCCGTCGACCACCTCGGTGAGGCGGGCGCCGGTGGTGGTGGGCGCCACCAGCCGGATCAGGTCGAGGGGGCTCTGCCGCACCTTTGCCTCGAGGGCGGGGTCGCTGCCGGCGGGGAGGTCGGTGAGCAGCAGGCCGGCCACGCCGAGGCCGGCGGCGTCACGCAGGAACTCGTCCACGCCGTAGCGCAACACCGGGTTGAGGTAGCTGAAGACCACCACCGGGCGGTCGAGCCGGGCATCGGAGATGAGGTCCAGGGTGCCGGCCAGCGTCATGCCGTGCTCCAGCGCCTCGAAGCTCGAGCGCTGGATGGTGGGCCCGTCGGCGAGCGGGTCGCTGAAGGGGACGCCCACCTCGAGGATGTCGGCGTGCTCGGCGGCGCGGCGCAGCGCCTCGATGCTCCGGGCGCGGTCGGGGTGCCCCGCCGTCAGGTAGGGGATGAGCGCGGTGCGGCGCGCGCGCGCCATCGTGGCCCAGGCCCGGGCCAGCCGGGACTCAGACGAAGTAGTCGCCGACAATGATGCCATACCGGTCGGGGTTGGTGACCTTGACGATCGAGCGCAGGAAGGTCCCGTCGGCGTCCTGCGCGGCGAGGTTCTCCTCGCGGCCCGGCGGGCCCGTCATGGCGCCGTTGACGTCGATGCAGATGCGCACGATGGGCCGGTTCATGAAGCTGGGGTCGGGGTTCGCCGCCGAGACCACCGCCACCTCGAAGGTGTCGAGGATGACGCAGGTGCCCACCGGGTAGATGCCGATGAGGTTGATGAGCGCCTTGACCAGCACCGGGTCGTAGCCGCGGCGGGGGTTCTCCCACATCTCGCGCAGCACCTGGTCGGGCTGGATGGGCACGGTCTGGTAGCTGCGCCGGGTGGTGGCGGCGTCGTAGCCGTCGGCCACGGCCACGATGCGGGAGTAGATCCCCATCTTCCGGGGCCGGAGGGCGCGGGGATAGCCGGTGAGGTCGGTCTTCATGTGGTGCTCGTGCGAGACCACGATCTGCCGGTAGGGAATCTCCCCGTAGCCCCGCATGTTGAACAGCGTGAACACCCCCTGCCAGGGGTGGGTCTGCATCATCTTCCACTCGTCCTCGGTGAGGCCGCCGGTCTTGTTGAGCACCTCGACGGGGATGCGCGCCTTGCCCACGTCGTGGAGCAGCGCGGCGAGGCCGAGGTCGTAGAGCTGGAGCCGGGTGAGGGAGAGCTTCTTGCCGATGGCCACCGAGAGGATGCACACGTTCACCGAGTGGGTGAAGGTGTACTCGTCGTAGTCGCGGATGGTGGTGAGGCCGATGAGGCTGGTCTCGTTGTTGAGCACCTGGTCCACGATGGCCTGCACCGCGCGCTTGACCTTGGCCACCGAGGTGGTGCGGCCCAGGCGGACGCTGTTGATCAGGTCCTTGGTGACCGCCACCCCGTGGGAGTAGGTGCGCTTGGCCACCTCGCGGGCCCGCTCCGCCTCGGCCAGCTTCTCCTCGGACTCGAGCGGCGGCTCCAGGTCGAGGTGGGTCACCCCGGCCACGGCGAGCTTGTCGCGCAGGTCGAGCAGCGCCTCGGGGTTCACCTCGGTGCCGCCCTTGCCCGAGAGCGAGAGCAGCACACCGAGGAACACCTGCCACTCGCGACGCTCCACCCCGGTGGCCACCTTCATCTCGCCCACGTCCACGGCGCGCAGCGCGGCCAGCAGGTTGGAGAACGAGGCGTAGTTGTCGAGCTCGAGCCGGAGCCGGGTGCCGTTGACGAAGATGAAGTCGCCGGAGAGCCGCAGCTCGATCTCGCCCAGCGGGGTGAGCAGCGCCAGCGCCGCCGCCTGCAGCTCGTCGAGCGCCTTCTGCGCGGTGGCGTTCTCCACGGGGTAGAGCTTGAGGCTGCGGAGCCCGGTGTACATCGCGAGCAGGAAGTTGCGCCCCGCCTGCCGCAGGAAGGCGTCGTTGCCGACCTTGTCCTCGGGGGCCGGCATGCCGGAGGCCTCGCGGGTCATGCGCCGGCCTCCCGCAGGGCGCGGCTCACCGCGTTCCGCACCACGAGTTCCTTGTCGTCCTTGTACTTCTGCAGCACCTCGCGGGCCTCCGCCGACTTGAGCCGGCCGATGGCGAGCGCGGCGCAGGCGCGGACCTCCGGGGATTCCTTGCGCTTGAACAGCCCGCCGGCGGAGAGCATCCCCGCCAGGTTCTCCAGCGAGCCCGGCCCCGCGATCATGGCGTAGGCCTCGAAGAAGCGCATCCGCTCGGTGAGGTCGATCTCGCGGGTAAGCTTGCCCTGCACCACCGGCTCGATGCGCCGCAGGGCGCCCTTGTAGCCGCGGCGGCCGAGGGACTGCACCCCCGCGATGCGCACCTCGCGGTCGGCGTCGTCCACCGCCTTCTCCAGCGCCTGCAGCGCCGCGGGGGTGCCGATGGCGTCGAGGGCGGTGACGCCCGCCAGCCGGGTGGGCGCCGCGGGGTGCCCCAGGGTGTCGGCCAGGCCGGGCACCGCCGCCTGCAGCTTGAGGCGGCCGCACAGCGCGATGACCGACGGCAGCGCCTCGGACTCGGGGAGCCGCAGCAGCCGCAGCACCTCCTGCGGCGTGGTCTCGGCCAGCCGGTCGGCGGCGGAGGCGAGCAGCTTGTGGATGGCGCTCGCGGCCGGGAGCCGGGGCAGCCACACCAGCACCGTCTCGAGGCCCGCGGGCCGCAGCTCGCGGAACAGCTCGCCCAGGTCATCCTCGGTGGGCGGGCTCTGCGCCTCGGTGACCGACTGCAGGATCTGCTGCAGCACCCCGGGATCCGACAGCCGCCCCGTGAAGGCGTCCATCCGGTCCCGCTGCTCCAGGGTGAACTCCTCGGGGCGCCGCACCAGCAGCCGGGTCTCGCGCAGGATGAGCGCCACCGAGCGGAAGTCGCCGGCGTTGAGCAGGTGCGGCAGGTAGGTCTCGAGGTGGCCCATCACCTCGCCGCGGGTGACCTCCTCGGTGCGCTGCTCCAGGATGTCGAACAGGATGCCGAGCACGTTGGCGCGCAGGTCCTGCCGGTACTCCTCCTCGATGGCGTCGGCGATCGCCTTGATCTCGGCGTCGTCCAGCCAGTACAGGGTGGAGTCGAAGTCCTCGAGGTCCACCACCCCGCTCTTCCGGGGCGGCGCCTCCTCCTGGACCTTGCCCTGGGTCTCCCGGGCCTGCTCCTGGACCACGTTGGGGTCGGTGGGCGGGGCCTGGCTGTAGGCGCCCTCGCCGGAGAGGCCGGGCACGCCGGAGTCGGGGATGAATTCGGTGAAGTGGTACTGGATGAAGCCGAACTCCTGCTCCCACAGCAGGGTCAGCAGGTCGTCGCCGGCGTCGGCCTGCAGGGTGCGCGAGCGCTGCACCATCTCGAGGAAGCGGACGACCTCCTCCTCCTCGACGCCCGGAAAGAGCGTGAGCACCCGCATCCCGTCCTTGAACAGCCCCCAGGCCAGGCTCTCCGCCTTGTTGGGCTGGTGGTAGACCACCTGCTCTTCCCAGACGATGTCGGTCTCCACCACCTGCAGCACCAGGCGGTCCACCCCCGCGGCCCAGATGGGCTGGAAGGCGGCGCGGACGTTGCCGACGGCGCGCTGGTAGATGGGGTTGTTGGGGAGGTACATCTGGAAGGCCCGGAGCCCCTTCACCAGGGTCCGGAGCAGTTCCTCGACCTGTTGCTGCGGCAGCACCACCGGTGCGGGCATGCCGTGGGTCACTTAGCCGGTCCCGAGCAGTTTGGCCACGTGCGCGACGTCCTTGTCGCCGCGGCCGCTCAGGCAGACGAGGACCAGGTCCTCGGGCTGCCAGCGGCCACGATTCCGCTCCAGCCACGCCAGCGCATGCGCGGTCTCGAGCGCGGGGATGATGCCCTCCAGCCGGCACAGCGCCTGGAAGCCGGCCAGCGCCTCGTCGTCGGTGGCGGCGGCGTACTGCACCCGGCCGGTGTCGCGCAGCCAGCTGTGCTCCGGCCCCACGCCGGGGTAGTCGAGCCCCGCGGAGACGGAGTGGGCCGGCAGCACCTGCCCGTCGGGGTCCTGCAGCAGGTAGCTCAGGCAGCCGTGCAGCACGCCGGGCCGCCCGGCGGAGAGGGTCGCGCTGTGGTGCCCGCTCGGGATGCCCTCGCCGGCGGCCTCCACGCCCACCAGCTCCACCGCCGCGTCATCCAGGAAGGCGTGGAACATCCCGATGGCGTTGGAGCCGCCGCCCACGCAGGCCACGACGGTGCGCGGCAGGCGGCCGGCGCGCTCCAGCACCTGGGCCCGCGCCTCGCGGCCGATCACGGACTGGAAGTCGCGCACCATGCGGGGGAACGGGTCGGGGCCGATCACCGAGCCGATGATGTAGTGCGTGGTGGGGACGTTGGTGACCCAGTCGCGCAGGGCCTCGTTGGCGGCGTCCTTGAGGGTGCGGGTGCCGCTCGCGACCGGCACCACCGTGGCGCCGAGCAGCCGCATCCGGTAGACGTTGAGGGCCTGGCGCTCCACGTCCTCCGCGCCCATGTAGACCACGCAGTCGAGCCCGAAGTGGGCGCAGACGGTGGCGGTGGCCACGCCGTGCTGGCCGGCGCCGGTCTCGGCGATGATGCGCCGCTTGCCCATGCGCCGCGCCAGCAGCGCCTGGCCCAGCGCGTTGTTGAGCTTGTGGGAGCCGGTGTGGTTGAGGTCCTCCCGCTTGAGCAGCACCGTGGCGCCGATGGCGGCGCCGAAGCGGGGGGCGTCGGTGAGGGTGGTGGGCCGTCCGGCGAACTCGCGCAGCAGCCCCTCGAACTCGCGCCAGAAGCCGGCGTCGGTCCGGGCCGCGTCGTACAGCACCGCGAGTTCGTCGAGGGCGGCCATGAGCGTCTCGGGGACGTACCGTCCGCCGTAGGCGCCGAAGCGTCCGCCGACCGCGCGCTCGCGCGGCAGGGTCACCGTCACCGCACGACCTCCAGGAATCGGGCCATTCGTTCAGGGTCCTTCACGCCGGGAATCTGTTCCACCCCGGAGGATACGTCCACCACGTCGGGCGCCACCACGCGGATGGCCTCCCTGACGGTCTCGGGCGTGAGCCCGCCGGCGAGCCACAGCGGGCGGCCGCCGAGGCGCTGCCGCGCGGCGCGGGCCAGGTCGAGCGCGAGCGGCACCCCCGTCCCGCCGAGCCGCCCCTCGACCTTCGGCTCCACCAGCACCGGTCCCGGCAGGTGATCCAGCCGGACGAGATCGTCCGGGCCACCGAGACGCACCACGGGAAGGACCAGGAGACCAGCCGCGGCGAGCCGCTCGATCAGGACGGGGGAATGGTCGCCGTGCAACTGGGCACCGGCCAGGCCGGCCGCACGGCACACCTGTAATATCTCCCCCTCCCCCTGCGAGCCAAAGACCCCAATCACAGGAACTTGGCCGGCGGCCTCCATGATGGCCCGGGCCCGCGCCGGGTCCACCTGCCGGGGCCCGCCGGCAAAGATGACCCCGAGGTAGCTGGCGCCGAGGCGGACGGCGGCCCGGGCGTCGTCAGGCCGGGTCAGTCCGCAGATCTTGGCGGCGACCCGGCGGCTCGGCGCGTCGGGCATGGTCAGCGGCCGATCCGGGGCACCGCCGCCACCGCGCGGGCCAGGGCCGACGGGTCGGCGGCGCTGGAGAGGGCGGTGCCGATCAGCACGCCGTCGGCGCCGGCGGCGGCGGCCTTCCGCACGTCGGCCTCGGAGGCCATGCCGCTCTCGGCGATGGCCACCCGGTCGGCGGGGATGCGGGCGAGCAGCCGCCAGGCGGCGTCCACGTCGATGGCGAAGGTGTCGAGGTTGCGGCTGTTGACGCCGAGGTAGCGAGCGTCGGTCTCGAGGGCGAGGTCGAGCTCGCGGGCGTCGTGCACCTCGACCAGCGCGGCGAGCCCGGCGTCCCGGGCACAGCCGAGCAGCTGCCGGAGCCGGGGGAGCGGCAGCGCACGGACGATCAGCAGCACCGCCGAGGCCCCGGCGGCGCGGGCCTCGAGGATCTGCAGCTCGTCGAGGATGAAGTCCTTGCGGAGCAGCGGCACCCCCACGGCGCCGGCCACCTGCTCAAGATCGGCCAGCGCCCCGCCGAAGAAGGGGCCATCGGTCAGCACCGAGATGGCGCTGGCCCCCGCGGCGGCGTAGGCGCGGGCGTGACTCACCGGATCCAGGTCGGCGCGGATGGTCCCGGCCGAGGGGGACCGCCGCTTCACCTCGGCGATCAGGGCCAGGTGGCGGCGGTCCCACGGGGCTAGGAAGGAAGGGCGCGGCGGGGGGGCGGCGGCCCGCCGTTCGATTTCGGATCGGCGGGCGGCCAGTGCGGGCAGCCCGGCGCGCGTGGCGGCGAGGATCTGGTCCAGGGTGGTGGGCATCTTGCTCTTCGGTCAGTATTCGGGTAGCTTCATTCGGAGTCCGTTCGGTCACAGCCACCGGAGGCACCATGCCGCTCACCAAGCGCCAGAGCGAGATCCTCAAGTACCTGCAGGAGCATATCCGCGACCAGGGGTATGCGCCAAGCTTCGAGGAGATCGCCGAGCACTTCAGCTTCCAGTCGCTGGCCACCGTGCACGAGCACCTGACCAACCTGGAGCGGAAGGGCTACATCCACCGCACCCACAACGAGAGCCGGGCCATCGAGGTGCTGCCGCCCAAGGGGACGAGCGGCGCCACCGAGATCCCGTTGCTCGGCCGGGTGGCGGCGGGCCTCCCCATCGAGTCCACGGTGAGCGGCGAGACCCTCTCGGTGCCCGACGAGCTGCTGCCGCGGCGCGGTCCCAACTATGCCCTCAAGGTGCAGGGCGAGTCCATGATCGATGAGCACATCATGGACGGGGACTTCGTGGTGGTCCACGGCAAGCAGGCGGCCGACAACGGCGAGATGGTGATCGCGCTGGTGAACGGCAACGAGGCGACGGTCAAGCGCTACTACCGGGAGCAGGGGGGCTGGATCCGCCTGCAGCCCGCCAACCCCACGATGCAGCCCATGCGGTTCCAGGAGCGCGACGTGCTGATCCAGGGGGTGGTGGTGGGGGTGATTCGGAAGTATTAGGGCGGTAGGGCGGTAAGGCGGTAAGGCGGTAAGGCGGTAGGGCGGTAGGAGGGTGGATTGAGGGTTGGTTGACCGGGCAGCGTCATGCTCCGTCATGGCCCCCTTCGAGCGATTCACCGCCTGGCAGCACTCCCACAGGCTTGTCGTCGAGGTCTATCGTGCCACCGGACGGTGGCCGGTCAGTGAGCGCTTCGGCCTTGCAGGCCAGGTCCGCCGCGCCGCGGTCTCGATACCCACGAACATCGCCGAAGGATCCGCCAAGCGGGGGTCACGCGAGTTCCGGCGTTACCTCGATATCGCCCTCGGCTCGCTCGCCGAGCTGACCTACCTCCTCCGCCTCGCATGCGACCTCGGGTATCTCGAGCAGAATGAGTTCGAGCGGGTCGAGCAGGCCCGGGATGAAGCGGGTCGGCACGTCTGGAGGCTGTACGAGAGCCTCCGTCCACCACCCTCCTAATACCGCCCTACCGCGTTACCGCCCTACCGCCCTACCGCCCTACCGCCCTACCGCCTTACCGCCTCCAGCACCTCCCCTGGCTCCGCCTGCCGCCAGCACCTCCGCCGCGCGGCGGACGGCGGTACCGTAGTCGGCCACCAGGCCGGACACATAGAGGGCGGCGCCGGCGTTGAGGACCACGGCCCGGCGGGCGGCCTCGTCGTCGGCGCCGGCGAAGAGGGCCTCGATCCGCGCGGCGTTGGCGGCCGGATCGCCGCCGGCCAGGGGCGCGGTGTCTTCCCAGTCCAGCTCGTACTCCGCGGGGTCGATGGTCCAGGTGGCGATGCGGCCCCCGCGCACCTCCCAGACCGCGGTGGCACCGGCGGGGCTGATCTCGTCCATGCCCACCTCCCCGTGCACCACCAGCGCATGATCCGCCCCGAGGCGGAGCAGCGCCTGGGCCAGGAGCGGCGCCCGGTGGGGGTCGGCCACGCCGATGACCTGGCGGCCCACGCTTGCCGGGTTGGCGAGGGGGCCGAGGAGGTTCATGATGGTGGCCACGCCCAGCTCCTTGCGGGTGGGGCCGACGTGGCGCATGGCGGGGTGGTAGTTCGGGGCAAAGAGGAAGACCATCCCGGCCTGGTTGAGGCGGCGGGCGGCGCGGTCGGGATCGAGGGTGATGTCGATCCCCAGCGCCTCGAGGACGTCGGCGGAGCCGCACCTGCTGGTATAGCTGCGGTTGCCGTGCTTGGGCACCCGCGCCCCGGCGGCGGCGGTCACGAAGGCCGCGGCGGTGGAGACGTTGAAGGTGCTGACGCCGCCCCCGCCGGTGCCGCAGGTGTCGACCAGGGGGGCGCCGGCGCCGGCATCGAGGGGGATCATCGCCTCGCGGAGGGCGGTGGCGGCGCCGGCGATCTCGTCGCTGGTCTCGCCCCGGGCGCGGAGGCCGAGGAGGAGGCCGGCGATGAGGGCCGGGGAGGCCTCGCCCCGCATGATGACCCGGAAGGCCGCGGCGGCCTGGTCGGCGGTGAGCGGCTGGCCGGTGGCGACGGTGCGCAGGGCGGCGTGGAGGGGGGTGGGCATCGTCATCAACTTACAGGCTGGGGGTGGACCCAAGAAGGCACCCCGGTTGGCGGCGCAGCCGGCTGCTCGCCCGGGGGCCCCGCGGGGCCTGCCCATTCCCCTTCCCTCTTCCCTTTGCCCTCTTCCCGCTTCCCGTCTTCCCGCTTCCCATCGGTTCTCGCGGTCCCCTCCCCCTTCCCTTCCGGCTATATTCCGGGCCTCATGAGCCGGACCTATCTGGCCCTCCTGCAGTATGATGGACGTGCCTTCGCGGGCTGGCAGCGGCAGCCGGACGCGCGCACGGTGCAGGCGGAGGTGGAGGGGGTGCTGGAGCGGCTGTGCGGGCGGCGGGTGGTGGCGCATGGGGCGGGCCGGACGGACGCGGGGGTGCACGCCCTGGGGATGGGGGTGAGCTTCACGGTCCCGGCCAGATGGACGGCCGAGGCGCTGCGGCGGGCGCTCAACGGGCTGCTGCCGCGGGAGTGCTGGGTGGAGCGGGTGACGCCGATGGTGGCGGGGTTCCATGCCCGCCGGAGCGCCACCGGCCGCCGGTACCACTATGACATCGGGACCGACGCCGCCGCGGCGTCGCCCTTCCGGCGCCCCTACGCGTGGGCGCTGTGCCGCCCGCTGGATGGAGACCGGCTGCACCGGGCGGCGGCGTACCTTCCGGGGACGCATGCGTTCCACGCCTTCGCGGTGCGGAAGCCGGTCGCGGACGACGATGTGCAGGCCCGCTCGGGGGCCCATCCGGGGCGCCCGTACGAGTGCACGATCCGTCAGGCCGCCTGGGAAGCCCGGGAGTCGGGGTGGCGGCTGCAGATTGCCGCCGACCGGTTCCTGCACCACATGGTGCGGTTTCTCGTCGGCACGATGGTGGACATTGGCCTGGACCGCCGCCCGGTAGAGGACATGGCGACGCTGCTCGCATCGACCGACAATCACCTGACCAGCCCACCGGCCCCGCCCCAGGGGTTGTACTTCGTCGCAGCCGAGTATCCGGCGAGCTGCTACGCGGAGGCCGGGGCGTGAGGGGGGTCCGGGGTGGCGCGGCGGCCCGGCGGCTCGGCCTCGGGGCGGCGCTGCTCCTCGCGGGGTGCGGCGGCGGCGAGGGGCGCCCGCAGTTCGTGGAGACGCTGGAGGCGCAGCGGCCGGCGCGGCCGGCGGTGGCCGACGCGCTGAACGGCTCCCGGCGCACCGCGATCGTGGAGGCGGCGCAGACGGTGTCGCCCGCGGTGGTGTCCATCACCGTGACGAGCACGCGGGCGGTAGCGGCGCAGACGCCGTTCGACTTTTTCTTCGTGCCCCAGTCCCCCCGGGAACAGCAGAGCTTCGGCACCGGCTTCATCATCCGGCCGGAGGGCGTGATCCTCACCAACCAGCACGTGGTGGGGGGCGCCGACAAGATCATCGTGACCCTGCCCGACGGCAGCGACGCGCAGGCGCAGCTGCTGGGCGAGGACCCGCTCACCGACATCGCGGTGATCCGGGTGGACCGCACCGGGCTCCGCACGGTGAAGACCGGCAAGAGCACCGACCTGATGATCGGCGAGTGGGTGGTGGCGCTGGGCAACCCGTTCGCCTACCTGCTGGGCAACGTGGAGCCGACGGTGACCGCGGGGGTGATCAGCGCGGTGAACCGCAACATCCTCCCGGGCCGCGACCAGTCGGGGCTGTACCTCGACATGATCCAGACCGACGCCTCGATCAACCCCGGCAACTCGGGAGGCCCGCTGGCCAACGCGCTGGGCGAGGTGATCGGGGTGAACAGCTCCATCCTCTCGCAGAGCGGCGGCTCCATCGGGCTGGGGTTCGCGATCCCGATCGAGCGGGCGCTGCGGGTGGCGGAGGAGATCCTCCGCGCCGGGGCGGTGCGCCGGGCGTGGGTGGGGTTCGAGGTGGCGGGGGCGGAGAGCCTGCGCGACTGGAAGAGCCAGGGCGGCGTGCTGGTGACGGCGGTGGCGCCGGGGGGGCCGGCCGAGCGCGCGGGGCTCCGGCGGGGCGACGTGCTCACCCGTGCCAACGGGCGGCCGCTGCACAACTACCTCGACTGGGAGGCGGTGAAGCTCGACCTGCACGTGCACGACGTGGTGCAGCTCGGCGCGCGGCGGGCCGCCCGCGAGGTGAGCCTCACGCTCACCAGCGGCGACCTCCCCACCAGCACGGCGGAGAAGGTGACCGTGCTCAAGGACCTGCAGCTGGTGACGCTGACCGAGCAGGTCCGGGCGGAGCGCGGGGTGCAGGCGGACCGGGGGGCGCTGATCTTCCGGATCTCGCGGGAGCTGGCGGCGGCCACCGGCCTGCGGGAGGGCGACGTGATCGTGGGGATGAACCGGCGGCGGATCGCCACCGCCGACGACGTGCGCGACGTGGTGAACGTGCTCAAGCCGCGGCAGGCGGTGCGGCTCTTCTTCGAGCGTGACGGCTCCATCGCCTACACCGACCTCGAGTTCCGATGACCGACGACGGCTACCGCTCGCCGCTGGGCACCCGCTACAGCTCCCCCGCCATGCAGCGGCTGTGGGGGGAGCGGCACCGCATCGGGCTGTGGCGCCGGGTGTGGCTGGCGCTGGCGGAGAGCGAGCGGGAGCTGGGACTCGAGATCCCCGCGGCGGCGCTCGCCGACCTGCGGGCCCACCTCGACGACGCCGACCTGGCGCAGGCGGCGGCGTACGAGAAGCGCTTCCGGCACGACGTCATGGCGCACGTGCACCACTTCGGCGACCAGGCGCCGGCGGCCAGGCCGATCATCCACCTGGGCGCCACCAGCGCCTTCGTGACCGACAACGCCGACGTGCTGGTGCTCAAGGCGGGGCTGGAGCTGCTGCTGGGCCGGCTGCTCGAGGTGCTGGCGCACCTGGAGCGGTTCGCGCTGGCGCACCAGGCGCTCCCCTGCCTGGCCTACACCCACTTCCAGCCAGCGCAGCTCACCACGGTGGGCAAGCGGGCCACGCTGTGGATGCAGGACTTCGCGCTCGACGTCGAGGAGCTGCTGCACCGGCTCGCGGCGCTCCGGCTGCGCGGCTGCAAGGGCACCACCGGCACCCAGGCGAGCTTCCTCGAGCTGTTCAAGGGCGACCACGGCAAGGTCCGCGACCTGGAGCGGCGCATCGCGGAGAAGCTGGGCGTGCCCCGGGTCTTCCCGGTGACCGGCCAGACCTACAGCCGCAAGGGCGACAGCACCATCCTCGACGCGCTGAGCGGCATCGCGCAGTCGGCGGCCAAGATGGCGCACGACCTGCGCCTGCTGCAGCACGAGGGGGAGCTGCTCGAGCCCTTCGAGAAGGACCAGATCGGCTCCTCGGCGATGGCGTACAAGCGGAACCCGATGCGGGCGGAGCGGATCTGCGGGCTGGCCCGGTTCGTCATCAGCCTGCAGGCCAACACCGCGCACACCGCCGCCACCCAGTGGCTGGAGCGCACCCTCGACGACTCCGCCAACCGGCGGCTCACCCTGCCGGAGGCGTTCCTGGCCACCGACGCGATCCTGCTGCTGGTGGGTAACATCGCGGCGGGGATCGAGGTGCGGCCGGCGGTGATCGCGCGGCACGTGGCCGACCAGATGCCCTTCATGGCCACCGAGCGGTGGATCATGCTCGGCGTCGAGGCGGGCGGCGACCGGCAGGCGATCCACGAGGTGATCCGGCAGACCAGCCTGGCCACCGCGGAAGAGGTGAGCCGCGGCGAGCCCAACCGGCTGCTCGACCGGCTGGCCGCCGACCACACCTTCGCGAAGATCCCCACCGCCCGGCTGACCGCCGAGCTCGACCCGGCGCGCTACACCGGGCGCTCGACCGAGCAGGTGGGGGAGTTCCTGGCGGAGTACCTGCGGCCGCTGGTCGGCCGCGCGGCGGCGGTGGCGGCGGCGGTGGGGACGGAGGAGATCAGGGTATGAAGCGGGGACGGGAAACGGGAAACGGGAAGCGGGAAACGGGAAACGGGAAGGACGTGGCGGGTCCGGGACGCACCCGTCCTTCCCTCTTCCCGCCTCCCGCTTCCCGCCCCAGGAACGAGGCGACGCGATGACGGATGTCCTGACCGAGAGCCGCCTCCCCCTGCCCCTGCTGCGGAAGGGCAAGGTGCGCGAGGTGTACGAGGCCGACCGCGACCACCTGCTGCTGGTGGCCAGCGACCGGGTGAGCGCGTTCGACATCGTGATGCGCGAGGCGATCCCGCGGAAGGGCGCGGTGCTCACGCAGATCAGCGCGTTCTGGTTCGAGCTGCTGGGGGCGCAGGTGCCGAGCCACTTCGTGACGGCGCGCACCGGCGAGATCGCGCGGCGGTTCCCGGCGCTGGCGCCGCACCGCGCCGAGATCGCCGGCCGCACCATGCTGGTGCGGCGCACCACGCCGGTGCCGTTCGAGTGCGTGGTGCGCGGCTACCTCTCCGGCTCGGCCTGGCAGGAATACAAGGCGAGCGGCACCCTGGCGGGCGAGCCGCTGCCGGGCGGGCTGGTGGAGAGCGCGCGGCTGGAGCCGCCGGTCTTCTCCCCCGCCACCAAGGAGGAGACGGGACACGACATCAACGTGACCTTCTCCACCATGGCGAACGCGCTGGGTCCGGCGCAGGCCATCCGGCTGCGGGACGCGAGCTTCGGGGTCTACGGCGCCGGCCGCGACTACGCCGCCACCCGCGGGATCATCATCGCCGACACCAAGTTCGAGTTCGGGGTGGACGCGCAGGGCACGCTGCGGCTCATCGACGAGGTGATGACGCCCGACAGTTCGCGCTTCTGGCCCGCCGACCAGTACCAGCCGGGCCGCAGCCAGCCCAGCTTCGACAAGCAGCCGCTGCGCGACTGGCTGCTTGGCCTCAAGGCCGAGGGCCAGTGGAACGGCGAGGCCCCGCCCCCCACGCTTCCCCCCGAGGTCATCGCGGCCACCAGCCAGCGCTACCTCGAGGCCTTCCGCCGGCTCACCGGCTTCGACCTGCCGGAGGATGCCTGATGCGCATCGCGCCTGAGGGGTGGCCGTTCATCCTGGCGTTCTGGGCGCTGGAGCTGGTGCTCTACGCCTTCGCGCCGCTCTGGGCCGCGCTCCTCTGGCTGCCGGTGGCGGTGTGGGTCATCGCCTTCTTCCGTGACCCGGTGCGCGAGGGGCCGCGGGGCGACCAGCTGGTGATCGCCCCGGCCGACGGGGTGGTGGTGAGCGTGGTGACGGTGGACGAGCCGGACTACGTGCAGGAGCGGACCCAGCGGGTCTCGATCTTCATGAACGTGTTCAACGTGCACGTGAACCGCTACCCGATGAGCGGGACGCTCGAGTACCGGCACTACAACAAGGGGAAGTTCGGGCACGCCGGCACGGAGAAGGCGAGCCTCGAGAACGAGCAGAGCACCATCGGCCTCCGCACGGCGCGGGGCAAGGTCCTGGTGCGGCAGATCGCGGGGCTGGTGGCGCGGCGGATCGTGACCGACCACCAGCCAGGCACCGCGGTGCGGCAGGCCGAGCGGATGGGGCTCATCCGGTTCGGCTCGCGGGTGGATGTCTTCCTTCCAGCCAGCGCCAGGGTCCTCGTGCACGCCGGCGACAAGACCGTGGCGGGGCAGACGGTGGTGGCCCAATGGGACTGATGCCTTCGCGCCGGGGCCTGCGGCGGCCCGACATGCGGCGGGTGGTGATCGTGATCCCGAGCGCCTTCACGCTCGGCAACATGTTCTTCGGGATGTGGGCGATCATCTCGGCCTACCGGGGAAACTTCACCTGGGCGGCCTGGTTCATCGTCTTCGCCGGGGTGCTCGACATGCTGGACGGCCGGGTGGCGCGGCTCAGCGGCACCGGCACCAAGTTCGGCGCGGAGCTCGACAGCCTGGTGGACTGCATCAGCTTCGGGGTGGCGCCGGCGCTGATCATGTTCTTCCTCGAGTTCCAGAATGCGGGGAAGTTCGGCTGGCTCCTCTGCTACATGTACGTGGTGGCGGTGGCGGTCCGGCTGGCCCGCTACAACGTGCAGCACGGCACCGGGAAGCCGGGGTGGTTCACGGGGATGCCCTCGCCCTCGGCGGGGATGACGCTGGCGGTCTACTATCCCTTCAGCCAGACCCACTGGTACCGGCAGTCGCTGGCCTACCTCGACTTCCAGCGCGAGGGGCTCACCATCCTCATGGTGCTGCTCTCGCTGCTGATGGTGAGCACGGTCAAGTACCCCCGCTTCCCCGCCCTGGGGTTCCGGACGGCCAAGGGCCTCGCGGGACTGGCGGTGCACCTGGTGATCCTGGTGGGGTCGCTGGCGATGCCGAGCATGTTCCTCTTCCCCCTCGGCGTGGTGTACCTGGCCTTCGGGCTGGTGCGGCACGCCGCGCTCCGCCTGAGCGACCACGACGACGCGATCCCGCTCGCCGTGGTCGACACGGGCGAGACCGAGGAGACCGACGAGTCGGAGAGGCGGCGGACCGCGCCGAGGATGACCGGGCTCAAGCGGGGGAATGGGGAGGAGTAGGAGAACGGCGGGAGGCGGGAAGAGGGAAGCGGGAAGCGGGAAGCGGGAAGAGGGAAAAGGGAAACGGGAACCGAGGCGCGCACGGCCGTGCGCGCCAACCGAGACAGGGGAGCAGGCATGGCATACAAGGTTCACGTCCGGATCGTGCCGCGGGCGGGGTTGCTGGACCCGCAGGGGCTGGCGGTGGAGCACGCGCTCACGGCGCTCGGCTTCGCCGAGGCGTCGAACGTCCGGATCGGCAAGGCGATCGAGCTGTCGGTCAACGCCACCACGGCCGACGAGGCCCGGGCGCGGGCCCGGGCGATGTGCGACAAGCTGCTCGCCAACCCGGTGACCGAGGACTACCTGGTGGAGGTGGAGGCCTGATGCGGCGCGTGGCGGTGGTCCGCTTCCCCGGCAGCAACTGCGACTGGGACACGCTGCACGCGGCCCGGCGCTCGGGGAGCGAGGCCTACTTCGTGTGGCACCGGGAGACCGACCTCAAGAGCGCCGACGTGGTGCTCCTGCCCGGCGGCTTCAGCTACGGCGACTACCTCCGCTCCGGCGCCATCGCCCGGTTCAGCCCGATCATGCCGGCGGTGCAGGCCTTCGCCCAGGCGGGCGGGCCGGTGCTCGGCATCTGCAACGGCTTCCAGATCCTGTGCGAGGCGGGGCTGCTGCCCGGCGCGCTGATGCGGAACAGCCGGCTCTCCTTCGTGTCGCGCCCGGTGCTGCTCCGGGTGGAGCAGCCGGACACCGCCTTCACCAACCGCTACGGCAAGGGCGCCCTGCTCCGCATGCCGGTGGCCCACGGCGACGGCCGCTTCACCGCCGACGCCCGCACCCTCAAGGAGCTCGAGGCCACCGGCCGCGTGGTGGTGCGCTACATGGACCTCGACGGCACGCCGCTGCGCGAGACGATCAACGGCTCCGCCAACGACATCGCCGGCATCGCCAACGCGGCGGGGAACGTGGTGGGGCTCATGCCGCATCCCGACCGCGCGGCGGACCCGGCCATCGGCAACACCGACGGGCTCGGGTTCTTCACCTCGGTGCAGTCGTGGGCGGGGGCGGCGCGATGACGGGACGGCTCGGCGGCTCGGCGGCTCGGCGGTTGGCCGGTTCGGCGGTTGGGCGGTGCGGACTGCTGCTCACCCTGCTGGCGGCGGGGCCCGCCACCGCCCAGGCCCCGGCGGTGGTGAGCATCAAGCCGGGGATGACCGAGGCCCAGGTGCGGGAGGCGTGGGGCACGCCGCTCACCCGCCGCAGCCACGGGATCATGAGCTACCTCTATTACCGCAACGACTGCCTGCAGCGCTGCGGCACGTACGACATCGTGTTCCTGGAACAGGGGCAGGTGATCGACGCGATCGTGCGGGACTCGCGCCGGCGCTACGACGGGATCTCGTCGTCGCCGGCCGAGCGGGTGCCGGAGCGGACGGTGGGGCCGTAGAGACGGGAAGCGGGAAGAGGGAAGAGGGAAAAGGGAAGTGAGGGTCAGCGCGCACGGCCGTGCGCGCCAACCAACGCGATCAGGGCGCGCCAGGGTAGTGGGCGATCACCATACGAGGATCGAACGACCATGACTGCCGAGAACAAGCCGAGCCGGAACGAAGAAGAGTACTTCGCGAAGCTCGAGGCGGAGCGGATCGAGCGGAAGAAGGCCGAGCAGGCCCGGCTCAACCAGGACACCGAGAAGAAGAGTCACTACATGCGCTGCCCGAAGTGCGGCGGCCACCTGGTGACCCGGGAGTTCCACAAGCTGCAGATCGATTCCTGCCCCGACTGCCACGGGGTGTGGCTGGACGCCGGGGAGATGGACGCGGTGATGCAGCTCGAGTCGAGCGGCTTCATGAGCCGCGCGCTGGGCGACTTCTTCGGCAGCCTCCGGGGGAAGAAGAAGTGACCCAGGCCCATCCGTTCCCGGGCGAGCGCCCGGTGACGCCGGCGGTCGTCAAGGAGCACAACCTGAACGACCTCGAGTACCAGCGCATCGAGGCGATGCTGGAACGGAAGCCCACGCTCACCGAGCTGGGCATCTTCAGCGCGCTCTGGTCGGAGCACTGCTCCTACAAGCACTCGAAGCCGGTGCTCAAGACCTTCCCCACCGAGGGCCCGCAGGTGCTGCAGGGTCCCGGGGAGAACGCCGGCGTGCTGCGGCTCCCGGACGGATGGGCGGTGGCGTTCAAGATCGAGTCGCACAACCACCCGAGCGCGGTGGAGCCGTTCCAGGGCGCGGCCACCGGGGTGGGCGGGATCCTGCGCGACGTCTTCACCATGGGCGCGCGGCCGGTGGCGGTGCTCAACAGCCTGCGCTTCGGCCCGCTCGACTCGGCCCGCAACCGCTACCTCTTCGGCGGCGTGGTGAAGGGGGTGGGCACCTACGGCAACTGCGTGGGCGTGCCCACCCTGGGCGGCGAGGTGGACTTCGCGCCGGGCTACAGCGGCAATCCGCTGGTGAACGCGATGTGCGTGGGGCTGCTCCGGGCCGAGGACCTGACCCTGGCGGCGGCGCACGGGGTGGGCAACGTGCTGCTGGCGATGGGGTCGAGCACCGGGCGGGACGGCATCCACGGCGCCTCGTTCGCCTCGGAGGACCTCTCGGCCAAGAGCGAGGCGCGGCGGCCGCAGGTGCAGGTGGGCGACCCCTTCACCGAGAAGCTGCTGCTCGAGGCCACGCTGGAGCTGATCGAGAAGCGGCTGGTGGTGGCGATCCAGGACATGGGCGCCGCCGGCCTCACCAGCTCCTCGGCGGAGATGGCGGCGCGCGGCGGGGTGGGCGTGGAGCTCGAGACCGACAAGGTCCCCACCCGCGAGGCGGGGATGACGCCGTACGAGATCATGCTCTCGGAGTCGCAGGAGCGGATGCTCATCGTGGCGCTCCCGGAGCGGGTGGCGGAGATCCAGGCGGTCTGCCGCACCTGGGAGCTCGATGCCACCCCGGTGGGCCGGGTCACCGACGACGGCATGTACCGCATCCGCCACCACGGCGTGACGGTGGCGGAGATCCCGGGGCAGCGGCTGATCGACGACGTGCCGATCTACCACCCCGAGGCGGAGGAGTCCGAGGCGGCGAAGGCGCGGCGCGCGGCGCGCCCCACCGCCCTGCCCAAGGCCGACCTCTCCGGCGCCATGGAGGCGCTGCTCGACGAGCCCTCGATCGCCAGCAAGCGCTGGGTGTTCGAGCAGTACGACTCGACCGTGCAGGGGGGCACGCTCATCGCGCCGGGCGGCGATGCCGGGGTGCTGCGGGTGGACGGCACCGGCTTCGGGCTCGCGGTGACGGTGGACTGCAACAGCCGGCTGGTGGCGCTCGACCCGTACGAGGGGGGCAAGGCCACGGTGGCGGAGGCGGCCCGCAACATCGCCTGCACCGGCGCCCTGCCCCTCGGCATCACCGACTGCCTCAACTTCGGCAACCCGGAGCGGCCGGAGATCTTCTTCCAGTTCCGCGAGGCGTGCCGCGGCATCGCCGACGCCTGCCGGGCCTTCAACACCCCGGTGACTGGCGGCAACGTGAGCCTCTACAACCAGAGCCCCACCGGCGCGATCGACCCGACGCCGACGGTGGGCATGGTGGGGCTGCTGGCGCAGCTCGACCACCGGGTGGGGAGCCACTTCCAGGCCCCGGGCGACCGGATCGTGCTGCTGGGCGCCGCGCCCTCGGGGCGGCTGGGCGGCTCCGCCTACTGGACCTACGTGCGGGACTTCGTGGGTGGCGAGCAGCCCCCGGTGGACCTCGACGCGGAGCTCCGGCTGCAGCGCTACCTGGTGGCGGCGGCGCAGGGGCACCTGCACCGCTCGGCCCACGACTGCAGCACCGGCGGGCTGGCGGTGGCGCTGGCGGAGTCGGCGATGGGCGGCCCGTACGCCACGGCGTCGTTCGGGGCGAAGGTGATCCTGCAGATTGACGGCTCGGCGGCTCGGCGGCCCGGCGGCTCGGCCGAGGAGGATGGGGAGTGGGAGGCGGCGCTGCTCTACGGCGAGGACCAGGGCCGGGTGCTGGTGAGCGTGCATCCCAAGGACGAGGCGGCGGTGCTGGCGCTGGCGGCGGAGCACGAGGTGCCGGCGCTGGTGCTCGGGACGGTGGGGGTGCCCGGCGGCGAGATCGTGATCGTGACGCGCCAGGGGCGGTACGCCTGGGCGGTCGAGCGGCTGCGCGAGGTGTATCACGCGGCGATCCCGCGGCGGATGGCGAGGGTGGAGTAGGGCGGCGACCGAGGGCCCTTCGGGAGCGGCGCAGCCGCGACCCGGGCCCGAGGGAGTGGCGGTTCGGCGGTTTGGCGGTTTGGCGGTTCGAGCGAGGAGTTCTCCATGTGCGGTGTCTTCGGCGTCTCAGGCGTTCCCGACGCGGCGCGCCTGACCTATCTCGGCCTCTACGCCCTGCAGCACCGGGGGCAGGAGTCGGCCGGGATCGTGGCGGTGGATGGGCAGGGCCGCGCCCGGGCGCACCGCGGGATGGGGCTGGTCTCGGAGAACTTCAACGAGGCCAACCTCTCCCGGCTCCCGGGAGACGTGGCGGTGGGGCACACCCGCTACTCCACCGCCGGCAGCTCGGTGATCGCCAACGCGCAGCCGCTGCTGATCGACTACCGCTACGGGCCGCTCACGGTGGCGCACAACGGCAACCTCACCAACGCCCCCGCCCTGCGCCGCGAGCTGGTGGACGAGGGGTCCATCTTCACCACCACCACCGACACCGAGGTGCTGCTGCACCTCATCGCCCGCAGCCGCCAGGCGACGCCCGAGGGCCAGATCCGCGAGGCGCTGGAGCGGTGTGAAGGCGCCTTCACCCTGCTGCTCTCGGTCGGGCGTACTATTTACGCGGTGGTGGACCCGCGCGGCTTCCGGCCGATGGTGCTGGGGCGGATCGCCGGCGGGGTGATCGTGGCCTCGGAGACGTGCGCCCTCGACCTGGTGGGGGCCTCGATGGTCTGCGAGCTCGAGCCGGGGCAGTTCCTGCGGATCGAGGAGGGCCAGATCACCGAGCTGCCGCGGCTGCAGCCCCGCCCCGAGAGCCGCTGCATCTTCGAGCTGGTGTACTTCGGCCGGCCGGACAGCCGGATCTTCGGCGAGTCGGTGGACCGGGTGCGGCGGGAGCTGGGCCGGCAGCTGGCGCGGGAGCACCCGGCGCCGGGGGCGGAGGTGGTGTTCAGCGTGCCGGACAGCAGCAACGCGATGGCACTGGGCTTCGCGGAGGTGAGCGGGACCAAGCTCGAGAACGGGCTGATCCGCAACCACTACGTGGGGCGCACGTTCATCAACCCGACGCAGGCGCTGCGGGTGGCCAAGGTCAAGATCAAGTTCAACCCGGTGCGCGGGGTGATCGAGGGGCGCAAGGTGGTGATGGTGGACGACAGCCTGGTGCGGGGCACCACCAGCAAGGGGCTGGTGCAGATGATCCGCGCCGCGGGGGCCCGCGAGGTGCACCTGCGGCTGGGCAGCCCGCCGATCACGGGGCCGTGCCACTACGGCATCGACACCCCGACCCGCGAGGAGCTGATCGGGGCCACCCATTCGCCCGACGAGATCCGGGAGTACCTGGGGGTGGATTCCCTCGGCTACCTCTCGCTAGATGGCATGCTCCGCGCAGGCGGGGCCAGGAGTCAGTTCTGTCACGCGTGCTTCTCGGGCCACTATCCCACGGACATCTCCGATGACCTGGTGAGCCTGCGGCACGCCGCACCCATTCTCACGACACCGGCATGAGCGGAACCTACAGTCAGCCCTCGGTCTATTTCTTCGGCTCGGGCCGCGCCGACGGCACGGCCACCATGAAGGACATCCTGGGCGGCAAGGGCGCGGGCCTGGCCGAGATGACCAACCTCGGCATCCCGGTCCCCCCCGGCTTCACCATCGCCGCCACCCTGTGCAACACCTACCTCGAGACCCGGCAGTTCCCGCCCTGGCTGCGCAGCCAGGTGGAGACCAGCCTGCAGCGGCTGGAGGCGGCGGCCAACCGGCACTTCGGCGGCAAGGACCGGCCGCTGCTGGTGTCGGTGCGCTCCGGCGCGCCGGTGTCGATGCCGGGGATGATGGAGACGATCCTCAACCTCGGCCTCAACGACGTGACGGTCGAGGGGCTCACCCGGGAGAGCGGCAACGCGCAGTTCGCCTGGGACAGCTACCGCCGCTTCGTGCAGATGTACTCCACGGTGGTGCTCGACCTGCAGAAGGCGCCGTTCGAGGCGATGCTCGAGGCCCGCAAGCACGCCGCCAAGGTGGCGCGCGACATCGACCTGCCGGCGGACGAGTTCCGCAAGCTGGTGGCCGAGTACAAGGCGCACGCCGAGCAGGAGAGCGGCAAGCCGTGGCCCAATGACCCGATGGAGCAGCTGTGGGGCGCGATCGCGGCGGTGTTCGAGAGCTGGCACACCCGCCGGGCGATCGACTACCGGAAGCTGCACGACCTCCCCGACAGCATGGGCACCGCGGTCAACGTGGTGACGATGGTCTTCGGCAACCTGGGCGAGGACTCGGGCACCGGGGTGGCGTTCACCCGCGACCCCTCCACCGGCGAGCGGGCGCTCTACGGCGAGTACCTGCTCAACGCGCAGGGTGAGGACGTGGTGTCGGGCACCCGGCACGTGGACCCGATCGCCAAGCTGAAGGAGGAGATGCCGGCCGCCTACGCGGAGCTGGACCGGATCGCGCGGGTGCTGGAGCGGCACTTCCGGGACGTGCAGGACATGGAGTTCACGATCGAGCGGGGCAAGCTGTACATGCTGCAGACCCGGCGCGGCCAGCGCTCGGGGCACGCGGCGGTGCGGATCGCCTGCGAGATGGTGGACGAGGGGTTCATCTCGGAGGAGGAGGCGGTCGCCCGCATCCCCCCCAACGACCTCAACCAGCTGCTGCACCCGACGATCAACGCGGACAGCCAGGTGGACCTGCTCACCACCGGCCTGCCGGCGTCGCCGGGGGCGGCGTCGGGGGCGGCGGTGTTCGACGCCGACCTGGCGGAGCAGCTGGCGCGGAAGGGCGAGGCGGTGATCCTGGTGCGCCGGGAGACCAGCCCCGAGGACTTCCACGGGATGGTGGCGGCCAAGGGGATCCTCACGGCGCGGGGCGGCATGACGAGCCACGCCGCCGTGGTGGCCCGCGGCATCGGCAAGCCGTGCGTGGCGAGCGCCCAGCACCTGGTGGTGGACGAGGCGAGCCACACCTTCGCGGTGAACGGCCGCACCCTCAAGCAGGGCGATTGGATCACGATCGACGGCGCGAGCGGCAAGGTCTACGCCGGCAAGGCGGAGCTCAAGTCGCCGGAGCTGTCGGGGAACTTCACCCGGATCCTGCTGTGGGCCGACAAGGTGCGGCACCTGCGGGTGCGGGTGAACGCCGACACGCCGGCCGACGCGCACCGGGGCCGCGACTTCGGGGCCGAGGGGATCGGGCTGTGCCGCACGGAGCACATGTTCTTCGAGGGCGACCGGCTGATCGCCATGCGGGAGATGATCCTGGCCCAGGACGTGGCGGGCCGCAAGAAGGCGCTGGCCCGGCTGCTCCCCATGCAGCGCAGCGACTTCGAGTCGATCTTCCGCGCCATGGAGGGCTACCCGGTCACCATCCGGCTGCTCGACCCGCCGCTGCACGAGTTCCTGCCCAAGGAGAAGGGCGAGGTCGAGGAGATGGCGCGGGCGCTGGGCAAGGCGCCCGAGGAGGTGCAGCACATCGTCGACGGCCTGCAGGAGGCCAACCCGATGCTCGGCCTGCGCGGCTGCCGGCTGGGCATCATCTACCCCGAGATCACCGCCATGCAGGCGCGGGCGATCTTCGAGGCGGCCTGCGCGGTGGCGCTGCGCAAGGGCCGGGTGCAGCCCGAGGTGATGATCCCGCTGGTGGCCAACGTGGTGGAGTTCCGCAAGCAGGCGCTGCTGGTGCGGCAGGTGGCCGAGGAGGTGTTCCGCGAGCGGCAGATCACGGTGCCCTACCTGCTCGGCACGATGATCGAGCTGCCCCGCGCGGCGCTCACCGCCGACGAGATCGCCCGGGAGGCGCAGTTCTTCTCCTTCGGCACCAACGACCTGACGCAGACGACGTGGGGGCTCTCGCGCGACGACGCGGGCCGCTTCCTCCCCTATTACCTGGAGCACGGGATCATGGAAGACGACCCGTTCCAGGTGCTCGACCAGGGGGGCGTGGGCAAGCTGATCCAGATGGCCTGCGAGCTGGGCCGGAAGACGCGCCAGGACCTCAAGCTCGGGATCTGCGGCGAGCACGGTGGCGAGCCCAAGTCGGTGGCGTTCTGCGACAGCCTGGGGATGAACTACGTGAGCTGCTCCCCGTACCGGGTGCCGATCGCGCGGCTGGCGGCGGCGCAGTCGGCGCTCAAGGAGCGCGGGACGATGGACCGGACGATGGCGACGGTCTGAGCACGGACGCGGCGACCCGGCGGCGAGGGAGTGCGGGAAACGGGAAATGGGAAACGGGAAACGGGAAGCGGAGAGGGTTCCGCTTCCCGTTTTGCGTTGGCTGTCATTCCGAGGGAGCGGTGCGACCCCGCATCCATTGCATGGCAGGCATTGCTCAGGCCGCCGTCGCGGTGGGTCCCTCCGCGCGCCGACGCGCGCTGCGGGACTCCACCGCTTCCGGCGGCACTGGCCCCGCTTTCCTTTTCCCTCTTCCCTTTTCCCTCTTCCCTTTTCCCGCTTCCCGCTTCCCGCTTTCCCCTCAGCTCACTGACCGGGCAGGACGACCGCGCTGATCCCGCCGGTGGCGGTGGAGTCCATCAGCACGACCGAGACCCGCTCCCCATCGGGGACGACGATGGGGCCGGAGGCGTAGAGGGTATCGGTGCTGTTGTCGGGGGTGACGACGACGGTCCAGGTGCCGGGGTCGCTCTGCAGGAAGGGCGACGACGCGCCGAAGTCGAACGGGAACATGACGTTCACCAGGTCCGGGAAGTCGGGCTGGGTGCGGTAGACGTCGATGGCGGGGGCGAGTCCGGCGCCGTGGATGACGCGCAGCTTGCTCTTGCCGGCCGGGACGATGGCGCCGGTGTCGGCGAGGACCGACCCGACGATGGTGCCCTGGGAGTCCTGCGCCACGAGGACGTAGGTCTGCCCCGCCACGAGGGTCATGGTGCCGCTCGAGCCGGTGACGCCGGTGCCCTGCACGTCGAGCATGTAGGACCGGGTGCCCGCGGGCACGTCGAGCGAGCCGACGCCGCCGGGAAGGATCGCGGGGAGCCAGGTCCCGCCGACCCGCGCCCGGAGCGAGGTGGCGCGCCCCGCCGCGCTCACCACGACCACGGTGGCGGTGGGACCGCCCCCGGGCCCGTTGCCATCGCTGTAGCCGTCGCAGGCCAGGAGCACCGCGAGCGCGGCGAGGGGGATCCGTCGGATGAGCATATGCGTCCCTTCCCGAAACGTGGAGGAATCCTGGGCCGTCAGCTACATGACCGTGGCCCGGGGTGGAAGGTTACACCGACGTACGGGAAACGGGAAACGGGGGAAAGGGGAAAGGGGAACCACCAGGGGACTCCTGCCGGGCCGCCGGCGCGGTGGGTCCCTCTGCGCGCCGACGTGCGCGCTCGGAGGGTGAGGGCTCAACGGGGCTGCCGCTTACTGATGCGCGCTGCGGGACTCCACCGTCTCCGGCGGCACCGACCCCGCTTGCATCGCCTGTCATTCCGAGGGAGCGCAGCGACCGAGGAATCCCTCGGCCCGGGCACCGGCGCCTGGCGCCATTGCGGGTGCCGCCGTCGCGGTGGGTCCCTCCGCGCGCCGACGTGCGCGCTCGGAGGGTGAGTGCTCAACGGGGCTACCGCTTACTGACGCGCGCTGCGGGACTCCACCGCCTCCGGCGGCACGATTCCCCCTTCCCCCTTCCCCATTTCCCTCTTCCCGCTTCCCGCTTCCCGGCTCTTCCCATTCCCGCACTCCCCCATTTCCGTCACTCCTTCGCCACCCATCTCCTGGAGGACGGGTACGATATCCGGACCGTGCAGGAACTGCTGGGCCACGCCGATGTTAGTACCACGATGGTCTATACCCACGTCCTCAACCGGGGGGCGTTCGGGGTGCGGAGCCCGGCCGACCGGGTGTGACATCCCGTGACATCGCAAGGGGTGGCGGGTGACTAGATTACGGGCCATGGATTTCCGCACCTACGACGCGCCGGGCGCCCTGCGGGACGGGACGCCGATCCGGATCCGGGCCATCCGCCCGGACGACGGGGAGGCGTTGCGGGAGGGGCTGGCGCACCTGTCGGAGCGGACGGTGTACCACCGCTTCTTCCAGAGCAAGCGGGAGCTGTCCGAGCGGGAGATCCAGTACCTGACTCACCTCGACTTCGAGCACCACGTGGGGCTGGCGGCGGTCATCTCCAACCCGGCGGGGGAGCTGCTGATCGGGGTGGGCCGCTGGGTGCGGCTGGGGGCGGGCCGGCCGGGGGTGCGGGGGGCGGAGCGGGACCGGACGCCGGCGCACGCCGAGGTGGCGTTCGTGGTGGGCGACGAGTTCCAGGGCCAGGGGGTGGGGAGCCAGCTGCTGGCGCACCTGGCGGGGATCGCCCGGGCGCTGGGGATCCGCTACCTGGACGCCGAGGTGCTGCCGGGGAACCGCCAGATGATCGACGTCTTTGCGCACAGCGGGCTGCCGGTGACGGAGCAGCTGCGGGATGGGCTGGTGCATGTGGAGATGCGGCTGGAGGAGGGGGAGGCGGTGGGGCGGTAGGGCGGCGACCGAGCCCCCTTCGGGAGTGGCGGTAGGGCGGTAAGGCGGTAAGGCGGTAAGGCGGTAGGGCGGTAGCGCGCACAAAGGGATCCCATCGGGTTCGGACTGAACCTGGGGATCCCTTGGTCGTTTTCGGGAGTGGCGGCGGGCGGCCCGGGAGCGGCCACGCGGGGCGTGGAGGGGGCCGAGTGCCACACGGAAGTGGCGACGCACGGCCGGGAAATGCCAACGGATCATGGGAAAGTGCCTGAGGGCGACGGGAAAGTGCCTGAGGGTGACGCGAAAGTGCCGACGGGCTGTGGGGAAGTGCCTGAGGGCCACCGGAAAGTGCTGATGGGCTGTGGGGAAGTGGCTGAGGGCCACCGGAAAGTGCTGACCGGCTGTGGGAAAGTGGCTGAGGGCGACTGGAAAGTGCCGACGGACTGTGGGGAAGTGCCGGAGGGCGGGTGGAAAGTGGCAACGTGCGCCGGGGAAGAGCCGGAGGGTGGGTGGAAAGTGGCAACGTGCGCCGGGGAAGAGCCGGAGGGTGGGTGGAAAGTGGCAATGTGCGTCGGGGAAGTGCCGGAGGGCGGGTGGAAAGTGGCAATGTGCGTCGGGGAAGTGCCGGAGGGCGGGTGGAAAGTGGCTACGCGCGCCGGGGAAGTGCCGAAGGGCGGGAGGAAAGTGGCAACGCGTGCCGGGGAAGCGCCGGAAGGTGGGAGGAAAGTGGTGACGCGCGCCGGGAAAGCGCCGGAGGGTGGGCGGGCATCGGGGAGGCACGGGGGCGGGCCTTCGGCGGCCGAGGGGGTGCCCGGGGGCGGGGGCCGAGTTGCGGCTTATATCCGCCCGATACTCGGCCCCCAGAGGCGTGTGGATTGCCCCCTGCGCGCTTTATCCTAGGTTAGACAAGCAGGTTTTCCGGTCGCCATCCGTGGGCCGGGAGTGGGGGGCGGGCGCCTATCCGTGATCTGTCCCGCAGGCCAAGTGGCTCCCCACCGGGGGGCGCCGGGGTGGTGGCGCCGCCCGACCCGTCCAGGCCGCGGGGCCCGGCGGGAGCAGTAGACTTGGTAGTTAGGCGGCACACCCATCTCGCACGAGGTCTTCATGGCATCCAGCCCCACAGCTCGCCCGCTTCGCTTGTGGCACGCCGTGCTTGGCCTTACCGTCCTCCTCGCTATGGCCGCCGTCGGTGCCGGTGTTCAGCAGGAGCGCACTGATCTCGCCCTCGTGGCTGGCCTCGTCGCGGTAGGTGGAATCGTGCTCACTCTCTGGCTCCGTCGCTCCCGCGGGCCGCGCTGAGCCGCGCCGTGGAAGGCCGCCGCCCGGCCCCGCCCACCCCACCCCCGGCCCCCGCCGCCACGGGTTCTCCCGAAGCCGCGCAGGGCGTGCGCCTTTGGCAAGGTCTAACCTGGGCGGCCTTCGCCATTTTCCTGCTCACGGCCGGCCTCAACATGGGCGGCATTCACGCCGGTTTCGCGACCAATTATCTCGCCGATCTCGTGGTGCCGGCATATCTCTACCTAGTGATCCGTTCGCCCCTCCCGCCCAACTGTCAGACCTGGTTGGCGAGACGCGTAGGCGCCACCCCGGAACGGGCCGCCGTCCTCCTGTTTCTCGGCAGCTTGGCGACCGAGGTATCTCAGAAGTACTGGCCAGCAGGTCTTTTTCGCGGGCGCTTTGACCCGCTCGATATCGTCGCCTTCGCCGTCGGACTCATGCTGGTCTACGCTCTTGACAAGAAGATCCGCCCCCGCGCCTAGCGCGGCCAGGCCGCCCCAGGTGCCTGTGTGTCGCCTAACCACCGCATAAACCTGTCAGCGGTCGGCGCCACAGTTGGCGCTGCCCTTGAGTCCACGAACCTCCCGCTGCAGGTTATGCGGGGACGTTGGCCGGGCACCGTTCAACGGTTTTCCTGCTAGATTGGCTCAACCACTCTAGCGAGCCTCCAAATGCGACCGATGCCTCGTTTCCGGTCCGGTCCCCTGGCAGTCCTTGCCTGCTCCACTGCGCTTCTGAGCGCTTGCGACAGCCAAGGGCCCAATGTCGCCTGCACGGCCGTCCGCTCGATCGCTATCCAACTCACGGTGACGGACTCCGTTACCGGAGTGGCGATTGCGGACAGCGCGTTCGGACAGGTTGTTGCTGGCCTCTACACCGACTCCCTCCACCACGTCTTCTCGTCCCCGGCCCTCCTGATCGGGGGCGATTCTCTCGGGACCTATGACGTGACCCTCAGTCGCTCTGGATACGCTACCTGGACCCGGGCAGGTATCGCTGTCACCCAAGTCGGCGTCTGCGGCAATGTCCGGCCGGTCGCGCTCGACGCGTTGCTACAGCCTCTCCCATGACGCCCGAGGGCCCCCGCGCGTAAGCCCTCGCGCGACGGCGCCGGCTTACTGGCGCTGGGACTTGCCGGGTGCTAGCATCGCCACATCCCCTGCAGCGCTCGGATCCTGGCGAGGTCGCCCGTCCCCTTCGCGGAGCCATCCCAGTGCCCGCAAGTCAAGCGCAGGCTGTTAGCCAACATCGGCCATTCGGCCATGCCATTCAGGGAGGCACCATGCACACTCGCGACCTTTGCGCCCTGGTCCCACTGATGCTTGGTGCGTGCAATGACCCCTCAAGCGGCCGCGACCCAGTGCCACTGCCCGACCCGGTCGGGACTTTCAGCGCCTCGCGCCTGCAGATCAGCCTGGGTGGCGACCAGATCTTTGACATGCTCGCTTTAGGCGGACATTTGACGCTCTCTCTCACGCCCGACCACGCGTTCACGGGCGACTTGTATCTGCCAGCTCCGTGGGCCCCATTCTGGCACGATACGACTGCCTTTGCCCTTCAGCTAGGAGGCAGCTGGACTGCGACAGATTCCGCGGTCACACTGACCGGCCTCGCACAGAGCGTTCTTGCCCACATCACACTTCGTCGTACCGCCGACTCGCTCGCAGGCAGTGTCCTTACAGACTCACTTCCGGACGACTGCTGCAACAACATTCGACTTCATTTCGCCCTCACGGTCGATAGCACTGGCCCATCCGTTCGGCAGTATCCATCGCGCACCATAGAGCGCCTGTTGGCTAACGAGCGCATGCCCCCGACGTGGCGCGGCCACACCCTTGCTCCAGACATGGGATTGGCTTACGTTGGCGGCCAGATCCGTGTTCTTCGCCGCGCCCCGCAGGTCATGCGCGGCCGGTAGACGGACGGCCCCCTCCGTGGACAGCGCCTAGCAATCATGCGACGCTCACGCGTTACCTGGGCGCTTCTCGCGGTCGCGTTGCTCGCCGCGGCGCTGTGGTCGTGCTACTTCTGGCTATTCCATGGGTGGGCCGCTGGCGGTCCGCCCACGGACTACCGGGAGCCACATCGAGGGTGGTCCGTTCGCTTCTTCTGGGTCATGGTTCTTGGCACTCTTGCAGCCGGACTGGCTCTCTGGCGCTCCCGCCGAGCCGGCAAAGCTTCGAGTTCTCTGTAGCCGTCGTCTAACCGGCGCATGAAGCTGTCGAAGCGCGGCCAGCTTCATCGGGACTACTAGCGCAGGTGGGCCGCGCTTCGCAGCTTGTACGCAGACGTTATGCCGCCATAGTCATCTGGCCACGCGGCGCTGGCTCCTGCACAATTGGCAGTCGGCTCGGTCCGCATCCTTCCCCACCTTCCGGTTGCGAGCGACCGTTTCGCCGTTCACGCTGTACGCGTCGATAACCGAGAGGACGTGATGAGGCAGAAGCACACGCTAGAGTTCGTCTTTCTGCTCATGGTCATCGCCTTGAGTTTGATCGGCTTCTCGAGCCTCTCGCTCGGCGACCACACTGAGCTCACCCCCTACCATGTCCTGCACATCAGCACCACCCTTGCGTGGTTGCTGCTGTTGTTACGCCAACTCGTCTTGATCAGGCAGAACAGTTTCCGGCGCCATCGTGCCACCGGCACATCAATTGTCGTCGCGGGACCGTTGCTCGTTGCGAGCCTGATGCTCCTCTCCGTGCATTCGGCGACGAAGGAAGCCGACGCGGGCCTGGCGGATGACCTATTGGTCCAGAATGTCGTGACTACATTGGAGATCGCGTTGCTCGTGTTTCTGGCGTTCGTCCTGAGGCGGCACCGGGACGTGCACGCGGCGTTCCTTATGAGCACCGCCCTTGTGTTCATGGGGATCGCGCTCTTCTTCACGTTCATCAGTTACGTCCCACGGTTCAAGATCGCGGGGCCCGAGACGTTCTCACGGTTTGCCGAAGCCGGCCAGACCATTTCGATCATCATCCTCCTCATTGGCCTGCTGTTCTTTCTCAAGAACTGGCGAACAGGGTGGCCGTGGATCATCGCCGCCGCGTTCTTCACCCTGAACGGGTTTCTGCAGCTATACCTGGACAGCACGGGCCGCACCAAGTCCCTCACCCAGCTCGTCGCTTCTGTCGGTAGAGCGCCTGCATTTGGCGTGAGCTTGTTGAGTTTCGCGGCCTTGCTTTGGGTGGCATGGAGAGTTGCTCCAGGCACACGGCCGCAGCATCCTGTGGCCAAGGACGCAATACGCGACTGACGATTCAGCGGTCCGACGCACCTGCATTCCACATTCTGCTCGCCTACCGGCGGTTGCGGTCGGATACCGATGCGTGGTATCTCTACGAGCGGTTCCGGCCTAACGACGCGTGGCAGTTGACAACCGCTCTAAGGAGTGCGCGCTACGCTCGCGTTATTGCATTCGCTTGCAGCTGACCGCGAACGTTCGGTGGCTGACACTGGCTCAGGCCCGTCGCCAGTTGGAGCGGGCCTTCTGATGGGTTGCCAGCCCGGGTGAGCTGCCTGCCCGCGGGCTGCTGGACGATCCAGAGCACTCCGGCAGCGAGAACCTCCTCCGTCTCCCTGGTCTCAGCGCCGCCCTGCACCTCCTCGTGGTCGTGCACTGCTACCAGACCCCGGGGGATACCATTCGCCTGGTCTCTGCCCGCAAAGCGACGCGCGTGGAGCGCAGGGCATACACGGCTTGGTGGATTCAATGACGAGGGAGTACGATGTCTCAAGGGCGCGGGCCAACCCCTACGCCGCCACGCTCAAGAAGGCTGTGACGATTCGTCTTGCTCGGCCGACGATCGCATACTTCAAGGGTCTAGCCGAATAGCCCGGGATTGCTTACCACACCCTGATCAACGCGATTGCGCGGCCAGCGGGCGCAAGCTCAATCTTCAGTGGCGGCCTTCAAAGGCTGCTGCGGTCACACAGCCGGATGAAGTTGGCAGGGCGCGGCCCGCCAGCTTGCGCCGGGTGGTTCGGGGGGTGAACTTTGCGAAAGGCTGGCACCCAGGGAGCCCCGCCATGACCCACCCCCTCGTCCGCTGGCTTGGAGCTCTCCTCGCGGCATCCGCGGTGTGCTACGCCACCTGGCTCCTCACCGGTCTCGTCTTCGCATTCGTCCTGCCCGCCGCCGGCCGGCTCCTGGCCCCAGGCCTCCCCGACGCGACGGCTGGGGCGATGTTCGTTTACGTCGCCTCCAAGGTCGCTCCCCCACATCGCCGGGTGCCGTTCATCGCGCTTCTCGGATTCGCCCTTCTCCTCTCCGGGCTCACCCTTGCCGGGGTCCTTGCGTTCCCAGCCGGCCAGCAGTGGATCGGCGTAGCGGCCGCGCTGCTCGGCGCCGGCGGCACCGCCTGGCTGGTCGCGCATCGGCCGCCCTACCGACTCAACCCCGGGCCGTAGTTGCGGGCCGCGGCGAGGGGAAGTCGCGGCACCATGGCACCCGAATCACTCCGGCCACTCTGGCGGAGCACCGCGCGAGGCGAAATGGCTCCCGATGCATAGCGAGGTGCCGGTGCCGCTGGCCTCCGATCCACTCTTCGCCAGGTTCCAGGCGGTCATCGCAGGACGGTACTTCCTCGATCGCGAGCTGGGTCGCGGCGGCATGGGCGTCGTCTACTTGGCCTACGAAGTGCGCCTCCAGCGCCCGGTCGCCATCAAGTTGCTCCCACCCGAGCTCGCCGCGCATGTCCTGCTGCGTGAGCGCTTCCTGCGCGAAGCCCGCACCGCCGCACGACTCTCCCACCCCAACATCGTCCCGGTTCACGCCGTCGATGAAATCGCCGAGTGGGTCTACTACGCCATGGCCTATGTGCCTGGCGAGACCCTGGCGCGACGAGTGGCCCGAGGACCGCTGCCGGCGATGGAGGCTGCCCGGGTCCTGCGGGAGGTGGCGTGGGCGCTGGACTACGCCCATGTGCAGGGTACGGTCCACCGGGACATCAAGCCCGAGAACGTGATCCTCGAGCAAGGAACCGGGCGGGCGATGGTGACGGACTTCGGCATCGCAGCCGTGGAGTGGGACACACGCGATACCGCTCCGGGGCAGCTGCTTGGGACCCCCGAATTCATGAGCCCGGAGCAGGCTGGGGGTGAAACGGTGGACGGGAGGAGCGACCTCTACTCCGTCGGGGCACTGGGCTACTATCTCCTCTCCGGCAAACCACCGTTCCAGGGAGCGACCACGGCCAGACTGTTGGCCCAGCACCTCACCGCTCCGGTCCCCAGCCTCGCCGCCTCGGCGCCGGGCACGCCGGACGCGCTGGCCCAGCTTCTCGAGCGGTGCCTCGCCAAGGAGCGCGGTGAACGCCCCGTGAGCGGCGCTCAACTGGCAGAGGAGCTGGGCCTCGTCCTCCAGGCACACGCCGAGCCGCCGGCCATGCTGCGTGCCATCGCGCGGCAAACCAGGTGGATGCTGGTCGGCGCCTGCGTCCCGGGCCTGATAATAGCCATCCGGGGGATTCAAGACGCGACGGCGCTCGGGACCGGCGCGGTGGTGTCGTTCGCGACCGTCGCCGCGGCGATCACAGCTGCCTTTCTTCTCTACCTCCTGGACTCTCAGCTCAAGCAGCTTCGTGACGCGGGGTATGGACCAGGGGACCTGGCTGAGGCCGCAGATGCGCAGGCACGGGGCCGGGCCGACGAAGCGAGTTCGCTTTCGCGGGTCACTCCATTCCAGCGGTCACCCCGGAGTGCGCGGCGTGGGCTCTGGCTCTGGTTCGGCCTCTTCGTGCTGGAGGGCGGCGGCATCCTCGGCTTCGGGGCCTCCATCGGAGACTACGTCGCCCTGTTGGGGTTCGCGGCGGGGGCGCTCGGCCAGATCATGGTGCTGGAGGCGTTCCGCCGCCCGCCCCGGACCAGGCGATCGCTCTTCGGCCGGTTCTGGGCCAGCCGCTTCGTCGCCGGGCGCTGGCAACGTCTCACTGCCAGCACCCCCGAGCCCAGCGCCGCCCCCCTGCCACGCCTGACGGAGATGCGCCTGGGCCAGACGGTCGAGCACCTGCTTGCGGCCTTGCCGCTGGACCTGCGACGCCAGCTGCCTGACGTCCTCCCCGTCGTCCGCCGCCTCGAGGCGCGGGCGCAGAGCGTCCGGCAGCGCCTGGAAGACCTCGATCGGCTGCTGGCGACGGCACGGCGCGGCCACGACGCCGACCCCGCCGCTGCCAGGCGGTCTCTGCTGCTTGCGGCCCTTGGGACCTCCAAGGCCGCCTCGGAGAGGCAGCTGGAGGAGCTGGTGGCGGCGCTGGAGATCATCCGGCTCGACCTGTTGCGCCTGACGGCCAGTACCGCCACACTGGAAGGGGTCACCGCCGACCTCGCTGCCGCCGCTCGGCTCGACGCGCACACCGAGCAGCTGCTGGCCGGCTGGGAGGAAGTGGCTCGCCTGACGGGAGAGCGGGACGATCACACCACCGCTCGCTAGATGTGTTTGCTGGCCAGCACAAGCCCCCATCGTAGCGGGATGGTCCCTCTCGCTTCCAGTGACTCCCGCGAGTCAGCAGCAGGCGCTGATCCACCCGCCCGTGCGGGCCTGCCTCACACCGGTCCCTCGGCTTCGTCGCCGGGGCCTGCGCTGCGCTCGTGGCCTTGTCCACGCATACGTCTTTGGTATTCGGCGACAAGCCTCAGGCCACATCGCCGACTGCGGCATCCACGTAGAGGCGTCGGTCGCACCTCAATGCGGCCCAACTCGCGCATGCACGCGACGTGGCGCGGCCATGGGCTTGCTGGGCGGACAGCTTTGCTCGACTTTGGCCGACAGGTCCACGTTCCGCACCGCGCCACGCAGGTACGGACACACTGGCGCACTCTTCGCGCTTCTGCCTTGGGGTGTCATTCCCATTCTGTGGTTCTTGTTTCTGCGGCGGTAAGCCCCGCGGCTCATAGCACGCCACGTCGCCACGAGTGACCCCTCAGTGAAGGGTGTGATCCACCGTGTCATCGTGGAGGACGGGCTTCACATTCGTACGGACATTGCCGCCGTAACCCTGACGTGGTCTCATATGGCGCACGTTGTAGAGACGCCGGAGCACTTCCTCTACGACTATGCGCCGCGGAACGCCTACTACACTCCTCGACGAGCCATTCCCGAGGCGACGATCGCAGGTCTCAGGGACACGCTTTGCCGGTTACTGGGTCCGCGTGTCCACCTCATGGGCGGAGCGGCACCCTCTATTCCGGGCGGATCCTAAGACTGCCCACGTAGTGGTCTGACCACCGCATGCAGCAGTCAGGGCGCGGCCGTCGCTTTGCCCTGGCCTAGCACCACCAGTCGGTGCGAGGTAGGTTCCCGGTACTTGCCGCTGCCCACAGCCGATGCGCGGGTGTTAGACGATTCACCGGGGAGTTTCATGCCGCTTTGGCTGCGCGCGACGGCGATGACCCTCCTGTTCCCGGGAATGGTCGCCGGAGTGATCCCTTACCGTCTCGCGCACGGCGCGTGGGCCCTGCCCTTCGCCACCGCACTGACGCCATGGCTCGGGTGGCCGCTGATCCTCGTCGGCACCCTCCTGCTGATCCTCACGATCTGGGCGTTTGCCTGGTCGGGAGGTGGCACCCTCGCGCCCTGGGATGCTCCGACCACCCTCGTCCAGGGTGGCCTCTATCGGTGGGTACGCAACCCGATGTATCTCGGCGTCGTGGCGGCCATCGTCGGCCAAGGCCTCCTGTGGTCGTCAGCGGCGACCTTCATCTACGCGGCTGGTATCGCCTTCGCCTTTCACGTGCGAGTGGTGCGGTTCGAAGAGCCGGTGCTGCGTCAGCAGTTTGGCCCTCTCTTTGAGGGCTACCTCCGTGCAGTACCCCGATGGGTGCCGCGACGGCCTCGCGCTCGAGTCGTCTAGCAACCGCATTCTGTGGCCTTGGCGCGGCCATCGGATGGCGTGGTATTGGCGTCACCTGAAGGTGTCCCGACGCGGTCTGGCGACCGCGCCGCGACCTGCCACCTGTGCGGGGCGTCATGCAGCGGCATCGTTCGGGTAGGTCCAGCCTTCCTCATGCCCTTTTCGGGCTCCTCCTTGCAGATCCACATGCTCCCTCTCACCTGGTCCGACCTCGCCTATCGCTACACCTTTCCGGAGGTCTGGCCCGTCCTGCTGCAGGCGGATCTCCGGACGGCGCGCCGGGTCCTCTCCGCACCGGACTTTCAGGCGTACGATCAATGATCGGGCAGGCCTTTGTGGTCACCCTGGCGGACGAACCGCTGTGCAGGGGCTCTTCCATGACCCGGGAGGAGCCGCGGCCATCCAGTGTCCGGTCATTCACATCGTCGGCTTCGCGTGTGAAATTGTCCGGATCCGACAGTCCCCTGTTCCGCGCCGCGCCACGCAGGTCATGCGCGGGTGTTAGACGCCTTCATCGACACGCTTCAGGAGCCTGGCGAGATGCTCGCACATTGCCCCGCCCCAGTCATCGCGCTGCCGCCTTGCATATGACAAGCGCGCTGCAGCCTCACTCATGGGTCGTCGTCCTTCCATTACTGCTTTCGCTTTCCGCTCCCTGCGCGGGGCAGGCTGCCTGGCAGCCAGGGCGGGGGCTGACCGAGATGCCACTATGGCCCGGAACGGCCCCCGGCGCTCGCCCCCTCGAGAAACCCGAGATTGCCGGCACCGTGATCGACGCGGCGGGCCGCCCGAAGCCGGTGGCCGGCAAGCCGTGGGTCTACGTCGACCGGGTCTCGCGGCCGACGCTGACGGTCTACCCTCCCCGGGGCACGAACTCCGGCGCCGCGGTGGTCGTGTTTCCGGGCGGGGGGTACAACGTGCTGGCCATCGACCTCGAAGGCACCGAGGCGTGTGACTGGCTGACGTCCAGGGGAATCACCTGCGTGCTGTTGAAGTACCGGGTCCCGTGCGTCAAGACCGGTCCCTATCGGGAGTGCCTGGCGGCGCTGCAGGACGCCCAGCGCGCCCTGGGGCTTGTGCGCCTTCACGCCCAGGAATGGCATATCGATCCCCGCAAGGTTGGCGTGCTGGGCTTTTCGGCCGGGGGCCACATGGTGGCCGCACTCAGCACCCATTTTGCCAAGCGGCTCTATCCGGCCGTGGACGCGGCCGACACGCTGAGCTGCCGCCCCGATTTCGCCGTGGCGCTCTATCCCGGCCACCTGGCCATCCGGGAACGGGGGTTCGCGCTGAACCCGGAGATTCGGGTGACCAGCGAGACACCGCCGACCTTCCTGCTGCATGCGGAGGACGATCCCGTCGACCCGGTGGAGAATTCACTCGTCTACTACTCGGCCCTCAGGAAGGCGGGCGTTCCGGCAGAACTGCATGTGTATGTGAAGGGGGGACATGCGTTCGGGTTGCGTCGTACCGCGTCGCCCATCACCGCATGGCCGGAGCTGGTGGAGGCGTGGCTCGGGGCGATGGGGGTGACTGGGAGCACCGGCCGAGGGCCCTAGCAACCTGCATCAGCAGCCTGACAACCGCATGACGTTGACAGCGATGCGGGGACGGGGCTTGAGCCCAGGAACCACGACCCACTGATCCGGCCAGCCGCGCTCCTCAGGCCGCTCCCTGAACGCCAGGATCCAGCCGGCGTCGTGGCCGTCACCTTCTTTGCGCTGTCCTCCGTCTCTACGGCTCTCGTTTGGTCGATCGCCGCTGGCCTCCTCCCCATGAAGCACTATCACTGGGCTGCGCTCTTCACGCGGAACGTGGGGATGGCCCTCTCCGTGGTCGCCGTAGGCTTCGGGCTCCTGTCCGAGACGCGGCTTTCCCGCTGGCTTTCCACGTATCTACTCGTCATTGCCGTCGCCTGGCATGGATGGGACGCAGTCGGCCTTCCCGGCTCGCTCCATCCCTGGAACGTGATCTCCCACCCCGTGATCGGCCTGGCGATCGCGCTACCGGCGCTACTCGCTCATGCCTGGCGACGCGTGAAGGGCACGGCGTACCCACCGCACGCAGCAGCCAGGGCGTGGCCGTCAGGTCGCGGGCGGGCTGGCACGGCCGTCACCGGACCGGTAGGTTCATCGACGCACGCCGCGCCCTGCAGCTGAGGCGGGGATGTTAGGTGCATAGCGATCACCCCCTTGACGGATGTCGCCGCACACCGGCGTTGCGCCCGCGACGCCAGGCCCTCGCGCATGGACTACCACCCTGGGACTATCACCGTTGCCTTGGTTCATCTGGGTGCCGCTACTTGCCTTTGGGCCTGGCTCCGCAGGGTGCTTTCTGCGGTCCTATGCCCACCTCACTCCGGCCGCGAAGCAAGAGGGGTCGCGAGCGACACTCCATGGCGCGCTCACGCGACACGACATCTTCACCCCACGCGGTTGGCATCTGCGCCTATGGGGGTGGGCGCTCTCCGGCCTTGCATTGCTGACGTTGGCCATCGCGGGCATTCATGCCGCCCGCGCTCCCTAGGACTTCAGCGGCCAGGGGTTGGGCTTTCGCGCTACCGCATCCACTGGCATCGGCGCTGGCGTCACCTGAGCGACCCGGGACATAGGTAACACTTGAGACCGGGTACATGGGTCACAGGGCCGGTCAGGGCGGTTGGCAGTACACCTCGTCGCGGGTCTTGCAGTGGCCTCTGCAGTCTGCCGTCCACAGATCGTTCGGGGGTGTGGTGGTTGGGGGGACGACGCCCGGATGATAGCACGGCCGTCGGCGGGGCCGCTTCGTGAGGAGCCCCCGGCGTTCGAGCAGGACAGCTGGATGTTGATCGGGATCCGAAGGGGTGCATGCAGGGGCGGACGCAGGCGCCCGGGCGCCTGGCATTCGTCTCCGGTCCGTCGAGGGGGGCGCAGCCTCGGCCCACCGGTACCGGCTGACCGGCGCAGGACCGCACTGGCGGGCTTGCCGGCCGGGCCGCTGGGCTGCAGCTTGTCGGAGGCTCTGGGGCCGCGAGGACCCCAATCGATCGGGGCACCCACGCCGCTGGAGCTCGGTCCCCGGCCATGGAACCTCCATACACGCAGGTTGAAGTCGCGCCCCCACAGGTTCCGCGGCGCGCTCACCGGCCCACCCACCCGCCGACCACCATGACGACGTATCCCAGCATCTTCAACGACGTCATTGGCCCCGTCATGCGGGGCCCCTCCAGCTCCCATTGTGCAGCGGCCCTGCGCATTGGCCGACTGTGCCGTGACTTGATGCACGGCGACATTACCGACGTGCACATCGAGTTCGACCCCAACGGCTCGCTGGCCACGACCCACAAGGGCCAGGGCTCGGACATGGGCCTGTTTGGCGGCCTGCTCGGATGGGAGGCCGATGACGAACGCCTGCCAGACTACCTGCAGGCCATTGCCGATGCCGGGATCACCATCACCATCGCCATCCATCCCATCGGCGCGACCCATCCCAACACCTACAAGATCACGCTCCGCAACAGGCACGACACCAGGAGATTGACCGCCATCTCGACCGGTGGCGGCATGATCGAGGTCCTCGAGATCGATGGCGCCCCGGTGTCCATGGCCGGCGACTTCTTCGTGACCCTGGTCTACGTGACCTCCCCCGGCGCCGTCCTCGCCTTGCTCGAGCGGTCGGCCACCTACGACGCGATCGCGCTCCGGCACGGCACGGCCACATTCATTGAAGTGGCAGCCACTCGCTTCCTGTCCGAGGAGTTGTCCGCCGCGCTCGCGGCCAGGGACGACGTACTGTTCATCCGGAGACTCCATCCGGTCCTTCCGGTCCTGTCGCGCCAGGATCTCGCCGTGCCCTTCATCACCAGCGCCGAGATGCTCGCCTACAACGCGGAGCGGCGACTGCGGCTGTGGGAACTGGCGGTCGAGTACGAGAGCATGCGCGGGGCCCTCTCGAAGGCCGCGGTGTTCGAGAAGATGCGCGCCATCGTGGCGATCATGCAGCACTCCATGACGCGCGGCCTGCAGGGTACCACGTACGCCGACCGGATCCTCGGAGCGCAGTCCCTCGGTTTTCAGCGCCACCTGAAGGCGGGGACGCTGCTGGAAGGCGATGTCCTGAACCAGGTGATCCTCCACACCTCGGCCATGATGGAGGTCAAGAGTTCCATGGGCGTGGTCGTGGCCGCCCCGACGGCCGGATCGTGCGGGGCGCTGCCCGGGGCCATCCTCGGCACCAACACGGTACTCGGGCTCCCGCCAGACGACGTGGTGAAGGCGATGCTGGCCGCCGGCCTGATCGGCGTGTTCATCGCCGCCCACGCCACGTTCGCGGCCGAGGTGGGCGGATGCATGGCGGAATGCGGGTCGGGATCCGGCATGGCGGCGGCGGGGCTGGTGGAGCTGAAGCAGGGCACGCTTGATCAGTCGCTGGCGGCGGCCTCGATGGCCCTGCAGTCGTCGCTGGGCATGATCTGTGACATGATCGCCGATCGGGTCGAGGCACCATGTCTCAACCGGAACGTGATGGCGGCGACGAACGCCATTTCCTGTGCCAACCTGGCCCTGTCGGGCTACGATCACCTGATTCCGCTGGATGAAGTGATCGAGACCATGAAGAAGGTGGGCGATGCCATTCCCAACACCCTGCGCTGCACCGGCCTCGGCGGATTGGCCATCACCCCGACGGCGAAGTCGATCGAGGCCCGGCTGGCCACGGCCGCAGACGAGCGGGCCCGGACCGGCTTCAAGGCCTGCTAGGCCGGCCGCCCGGCCGCCGCGCCCACCGGGCTCCCCTCCTCTGCTCCGCTCATGATTGCCGTCATCTGGGTGTCGCTCGCACTCCTCGCCGTGTGGTTCGTCACCGGCTTCACCAGGGACCTCCTGAAGCACAGGCACAGCCTCGAGGACGCCAATTGGGGCACCACCGGCCTCATCGGCTTCGTCGTGAACTTCTTTGACGTGCTCGGCATCGGAGCGTTCGCGCCGCAGACCGCGTTGCTGAAGTTCACCCGGCAGACGGAAGACCGGCTGATTCCCGGGACGATGAATGTCGCCAACACCATCCCGGTGGTGGTGCAGGCGCTCATCTTCATCACCATCATCGAGGTCGAGCCGCTCACCCTGGTGCCCATGCTTGCCTCGGCCGCGGTCGGCGCGATCGTTGGTGCCGGCATTGTCGCCCGGCTGTCCGAACGCCGGATCCGGCTGACGATGGGGATTGCCCTTCTGGTCACCGCTGCGTTCATGCTGGCCCGGACCATGGCGTGGATACCGGGCGGGGGGGATGCCATCGGCCTGCACGGCGGCAAGCTGGTGTTCGCGGTCCTGGTCAATGGCCTGCTGGGGGCGGTGATGACGGCCGGCGTGGGCTTGTACGCGCCGTGCATGGCCCTGGTGTTCGCCCTCGGCCTGTCGCCCAGGGTCGCCTTCCCGATCATGATGGGTTCCTGCGCCTTCCTCATGCCGCCCGCCTCCATCCGCTTCATTCGGGAGGGGGCGTACAACCGGAAGGCCGCCGTGGCAATGGCGATTCCGGGCGTGGTCGCCGTGCTGATCGCGGCCTTCATCGTCAAGGAGCTGCCGCTGGACATCCTGCGGTGGCTGGTGATCGGGGTGATACTCTACACCTCCGCCATGATGCTGCGCGCCGCGTTCGCCGACTAGCCTGGTGCGAGGGCCCCCTGTGCACCTGGGAGCCGCGGCCGCTGTGACAGCCGGACCTGGGAGGAGCCTGACATGGAGCTGCTGCTGCTGACCCGGGACGAGGTGCAGTCGCTGCTGGACGTGGACGCGCTCCTGGAGGGCCTCGAGGACGGCTTCCTCGCGCTGAGCGACGGACGGGTCCGGTCGCCGCCGCGGAGCGAGGTCGGCGTCCCGGGCGCCGGCCACCTGCTCCTCAAGCCGGCGTGGCTTCCGGGCCATCCCATGGCCGTCAAGCTCGTGTCGACCTTCATCGGCAACAGCAGCCGCGGCCTGCCGACGATTCAGGCGCTCATCACGCTCGTTGATCCGTCCACCGGGACGCCGCAGGCGGTCATGGACGGATCGTACATCACCGCCATGAGAACCGCGGCCTGCGCCGCCATCTCCGCCCGGTGCCTGGCGCGACGGGACGCCCGGGTGCTGGCCATCATCGGCGCCGGCGTGCAGGGCCGGGCCCACCTGCGGGTGCTTCCGCGGGTTCGCGCGTTCGCCGAGATCCGGATCGCCTCACGCAGGTTCTCGGACGCGCAGGCGCTGGCGGCAGCCGACCCGCGCGCGCACGCCTGTGAGTCGTTCCAGCAGGCGGTGCACGGGGCCGACGTCGTCTGCCTCTGCACCTCGTCCGGCACTCCAGTCATCAGTATCGACTGGCTCTCCCCCGGCGCTCACGTCACCTCGGTCGGCTACGCCCCGCCGGGGGGTGAACTGCCCATCGAGATCGCCCGGCAGGGCAGGCTCGTGGTGGAATCCCGGCTCGCGTTCGAGCCACCCCCAGCCGGCTGCGGCGAGCTGACCGGACTCGACCCTGCGATGGGCACCGAACTTGGCGATCTCCTGTCGGGCAAGGCCGCGGCCCGCGCCTCCGACACCGAACTGACGGCGTTCAAGTCCATGGGCCACGCCATGGAGGACCTGGTCGCCGCTGACCTCGTCTACCGGAAGGCCCTGCAAGGGGGAGCGGGTCGAAGAGCACGTCTCTGAACCCATCGGTTCACGCGCCTCCTCCATCACCGCAGGCGTCCCGACGATCGGTGGACGCAAGGACCTCGGGGCATTCGTGGGTGCGGTATGTGCCGCCGGCATGCCGAGGGCGCTTGTTGACCACCCACTCGTCGTGCAGGGTACAGCATGTAGGCTATCCTGCTTCGCGGGTCCGCCGAGAGGTGCGGCTGCGTTCACCAGGCTCGCCATCGCGCTTCGTGGCGGTCCCGTTGGCCTCCGCCACCCCTGGCGCATGGACCTGTCAGCGCCCGGGCGGTAAGTTGCTGCCACGGACAGTCCACAGCCCTCGCGCTGCCGGTCGTACGCGGGCGTCAGGTCACTGTGCGACCCCGGGTCTCTCCCCCCTCTCTCCCCCACGGTCCCGAGCATGATGACCTCTGCAGACAGGCTCCTCTCGAGGCTCGCTGCCGCCGGGCTGCTGGTGGGCGCCGCCCTCGGCCTCGCCGGCACTTTCGCCTCCTCCGCCACCCTCCAGGCGAGCCTCTGGGCCCTCGACAGCGTGGCCCTCGTGGCGGGCACCACCCTCCTCGCCCTCAAGTACTTCCGGGCGGGCGTCGACCTCGCCGCGGCGGGCTTCCTCGTCTTCGCGATCGGCGAGGGGGTTCTCCTCGGTGGGACCGCCGCCGGGCCGGCTGGGAGCGTGCCGGCCTTCGCCGCGGGCACCGCCCTCTGGGCCACCGCCCTGCTCATGGTGAGCGTGACCCCCGTCTTCCCCGCCTGGATTCGCGGGGTCGGTGTCATCTCGGCCTGCCTCTTTGCCCTGACGGCGAGTCAGCTGTTTGCCGGCCACCCGCTGCTCCCGACTTCGTCGCCCCTGCCGTTCTTCGCGTATCCCTTCCTGGTCCTCACCCTGCTCGGGTGGGCGTGGAGCCAGCTCCGGCCAGCGGTCTCAGCCGTCGACTCGGCAGGCGCCTGACGTCCGAATGGACCCTGCCGGGGGGCGGCTGTCAGCCTGGGAAGGGTCTGGCACCATCAGGCGAGGTGCCCGGGACCGTCGCGCTCCCGCCGCGCCCGGCCACATCTGCGGGGGCGTCAGGCCAATGCGATGAGACACCTGCGATGACGCTCAAGGGCACACCGAAGGTCCTGTTGATCCTGCCGCTGCTGGCCGCGGCTATCCTTGCCGCCGCGCTCCTTGGCGGCCATGGCGCGCCAGGGCGGCGTACGGCCTTCAGGATGCCCACCGGCTCCATGGAGCCTGCGCTGCTGGCAGGTGACCACCTCATGGTGGAGCTTCGGCCGGGTTACCGGCCTCAGCGTGGCGAGGTCGTGGCCTTCATTTCCGTGGAAGCGCCTGGTCTCCTCACGGTCAGCCGCATTGCGGCCGTCCCTGGCGACAGCGTCGGCATGAGCAACGGCGAGCTGTTCCTCAACCGGCTCCAGCCGGCCTGGTCCCAGGGTCACTCGTCGGTGGGTGGACCCGCGGACTCCCCGGAGCTCCGCGAGCAGATGGCTCGCTGGCAGGCGCCATTCCTCCTCCATCGCGCCGATGGGCTCGTTCCCGATCGGCGGAACTGGGGACCGCTTCGTGTCCCGGCGGGCGCCTATCTCGTGCTCGGGGACCATCGGGACTTCAGCTACGACAGTCGCTTCTGGGGGTTCCTGCCTGCGAGTCATGTCGTGGGCAGACCCCGCTACGTCTATTACAGCTATGACCCACATTCGCCTCGCCTCCTCCCATGGCTCTCAGCCATCCGGTGGGGGCGCATCGGGCAGCGCGTTCCGGCTTCCGTCCCGGCACGGCCCAACTAGCGCATCCACCAGTCGGGGCCCGGCCATAGCCTAACTGTCCGGTAGCATGTGATCCCCGCCAGCCCGACGGGTTCCTCCTCTCCGCCGCCCCAGGCAGGTGATGCGCGGGTGTCCGGCGACGAAACAGAACCCGCCTACGCGCGTAGTGGGCGCGTCGTCCGCCCCTTGGCACGCCTCCCTCACCCCACCCGGTGATGATCGGCCCCATCCTGCTGGCCTTCTCGTGGATCCTCCTGCGACTCGAGGGAAAGGGTCCTGGCGTCCTTGGCGTGGACGCACCGCGTGTGCGCCTGGGCCAGTGCGCGGCGGGTTTCTTCGTGGCGGGTCTCGCCGTCATCGTGCAGCAGCTCGGGCACGCCGCGGCTGCCGACGTGCCATGGCGGGTATGTCCCGCGGCCCCGACCGGGCGCCTCAGCCGACCGTGGGTGTTCGGTCACGCATGAACTCCCCACCCCACCGACACTCCGCCCAGGTAACCCGTGGACAGAAGGCTGCGTCCTTCTGGCCGGCCAGCTGTTGATCCACCCCCGTGATCCCGCCGGGCCCGTGACGTGTCGGCAGACTAGATTTCCCATGCACGACATGGACCCCTGACATCGCCCCGCGTCCTGCTGGAGACACCGTGCCCCGTACCGTCATTCGGACCACCACTGCTCCAGCCGCCCCGCCCACCTACAGCCAGGCGACCCGCGCGGCAGGCCTCATCTTTGTCTCCGGCACTGCGCCGGTTGACCCCGCCACGGGCGCCCTGGCCGGATCCACCATCCAGGAGCAAACCGCCCAGTGCCTCCGGAACATCGCGGCCATCCTCGAGGCCGCGGGCAGCTCCCTCGACCAGGTCGTGAGTGCGACGGTCGTCCTGGCCAACGAGTCGGACTTCGCGGGGATGAATGAGGAGTGGCTGCGGTGGTTCCCGGTGGATCCACCCGCGCGGCAGGGCGCCAAGCTGCCGGTCAGGGTGGAAGGCCTGCTGATCTCGATCGCGGCCATTGCAGAAGCGTAGTTCCCCTTGTCGCATTGGAGCGCCATGCCCTGGCACCGGTTTGTGACGCAGCCGCCTGGTCCCGCCTGGAGGCTACCCGGAGCGCTCCTCCTGCTTGCGGGAGCCTTGGGGGCATTCGCCGCGGCGCTGCTGCTGGCCCTGACACACGCTCCTTCAGTCAGTCAGGCACTCCGGGCCATCGCCTGCCTTGCGGCAGCCGGGTTTCTGACCCTCGCGGCCGTCGCAGTGGCCCGGGGCCGTCTCAACGATCCTTCCCTCCGCCCATACTTCGTGGGCCTCGCCTCCCTCCTGACACTCGGGACGGCGCTCGCGATCCTCACGAGCGTCTAGAGCGTACGGCCGCCGGTCACCCACCGCACGCAGTGGACAGGGCGCGGTCCGGTCGGCTGCCGCGGGCTGGCAGGACCATACGTTGCCACGTAGGTTTCCGGGACCCCGATGCGCCCCGCTCGATCAGGCACAGGCGTGATTCCGACGATGGCCTGACGCCAGGGAACAGGCGCTCACCCTGCGCGAGCGTGGCGCAGGGCCGCCCCAGGCAGTGGATTCAAGCCAGCCGCTGTTGAGATTGGGTGGCACGGCACCAGCGGGTGCACCCGTTCAACCAAAGACCCACCTGGGCCAACAATGGCACGACCCACGCGGACCTGCGCGTGGGCACGCTCTCGTCAACTACTCTCGCCCCTCCGCGACAGGGAGGATGTCCGATGACCAAGGTGACACCCTTCCTGATGTTCAATGATCAGCTCGAGGCGGCCATCGCGTTCTACACCGCCACGTTCCCGGACTCCCGGATCAAGCACGTCGCCCGGACCGGCAAGGATGGCCCGATCTCCTCCGCCGAGTTCGTGGTCGGGGGCCAGGCCTTCATGGGCTACAACGGGGGCTCGTACTTCAGCTTCTCCGAGGGCTTTTCCCTCTACGTGGACTGCGCGGACCAGGCGGAAGTCGACCTGTACTGGGACAAGCTGGTCGCGGCGGGCGCCACGCCGAGCGCGTGCGGGTGGATCAAGGATCCGTTCGGCGTCACGTGGCAGATCGTGCCGCGGCGGTTCATGGAGCTGATCGGCGACAAGGACAGCCGGAAGGTGCAGGCCGTGATGGACGCCATGATGACGATGGTGAAGCTGGACGTGGCGGCGCTCGAGAAGGCCTACGATGCGGCGACACACCTTCCCGCTCCGGGAGACCGCCATGCCGGCTCGCAAGACTGACAAGGTGGCCCGGCCCGCAGGCCGGAAGCCGGCCAAGAAAGCGCCGAAGGCCAAGGCCGCCACGCCCCTGCCGGCATCGATGGTGACGGGCAAGGCCAGCGCCGCCAAGGCGGCGGCCGGCGATGCGCCGGTCCTTGCCTACATCGCGAGCCTTCCGCAGCCGCAGCGCGGCGTCGCGGAGCGCGTCGACGCCCTCGCGGCGCGGACGCTGCCCGGCCTGCAGCGGTCGGTGAAGTGGGGGATGGCCTACTATGGTGTCGGCGATGGCTGGTGTTTTTCCTGCGGCGCCTTTGCCGGCCACATCAAGCTGATGTTCGTGAACGGTACGGCGCTCACGCCGGTCCCCCCGGTGACGCCGGTGGCGATGGGCAAGGCGACGCGTGGCGTCGAGCTCCGGTCACTGGCCGACCTCGACGCGCGCCAGGTGGCCGCCTGGATGCGGCAGGTCGCGGCCGTGCCCGGGGTCGGGGGGAAGCGATGACCGCATGACCACGACTCGCCCGACGGCGGTGCAGACCCGGCTGGCCTGGGGCATCCTGCTCCCCTTGAGCGTCTACTACCTGTATCGCGCGATCAGCTTTCGCTTCCTGACCCCTGGCCAGCTCGGGCCTGACCTCCTCAACAAGCAGGCGTGGTACATCGCCCACCTCGGCGCCGCGCTGGCCGTGTTCATCGGGGGCCCGCTGCAGTTCAGCACCTCCCTGCGCACGCGACGCCCGGCGCTCCATCGGCTCATCGGGCGGTGCTACATCGGCGGCGCCACCATCGCCGCGCTTTCCGCGATCTACCTGGGCGCGACCATCGAGTACGAGGGCTCGCGCCTGCCGATCGTCCTGCTCGGCGCGCTCTGGCTCTTCTTCACGCTGGCCGCGTGGCGGTGCGCCCTCCGGCGGCGCTTCGCCGCCCACCGGCTGTTCATGATCCGGAGCTACGGCCTGGCCCTGGTGCTGGTCTGGCTCCGGCTCATGTATGACCTCCAGGACTGGCTCTTCTTCTACGTCCGGGATGAGGCCATGCGCGACGCGACCCGTGAGTGGGCGAGCTGGGTGATCCCGCTCCTGGTGCTCGAACTGTGGCTTGCCTGGCTGCCCCTGCTGCGGGGCGACGCCCGCCGGGCGGCGACGGCGGAGTAGCGCGGGGGCCGGACGTGGAGCCGGCATGTCCTTGCCGCGGCCGACGAGCCGGCCCAGTTTGTCCCACCGGCACCACCGCTGCGCCGCGCCATGCAGGAGCCTTGGCGGCTCTGCTTGTCGGCCTGCTGGCCCCCTTCGACGAGGACCTCGTGGGCTCCCACCACCCTGCCGCGGACGCGACCGGCGCGGCCCCCCTCACTCTTCGCGACACCCTGTTCGGCGACCTGGCGCTGCCGCACTGGCCGCCCGCGGGCGCTCCGGTGGGGGACGCGCCGTGGAGCTCCTTCGCGGCGGCGCGGCACCACCTGGAGGCGGGAGATCCCGGCGCGGCGCGGGCCCGGTGGCGCGAGGTGCTTGCGCTGCCGGGCCTCGAGACGCGCCACTACCTGCAGGCCTGGAGCTTCCTCCGGGCGCAGGGGGAGCAGCCGCCGGAGGCCCAGGCCAGGCAGGTGCATGGCGTGGTCCTCGAGGTCGCGCTGGCGGAGGGCCTGGATCTCCTGGCGGCGTACGACGACCACTCGGCGCGCTACTACAACTACTCCGGCGCCGGGGAAGTCTGGGAGCGGCCGGATGCCTCGCTCGACGGGTGCATCGACCGGCTGCTCACCCACAGCGTCGCGGTGGTGCAGCGCATCGGCCCGTGGCTCGAACCCCGCCGCCCCGCCCCGCCGGCGGGCCAGGTCCGGATCAACTTCCTGACGCCGAGCGGGCTCTATTTCGGGGAGGGGACGATGGAGGCGCTGATGGGCTATCCCGTGGCGGTGCCGGTGCTCAACGGCGCCATCGAGCTGATGCAGCAGCTGGTCGACCGGCAGGCGGCATGAGCGTCCCGCGGATGGACAATGTCGGCATCGTGGCCGCTGGCCTCGATGACCCCCTGGCGCGGCGGCCGTGACGACCGGCGCGGGGGGCCGAGTGACGCCGCGGCTGGTGATCCGCCTTGCGACGCCTGGGGACGGTGCCGACCTGGCCCGGATCTACCGCCCCGCGGTGGAGGAGCATCCGACGTCGTTCGAGGCCAGCGCGCCGGACGGCGCGGAGATGGGGCGGCGGGTGGAGGCGCTGCTGCCGCGGTTCCCATGGCTCGTCGGGGTGGAGGGCGAGGCCCTCCTCGGCTACGCGTACGCCAGCGCGCACCGCGAACGGGCGGCGTACGGGTGGTCGGTCGAGGTCTCCGCGTACGTCGATGCGCGGGCGCATCGGCGCGGGGTGGCCCGTACACTGTACACCAGCCTCCTCGGCGTCCTCCGGCTGCAGGGGTTCCAGAATGCCTACGCCGGGATCGCCCTGCCGAACCCGGCGAGCATCGGTTTCCATGAGGCCATGGGATTCCGGGAGGTCGGTACCTACCACCGCGTGGGGTTCAAGCATGGGCAGTGGCGGGACGTCCGCTGGTTCGAACGGGCCATCGGCGCATACCCCGCCCCGCCCGATCCGCCGCGGCCCCTGGCCTCGGTACTGGCCGAGCCAGCATTTTCCGCCGCCCTGGCCGCCGGCTGATCCGCCCGACAGCCTTCGCCTTCGATGCCGCCCCTGCCCGGTGGGGCAAGCAGGCTCCCGCCCACAGCCCGCCGGGCGCCGGGCGCCGCGGCGACCACCAACCCTCGACCAAGTGAACCCATGCCCCGCGCCATTCCCTGCCTGGCCCTGACCCTGCTGCTGGTCCCGTCGCTCGCGTCGGCCCAGGCCGCGCCCGCGCGCCCCGCGGACAGCAGCCTCGCCGTGACGAGCGCCGAGCTCGAGCATGCGATCACCCTGGCCGACACCGCCCCGGTGGCCGATACCCGGGTGCGGTTCGTGCCCATCGGCGGCTACAACGTGGCGGTCTCGATGGTGCGGCGCTCCCAGGTGGACGGCCGCACCCCGCCCGACGCCATCGTGCACGACGCCATCACCGAGGTGTACGAGATCCGGGAGGGACGCGGGATCCTGGTGGTGGGCGGGACGCTGGTGGACGCCCGCCCGTTCCCGCCGGAGAGCCCGGTGGTGCTCGGGCTCATCGGGCCGAGCGCCCGGGGCACCGCCATCCGCGGGGGGATCCGGCGGGAGGTCGGGCCCGGGGACATCGTGGTGATCCCGCCGCACACGCCGCACGGCTTCGCGGAGCTGCTCACGCCACGGATCACCTATGTCATCGTGCGGGTCGACGGCGACCGGGTGCTGCGGCCGGCACCGTGACCCTGAGCCCCACCCGGGACTAGCGCAGCGTGAGGGCGTGGGCCACGAACTGGTCCACGGCGATCTCGCTCCCCTCGTAGAAGCCCGACGCCTTGTTGGTCGCGAGGTCGGCTTCATTCCGGTGCAGCGCGGTGAAGACGTAGCGGGTGCCGCTGCCCTCCGGTGCCAGGGTCATGATGGCGGTGATCGGGATGTCGTCGAAGACCGCCGGGCGATAGCCCGGGAACAGCATCGACGTCCAGACCAGGCGCTCCATCGGGACCACCTCCAGGACGCAGCCCACGTTGGGCGCGTCCGGGCCATCGCCGACGGCGATGTCGATGCGGACGATGCCGCCCGGCCGCAGGTCGAGCTCGGCGCGCGCCACCCGCCCCCAGGCCCGGGGCATGTACCACTCCTTGAGGTGCTCGGGCAGGGTCAGTGCGGCCCAGACGAGCCGCGGGGGGGCGTCGATGAACCGCTCGATGGCGAAGTCCAGCTTCGGATTGAACTGGGACTGCGTGGTCATGGGGCCGCTTCCTTGTCCTTGAGTTGTTTGACGTAGGCGTCGAACCGGTCGAGCCGCGCCTCCCACTCCCGCCGGCGCGCCGCCAGCCAGCCTTCAACCACCGCGAATCGCTCGGGGACGAGTTCGTAGGTGCGCACCCGCCCGCGCTTGGCGGATCGCACCAGCCGGCTGCGTTCCAGCACCCCGAGGTGCTGCACGAACGAGGGGAGCTGCATGTCGAAGCGATCCGCCAGCTCGCTGACGGTGGCGGGTCCGGCCGAGAGCCGCTCCAGCACCCGGCGCCGGGTGGGATTGGCCAGGGCGTGAAAGACCTGATCGGTGGCGACCTGCGCCATGTGGTGCCCCTTCCCGATGCGCGGGTGATCCATCGTGCTCCTCCGAGTCTAGCACAGACTGATACTTTTGTAAATACCTAAGTATTCGAGACACCGGAGGCCGTCCGCGCGGCCTGCGACCCGCACCGCGGGCAGGGCCGGGGATTGCCGCAGGCTCCGATGGTCGAGAGATTGGAGGCAGGGTCGGCCTCCCAGAGTCCGACTCACGCGGACGTTCCCAGCCTGGGGCGGCGGCTGAACATGCACGATGCTCCTGGCAGGACCGTGCATCGGTCCCCGGGTTTTCCAGGCCGCGTCGCGGCGCCCACCCTGACACTGCCCATGACCAACTCCCCGGACCCCCGCGTCTATTTCGCCGCCGAGCGGACGCTGCTCGCGTGGCTGCGGACTGGCCTGACGATCATGGGCTTCGGTTTCGTCGTCGCGCGATTCGGGCTGTTCCTGCGACTGGTGAGCCTCCAGCACCTGCCGGGAGAGGTGGCCGGCCACGGCGTCTCACCGGTCCTTGGGGCTGCCCTGGTCATGCTCGGGGCCTTGGCCACTGCCTATGGAGGGGTCGCGTTCTCCCGGCACTCCAGGCGACTCCCCCCCCACGACCTTCCCACGACTGGCGCGGCGGTGATTCCCCTGCTGCTGACGGCCGCGCTTGTTGTGGCAGGTCTGGTCCTGGTCTGGGTGCTGCTCCGCTGACCCCGGCCCATCCGTGACCCCGCGGGCCAGGCAGCACCCCGCCCGGACGCCGTGCTCGCGTCGTTGAGCAATCCCCGCGTCAGGCTGACGCGCACACCAAGGGGGGCAGGTTGCATATCGTGTTGTGGATCCTGCAGGGCGTCGGCGCGCTGCTGTACGGCGCGTCCGGCGTGATGAAGGTGTTCCTGTTCGACAAGGTGAGCGGGGACGTCCCCTCCTTCGGCGCGTTGCCGCGGCAGGCGTGGACGGCCCTGGGCATGCTCGAGCTGGCCTGCGTGCTGGGGCTCATCCTGCCGGCCGCGTTCCGCTGGCGCCCGGGCCTCACGGTGGTGGCCGCGGGGGTGCTGGCGCTGGAGAGCCTGGTGTTCATCTGGGTGCACGTGCGGTATCGCGAGGTGGGGTCCATCGTCATGAGCGCGGCGCTGGGCCTGCTCATGGCGTTCCTCGCGTACGGGCGGCTGGTGCTCAAGCCGATCGCCTGAGCGGCCGCCTCCGGTCAGCCGCCCGCCACTCCCCGAACCCCGTCGCCGGAGGGCAGGATGGCTGCCCTGGCGCGGAATGCCCAGCCCGGCGGGAAAACGACACCCCTGGACCCGATGACGACAAGGAGCATCCCCATGCAGGCTGCAGCCCAGGCTCGGATCAAGGACGGAGACCGCTGCCAGGTGGTCGGCGGCACCCATGCCGGCAAGTCCGGCACGGTGCGCGACATCCACACGAGCAAGACTGGCGCCGTCACCATCACCGTCGTGCAGGACAGCGGCGTGCGGTTCAAGACCCTGGCGAAGAACGTCACCGTGGAGCGCCCCGGGACGGCCCGGTAGGCCGGGCTCCCCGCCGCTGTCCCCTGCCATGGACGGTGCCGCCGCCGCGGCAGACGCCGGGCGGCCGCGGCCTCCTCGCTCCCCGACTCCTCTCACCCGAGGCGCACGTGTCCCTGACGGATGACGAACTGCGCGACATCCTCGCCCGCGCCGAGGAGCTGGACAGCGTGGCACGGCGGGGGGCCGAGCGGACGGCGGATGTCGCCGCGCTGATCGGGGCGGCGGAGGAGGTCGGGCTGTCGCGGCGGGCGGTGGAGCGCGCGCTGGCCGAGCGCCTTGACCTGCCCCTCGCCCCGCCCACCGTCGGCAGCCTGGCGTGGGCCCGCTCCATCGACGGCCGCTGCTATGTTGCCGAGGTGCTGGCGACGACCCCGGAGAGCACGCAGGTGCGGTTCCTGCGCGGCGGGGAGCATGCCATCCCGACGGAGGGGGTGCGCCCGTGCGGGTTCCTTCCAGGGGAGCGCGTGAGCTGTGACTGGCCGATGTGGGGCCCCTGGACCGGGACCGTCGTGGCCTACACCCCCGAGCGGCAGCGCATCAAGTTGAGCGACGGCTGGGGTTCCACCAGGACCTTCCGCCTCTCGGAGGTATGGCTGGCCCCGGCGGCCGCGGCGCCGGAGCGGGAGCGCCGGCGGGCCTCGATGGTGCTCCTGGGGATCGGCGGCGCGGTGGGCGCGCTGCTGGGGTCGCTGCTCACGGCGCTCCTGCTGCGCTAGGGGCACCAACGCCGCCACCCTGCCCTGGCGGACACACCGATGGATTCGCCTGCGATCGACGCAGGCACGGCCTTTCCACACTCGAGGATGGCATGCGACGCGTCACCGGCATCGGCGGCATCTTCTTCAAGGCCAAGGATGCCCCCGCGCTCCAGGCCTGGTACAAGCGGCACCTGGGCATCGATGTCCAGGCGTGGGGGGGCGCGGCCTTCCCGTGGACCGACGCCGCGGGCAGCCCGGTGGCCGGGACGACGGCCTGGTCGATCGGCCCGCAGGCGGGGAACCAGTTTGCGCCGAGCGCGGCGGCGTTCATGGTCAACTACCGCGTGGACGACCTTCGTGCCCTCGTCGCGGCGTTGCAGGAGGAGGGGTGCCAGCTGGTGGGCGCGATGGAGGAGTCCGAGTACGGCGCCTTTGCCTGGGTGATGGACCCCGAGGGGAACAAGGTGGAGCTCTGGCAACCGCCCGCCGGCCAGTGAGGTCCGGCGCCGCGGTGACGCGCTCCGACTTCATCTCAGTCACACGGCGCCCCCGCGGCGCCCCGCTTCCGGAGCCACCCTCATGACTCCCGGCACCATCCAGCTGCATCGCGTGCTCCGCACCACGCCCGAGAAGGTCTACCGGGCCTTCCTCGAACCCGACGCCCTGGCGCGGTGGCTGCCGCCGCACGGCTTCCTGTGCCAGGTGCACCAGCTGGAGGCGCGCGTGGGCGGCAGCCACCGGGCGTCGTTCATCAACTTCGGCACGGGCGCCGGGCATTCGTTCGGCGGGACGTACCTGGAGCTGGTGCCGGCGCAGCGCCTCGTCTACACCGACCGCTTCGACGCGCCCGGGCCGCCGGGCGAGATGACGGTCACGGTCACGCTCCGGCCGGTCCTCTGCGGCACCGACGTGTCGATCACCCAGGCCGGGATCCCGGCGGCGATCCCGGTCGAGATGTGCTACCTGGGGTGGCAGGAGTCACTGGGGCAGCTGGCCCACCTGGTGGAGCCCGACATCAAGGACGGCTGAGGCGGGCTCAGGGCCGGGGCACCGGCGGTGGCGCGCCGGGCCCGACATCGAGGATCGACGGGGCCGGGGGTGCGAGCCAGCGGGTCTTGATCTGCCAGTAGCCGGCGCCGGTCAGCACGCCTGACGCGATGATGATCCCGAGCACCAGGGCGAGTTGTGCACGGGACTTGGGCCGGGCCTGGAAGGCGTCGAGCACCGGCGGGCCGCCCAGCAGGAAGGCCAGGCCGGTCACGATCGCGAGCGGGATGAACACCAGCGCCTTGATTCGCACCGGCCCCATCACGCCGACGGCGCCATCGCGGAGCGGGAGATAGACGAACAGCAGCGCGGCGAGGAGGCCGCAGGCGATGAGGCCGAGGCCGGCGAGTCGGGTCTTCACGGTGGCGCACCTGGCGCGGGGTGAGGGGAGGAGGTGTACGGTGCGGGATACCTTACCGGTCGCCGGGGACGTTGGGAAGCCGGCACGTCCCGGGGCCACGGTCCGGACGCGCCGCCGCGGCGGGGACCCACAGGAGACCGACTGATGCCGATGTTCCGCCTGCCCGTCGCCTTCACGGTGCTGGCCCTCACCCGGGGGGCGGCGCTCGCCGCCCAGGCCGTCGCGGAGCCGCCGGCCGCGCCCGCCACCCTCACCGCCCACGACAGCGTCGTCACGCTGCTCTACCGGTCCGACACCCTCTTCCACGGCTTCGTCACGGCCAGCGGAGCACCGCCGGACTTCGTGCAGCTCCTCGACAGCACGGCGGGCCGCGTCACCCAGGTCCTCAAGTGGACGGCGCGATCGGGCCGGCTCGAAGTGCGCGGGACGGTGGGCGGCTCGGCGGAGGCGTTCGCGGCGGAGGCAGAGCCGCGTGAGGATGGGCTCCGGGTGGTGCGGCACGCCGTGGGACCGGCGGTCAACCGGCTCAATCGCGCGGTGTACGACCGGCGCGCGGACTGGGTGCTGTCGGTGGACGTCCCGGCGGGGGTGGAGGTGACGCCGGCTGCCGGAACGGGCGACGGGAGCGCCTTCACCCTCGTGGCGGCGGGCGGCGAGGTGGCGCTCCGCTTCCGGCCGCGGTTCTACCAGCGGCACCGCGGGCTCACCGCGTACCGGCCCTGGGAGTACCGGCCCTGGACGGGATCGGTGGCGGGCTGGACCTCCTGGTATGCCTACTTCGACCGGGTGACCGCGCGGGACATCGCCGCGACCGCCGAGGTGCTCGGCCGACGGCTTCGGGCCTATGGGTACCAGTACCTGCAGGTGGACGACGGGTACCAGCAGCTGCCGATCGGGCGACCGGAGCACTGGCTCGAGCCGAACGCGAAGTTCCCGGGCGGGTTGCCCGCGCTGCAGCAGGCGATCCGGGCCCAGGGGCTCACCCCGGGGCTGTGGACCAACGTCGCGTTCCACGACCGGGAGGCCGCGCAGGCGCATCCCGGGTGGTTCATTCCCGACGCCACGGGGGCGCCGGCCTGGGGGAACTGGGTGGGCTACGTGATGGACGGCAGTGCGGCGGGCGCGATGGATACGCTGGTGACCCCGGTCTACCGGGCCCTGCGGGGGATGGGCTGGGGCTACGTCAAGCTCGACGCGCTCCGTCACCTCCGGTACGAGGGCTACAACAGCCACGCCGCGACGCTGGCGGCGCGGGGGCTCGACCGGGCCGCGGTGTTCCGCGGGGTCGTGGAGCGGGTCCGCGTGGCGCTGGGCGACGACGTCTACCTGCTGGCCTGCTGGGGGATCCGTCCGGAGCTGATCGGCCTGGTGGACGGGATGCGGGTGGGCGACGATGGCTTCGGGTACGGCTCGTTCGCGCAGTACAACTCCTTCAACAACGTGGTCTGGCGCAACGACCCGGACCACATCGAGCTGCGGCAGCCGGACGGGTATCGGGCGGCGACGCTGACGACCCTCACCGGCTCGGTGCTGATGCTGACGGACCGGCCCGCGGTGTACGAAACCGGACGGGTGGAGGCGGCGCGCCGGACGGCCCCGGTGCTGTTCACCAGGCCCGGGCAGGTGTACGACGTGGATCCCTCGCGCTCCGCGCGGCTGGCGCTGGCGGATGTCGAGGTGAGCGGCTCGGGCCCGCGGGCGTTCGACGCCGACCAGCGGGAGGTCGTGTCCCTCTACCAGCTGGACGTGGCGCGGCCCTTCGAACAATGGACGGTGCTGGCGCGCACCCGGGACGACGGGGCCGGCGTGCCGCTCGCGGAGCTCGGGCTCCCGGCCGGGAGGGCGTACCATGCCTTCGAGTTCTGGACGCGGAGCTACCGCGGGGTGGTGCGCGACACCCTGGCCGCGGGTCCCATCGCCGCACCGTACGGGGTGCAGGTCTTCTGCCTGCGGGCGGGGGTGGCGCATCCGCAGCTGCTGGCCACGAACCGCCACGTGACCTGCGGTGGCCCCGACCTGGCGCACGTCGAATGGGCCGACCCATCGCTCCGCGGGGAGAGCGACCTCGTCGCCGACGACCCGTACGAGATGTACCTGACCGAGCCGGCCGGCTTCCGGTACGCGGGGGTGACGGCCACGGGCGCGCGGGCCGGCAGCCGGCTCCGCGCCGATGGGGTGCGGGTCGTGCGCCTCACCAGCCCGGCCGGCGGGCGGGTATCGTGGGCCGTGCGGTATGCCCGGCGCTGAGCGACCAGGGGCACCCCTGGCGTCCGTGGCTGCCCACGGGGCCCCCTGCCCTGGCGGCGGCGCCGGCGCTATGCATTCCGGGTGATCGTCGGCGGTGCCGCCAGCTGCGGCGGGACCGCACTTCCCCCTGCCCGGGGTTCCTCCATGACCCGCCCCCGTCATCCGCTCCCCCCGTATCTCGGTCACCCGCAGCCGTGGACCGTGGCCGGCCACATGGGGCTGCGGGCCCTGAGCCTGCTGCCGCTGCTGGTGATCACGCTGCTGCTCGGCATGGCGCTCTATCACTGGCAGGAGGGGCTGGGCTGGGCCGATGCGTTCCTCAACGCGGCGATGCTCATGGGCGGGATGGGCCCCGTGGACCGGGTCAGCACCACGCCGGGCAAGTGGCTGATCGGCAGCTACGCGCTGTTCGCGGGCCTGGTGTTCATCGTGATGGCGGGCATCATGCTGGGCCCGGTGGTCCACGCGGTGCTGCACCGGTTCCACCTGGAGTCGGGCCAGGGCAGCGACCCATCCTGAACGCGGCGGACGCCACAGGCCGCGCCCCCTCGGACCGGCACCCCGATTTCACCCCTCACGGAGCGGTTCCCATGCAATTCCTCGCCATCGGCGGCATCGCCGGCATCCTCTCGGGACTCTTCGGCATCGGGGGCGGGGTGGTGATCGTCCCCGCCCTGCTGCTCATTGCACGGATGAAGCCGGAGACCGCCACCGGCACCTCGCTGGCCGCCCTGCTGCTCCCCGTCGGGGCGCTCGGCGCCTATCGATACTACCGCAGCGGCTTCCTCGACCTTCCGGTGGCGCTCAAGCTGGCGGCGGGGCTCTTCGTGGGCGCGTGGGTGGGCGCGCACCTGGCGCTCAAGCTCTCCCCCCGGGACCTGCAGCGCGCCTTCGCCGTTTTCCTCGTGTTCGTGGCGGGCCACCTCTGGATGTCGGCGCCATGACGCGCGCCCGCCCCGCCACGCGCTGAACCGGGCCAACGGCCACCGCGGGGCGGTGCGCGATCCTCGCGCCGGAAGCCCGGATCGGCGAGGAGATCAAGTGGATCGCGCCGGCCTTCTCCGCCCAGCTGCGCCACCTGCGATAGCCGGCGCGGGGCGTGCGCGTCCCGGCTGGCGCCCGGGGGCCGGCCCGCGCAGCTTTCGCGACGGTCGCCGGCCGATTCCCCCTCGCCGCAGGAGTTCCTCGCATGCCCGCCCCAGGCACCCTGGTCCACATCGCCTATCGTGCCCTGCCGGGGCAGGCGGAGACGGCGCACCGCGAGCTGTCGGCGCTGATCGCCACCGTCGTGGCCACGGAGCCGGACTGCACCGGCATCCAGCTCTACCGGGAGGCCGCCGACCCCACCCGCATCCTCCTGCTGGAGCAGTGGTCGAGCCAGGCGGCGTACACCGGCCCGCACATGCAGACCCCGCACCTGCGGGCGTTCATCGCGCGCGCGCCGCAGTTTCTCGCCGGCCCGCCCGAGATCAGCTTCTGGGACGGCCTCGACGACTTCCGGCGGCCGGCCTGACGGCCCGAGGGTGTGGCTGGCGCCTTGCCGGGGCGCTCATGCTGATCCTGGCCACGGGTGGCCCGCTCCGGGCGCAGGCACCCGGGATCGCCACGCTCACGGTCACGGTCACCGGGGTACGGGCCGAGCTGGGGGGCGAGCTCGTCGTCGCGCTGTACGACCGGGCATCGGCGTGGCTGTCGCCCGACTCGGCCCGGGCGGTGCAGCGGCTGGTGCCGGCGGGGGATTCGGCGGTAGCAGTGTTCGCCGGGCTGCCGTTCGACTCCAGCCTGGCGATCGCCGTGATCCACGACCGGAACGGCAACGGCCGGATGGACATGCGCTGGTTTCCCTTCCCCAAGCCGAAGGAGGGCGCGGGGGTGTCGCGGAACCACCAGCGCATGGGGAAACCGCGGTACGCGGAGGCGGAATTCACGCTGTACAACGCGGAAGAGGCGCAGCGGATCGCGCTGCGCTACTAGCCACACCCTTCACCGCCCGGGGAGTTCACCGATGCGCATGGCCACCCTGTGCCTCGCCACCGTGCTGGGACTCGCCGCCGGCGGGTCGCGGCCGGCACTGGCCCAGGTCCTCCGGGTCGGCGACCTCACCACCCGGCAGATCGCCGCGCTGGATCGCTCCCGGACCGTGGTGCTGCTGCAGGGCGGCATGCTGGAGGAGCACGGCCCCTACCTGCCCGCCTTCACCGACGGGATCCTCAGCGACCGGCTCAGCGACGCCCTCGCGGCCGGCATCACCCGCGCGCTGCCGGGGTGGACGGTGCTGCGGTTCCCGGTGATCTCGGCAGGAAGCAGCGGGTCGAACGAGATCGGCGGGCGGTTCAGCTTTCCCGGGACTTACGCGGTGCGGCCCTCGGTGCTGCGCGCGATGTTCATGGACCTCGCCACCGAACTCGGCGAACAGGGCTTCCGGTGGATCCTGGTGGTGCACGTGCACGGCTCCCCGCTCCACATCGAGGCCCTCGACGACGCCGGCGACTACTTCCGCGAGAGCACCGGCGGGACGATGGTCAACCTCTGGGGCCTGCTGCCGGTGCTTGCCGGCTGGGGGAGCGTGCTCGGCACCCTGCCGGACTCGGTGCGATCGGAGGACGGCGTCTCGCTCCACGCGGGGCTCGACGAGCACAGCATGATGCTCTACCTCGATTCGACGCGCGTGGCGCCGGACTTCCGCCAGGCCCCGACCGTGGCGGGCGGGAGCTACGACTCGGCCTTTGCCGTGGCGCGCCGGCCGGGGTGGCCGGGCTACCTCGGCGCCCCGCGGCTGGCCTCCGCCGCCACCGGCGAGGCGATCTGGAACGGCTTCGCGGGCGCCACGGTGCGGACCGCGGTGGAGATCCTGCGCGGCAAGGACCCCGCCGGCTACCCGCGGTACATGAGCTACCTGCGGAAGAGCCCGCTGTATCTGGGGTGGATCGCCGCGGCGGAGCGCCGGGACAGCACCCTCGCCGCGGGGCAGCGCACGTGGCTCGAACGCCGATCGGCGGCCCGGGCCGCGCCGTGACCGCGATCCGCGGGATCTACTGGGACGCGCCCGATCCCGCGCTGGCGGGACTGCCGGCGCTGCCGGGGGCGCAGGGCGTGGCGCTCTGGCCCACCCCGATCGACGCGGACAGCTGCTTCGCGGACGCGGGCTTCGAGGAGTTCGAGGACTCGGATGCCGAGTGGGATGCGGCGTTCGAGGCGCTGGGGGCGCTGCTGGTGGCGACGGTCGCCGTGGCGGCGGGCCCGGCGGAGCCGCTCCCGCCGCCCCCGCCCGAGCGGTCCTGGTTCGGGCTCCGCCGCGTGGCGCGGCCGGCGCCCACCGCGCTCGAGGCACTGCTGGAGGCAACCCACGACGACAACCGGGGCCGGGTGACCGTCTGCTTCGGCAGCCCCCGCCGCGCGGCGCTCTCCACCGCCGATGGCCATCCCATCTGGTGGCTGCACGTGCTGCCCGCGGTGGACGGGTTGCCCGACGCGGTGCGCGCGGCCTGCGCCGCGCGTTACCCGGTGGCGCGGCGGCCGCTGCCGTGGGGCACGCTCAGCCCGTTCGGGCCGCGGCGCGGGTGACGCGCGCCCGCACGGGGCCGCCCGCTCAGATCACCGCGACGAACATCTTCCGGACCTGCCAGTAGTAGACCGCGCTCGCGTGGCTGTCCATGTCGTCCTGTTCGCTCCCGATGTAGACCTCGGAGCCGACCATGACCTGGACCCGCTCCCCGGCGTCGAGGGTCTCCTCGGTCACGCCCTCGACCTGGAACAGCATGGAGTTGTCGATGTCGGTCACGGTGCGGCTCACGTCGTCGCCATCGGAGTCGAGGCTGGTCGCGAGCATGGTGGTGGGAAGGTGGATCACGTCGCGCCCGCGGATGACGTCGATGAAGAGCCGCACCTGCAGGCCGAGCTTCCCGTAGGAGAAGCCGAAGCGGTCGCGGAGGGAGAGCACGGCCTTGTTGTAGTAGTTGCGGACGTTCGCGTTGACCTGCAGCCGGCCGGTGCGCGGGAGGGTGACGTTGCCGCCACAGGAGGCGAGGCTCGTGGCGGTGTCCGGCCGGGTGGTCAGCCCGAAGGCCCCGATGATCGCCGGGGTGCTCTCATCGCGGTCGAAGACGAAGTTGTTGACGAGGTTGCCGGCCGCCGGGCCGGCGAAGGAGGTGTCCGCGGTGACGCGCCCCCGGGGGTCGAGCATCTGGACATCGAACAGCGGAAAGGGGGGCACGAACTCCAGGGCGCCCGGCGGCGGCGCATGGGGGCGCTCTCCCCAGGCGACATCCAGCCTCGGCCCCGCCGCCCCGGAGAGGGCGTGACTGTCCAGCTGGAGCTGCACCTTCCGGTAGCCCCTGGTGAGCGCCAGCCACTTGCGATAGCCGGGCAGGGCGCGGGCCGCCTGCCGGTGGAACTTCCGGCGCGCGGCGTCCTTGAGGGCCTCGAGGCGGGTGGCGTCGCCGCCCGCCTTGAGGCTGGCCTGCCGCCACTCGAGCTTCACCGCGTGGGCGATGGCGGCGGCGCGCTTGAGGTCCGCGGCGGGGATCAGCTTGCGACAGGCCTGGTGGTATTCGCGGGTGAGCCGACGCAGGGGACGGTCGGCGGCTTCCTGCCGCGCGAGGCGGTGGGCGCGGAGCGGGTTGCCACGAAGCGTGCTGCCGGTCCGGGAGCGCCGGTCCTTCAAGGGAATGGTCGACATGGTCCGAGGGGGTCGGGGTGGGGAGGGGTCAGCGCGAGGCAGCGCCTGCCGGTCCCAACATGGGGCGCGCACCGACCCACGGCAAGCAGTCGGCATCCACCCCGCGCGGGACGCGGGCGGTGGGCTGGTCCATGGTGGCCCGAGGCCGGGGACGCGGGCCCGGGGTGTCCCCCCGTTTCGCCGGGGTGGGAGCCACCGATAGAATTGGGCATGCGCAAGCACGTGCTTCTGTACGGCATCCTGTGCGGGGTGCTGATCGCGGCGCTCCGGGCCATCGAGTACCGCTGGCTGGTCGTGGATCACTCGATCGAGATCTACGGCGGCCTGGTCGCCGCCGTGTTCGCGGGGCTCGGCATCTGGCTCGGGCTGCGGCTCACCCGGCCCGGCCCGGAACGGGTGGTGGTGCGGGAGGTCGTGGTCGAGGCGCCCGCCACCTTTGTCCGGGACGAGCGGACGCTCGAGGCCCTGGGCCTGACCCCGCGGGAACTCGAGGTGCTGGAGCTCATCGCGGCGGGACTCAGCAACCGGGAGATCGCCGACCGGGTGCACGTGAGCGAGAACACCGTGAAGACCCACCTGAGCCGGGTGTTCGACAAGCTGGGGGCCCGGCGCCGGACCCAGGCGGTGCAGCTGGGGAAGGACCTCCGGCTCATCCCCTGAGCTCCCCGCCGGAGGAGACCGCGGCGGGCCCGGGGCGCCCGCGGCCTCCCACTTTCGCATGATTTTCCGGCCCGAACGCGCAAAATCACCCCTTCGGGTGATGCGCCCACCGGGGCCGGAGGCTAGACTCGGCCGTCCTCAACCCCCTTGGAGTCTGCATGCGGAAGATCGTACTGACCTTCGGGCTGATCGCGGGCGGCGTGCTGTCGGCGATGCTGCTCATCACCCTCCCGTTCCAGGAACAGATCGGGTTCGACAAGGGCGCCATCATCGGTTACACCACGATGGTGCTCGCCTTCCTGATGGTGTATTTCGGCGTCCGGTCGTATCGTGACACCGTCCTCGGCGGGCGGATCTCCTTCGGCAAGGCGTGTGTGGCCGGGCTGCTCATCACCCTGGTGGCGACCGCCTGCTACGTGGCCACCTGGGAGGTCATCTACTTCGGGACCGAGAATGACTTCGCCGACCAGTACGCGGCCCACAGCCTGGAGAAGGCGCGGGCCGGCGGCGCCACCGAGGCCCAGCTGGCGGCCCAGGCGGCGGAGATGGCCAAGTTCAATGCGCTGTACCAGAACCCGCTGGTGAACATCGCGGTGACGTTCCTGGAACCGCTGCCGGTGGGGCTGCTGTTCACCCTCCTCTCGGCCGGGCTGCTCAGCCGCAAGCCGCGACTGCAGGGCATTCCGGTCACGACGTAGCCGGCCGTACCCTCTCGCGGGAGTCCCGATGGTCCGCATGGTTCGATGGCTGGCCGGGCTGGCGCTGCTGGGCCACCCGCTGGCGGCGCAGTCGTCGGGGGCGCTGCTGGTGCCGCTCCTCCCCGCCACGACGGTGGAGGCCGAGCTGCTCCAGGAATGGGCCCCACCACGGCTGCAGGAGCTCGCCGGCCGGATCCAGGAGGCGGCGCGTGCCGACCCCGAGTGGTTCCGGCGTCACGTGGAGGCGTCGACGCCCGGCGAGCCCCTGCCCTACGATGCGCGCCTCGGGGTCACCGCGGAGGAGTACCGGGAGTTCCAGGCGCTCTCCACCACCCTGGAGTTCCGTCCCGCCTTGACGGTGCCGCTGACCCTCGCGCGGACGCCCACGGGGTGGCGCATGCCGGACGACTTTGCGCCGCCGAGCCTGCGCGGGCTCGAGATCGACACCGTCGCCGACGTGATCCGGACGAGCTACGGCGTCCTGGCCACCCGGAGCCTGGTCGAGGCCTCCGACTACCAGCGTGCCACGGGGCGCTGGTCGGGGCCGCAGTGGAAGCTGGAGACGCTGGATCCGGGGACGCTGACCGGCGTGGTGGCCACCTTCGCGGTGGGGCGGCTGGAGGCGACGGGCCACACCCTGCTGTATTACAACGCCCAGGAAGCGCGGGAGGGCGCGGTGGTGCGGCAGGCGATGGTGTTCCTCCGCCTCCCGGCGCGCTGAGCCCACGCATGCCCCGCCCTGCGCGTCCCGCACCGGCCTGACGTGCAGATCGTCGCCTTCCGCCC